>JBKQUF010000251.1:0-19052 GCA_052140285.1 Limisphaerales bacterium | reverse complement strand
GCACCCAGGTTTCCAACTGGCTTCGATCAGCCTCGGATAGGACCACCGCGCTGGCAACTTTTGGCATCGGGAACCATTTTATATGAAAAACCCAATATGTCTAGCTATTTGTGATACACTACACTAGTATTACTAGGAAGCCGGACCAGCACCCCGCCGTGAACCTTCAAATCGCCCGCGCATGTCGTTAGCTGCGCGAAGCACCTGGCCCCAAGCTTTCCCCTGCGAAAAAGCAGAATAATACCGAGTTGGTTCCGGATTGCCGGGCCGCCAAAGTGAAATCACCATTCCATTCGTCATTCGTTCGATTTGGTTGACGAACCGGAGTTTGGTTCTTCCCGCCATTTTTGCAGGAGCGGCGCCTTCTGCTCCATTTCCTTTTCAACCTCGCTCGCGTCTTTGGCGGTGTGAATCACCGTCGGGCGCAAAAAAACCATCAACTCCACTTCTTGCGTGGTCTTGTCTTTCTTTTTGAAGGCCCATTCAATAAGCGGAATGCTGCCCAACAACGGCACCTTGCGCACCACCGTGGATATTTGTTTCTGGATGATGCCGCCGAGCATCAGGGTTTGGCTGTTCTTGGCGGTCACCTCCGTGCGAAAATTGTCGGTGTCAAAAACGTCGCCGCCCAGCACGGTGGATCCGGTATCCACCGTCGAAGATTCGGCGTGGATTTGCAGTTGCACGTCGCCGTCGCTGTTGATGTGCGGCGTGACTTCCAGAACGATGCCAACGTCTTTGTAAGTGATCGCGGTGTTCTGGGAGCCGACCGAGGAAATCTGCGTGTTTTGCGGCACCGGCACTTCCTGGCCGACGAACAACTTGCCCATTTCATTGTCATCAATCGTGATACTGGGTTCGCCGTGCACGGTGGCATCCGTGGTTTCCCGCAGAAATTGAACGAGATAATCGATGTTGAGCGTGCTGCTGACCATGCCCGAGCGAAGATTGGCAAGCGCTTGCACGACCGAGCCGGCCGAGTTGTTGGCCGGCGTGTTGATTGAAGTTGTTCCCCCGAATCCCTTTTGATAACTGCCGCTGCCGCTGGCAAGAAGTGAATCTTCATAGTCATCCGCCGTGAAAACCTGGCTGCCGTTCTGATTCCACCGAACGCCGAGTTTGTCCAGATAATCACTGGAAACTTGGACGATCCGCGCTTCAATCGTAACTTTGTCCGACGGCGCGTCCACCTCCTGGATCAATTGCAATATTTCCGGAAAGTAATGGACGTTGGCGGAAACCAGCACGGCGTTGCCACGCTCATCGGCCACGCAGCGGACTCGGCCGATCAAGTCGCTGACCATCCCCGGTGAAGCGCCGCCGGACGAACCGGTGAGGTCCGGCTGCCCGCCAATCCAGGGATAATAAGCCTCCTGTTGAGCGGCTTGGGCGATGTCAAAACCGGTTTGGTCCGAAGTGGATGTTTGCGTCTGCTGGTTGGGTTGCGCCGCGGTATTTTGATTTTGCGGCGTCTCCGGATGCAAGGCCGGCGAGCCATTCTTGGCAAACAAAACGTTCAAACTGTTCGCCACCGTGTCCGCCTTGGCGAATTTCAGACCGATGCGCAATGTGCTTTCGCCGGCTTGCGACGGTTGATCCAGTTGTTTGAGGACGTTCTCGATCACCGCGAGGTATTCCTTGGAATCCGACGTGACGATGATGGCGTTGGAATAGGGTTCGCTGGTGATGCGGACTTTGCCATACAGCCGCCCAACGTTTTGATTTCCGGAATTTTCCGAATTGTCGCCGGTATCAAGATCATAAATTAGGTCATAATAACTCCGCTGCTGCGTTTTCTTCACGAATAAATCATTCAGCACGTCTTCCATGTCCGTGGCGCTGACGTATTTGAGGGGATAAATCACCGGCGCCAGGCTTTCATCGGAAACCGGGGCGTCCAATTCGGTGATCATTTTCGCCAGGCTGTCCATTTGCGCGGGCGGAGCCTGCACGATGACGGCGTTGCGGCGGCGGTCGGCCACCACGCTGATTTTATTCTGGGTGGCCGGTTGTGGAGAATAATAATAATATGCGTAACGCGAGGAGGATTCATTTTCGTTCAAACTCTGCAACTGTGTGGCCAGGTCCTGCGCGTCAGCGTTTTTAAGAATGAACGTCCGCGTCACCTTTTCCTGCGCGTTCTCGGTGTCCAGCATGGTCACCAGCTTTTCGATGTCGGCGAAATCCGTCAGGCTGGAGAACACGATCAGCGAATTGGAACGGTCGTCCGCCACCACGTCAATGACCGTCTTGTTCCCGGAGGTTCCGGTCATTTTCTCGTAAAGCGGCCCGATTTCCTTGGCCAACTCGTCCGCCGCGATGTGTTTCAGGGGGATCACGCGCACCGCCACGTCCTGCGGGTGGTCGCTGTCCAGCGCGTCGATCAGATCGCCCACCACGCGCAGGTTGTCATTGTAGTCTGTTACGATGACCTCATTCGCGCTTTCATCCGCTTCCACCGTGCCTTTGTCCGACAGCACCGCCTGGACACGCGGTTTGATTTCCCCCGCCTGAACATGTTTGAGTTGAAAAACTTTCACCAATAATTGCCATCCCGGAGGCAGGTTCGTCAGCGAACCGTTCACGACTTCGGGGCTCATTTTCGGCTCCTTCCCCTGCGGCACGATGAGGATGGAATCACTCAATTCCACCACCGAGTATCCCTCCAGCGCCAGAGCGCGGTAAATCATGTTGATGGCATCGCGCACCGGCACTTTCTTGGAGCTCATGATAGTCAACTGACATTGCACTTGCGGATGTTTGATGACCGTCTTGCCGGTGGTTTGCGCCAGCCATTGCGCCACCATGTCCACGTTTGCGCCTTGAAAACTCAATTGAATTTCATCGTTTGCATTTGTGGAAACGCCGCTCGCGCTCAACGGTTCGGATGGCATCCAAGGTCCCTCGCTGGAATTGTTCGGGCCGGACCCCCCGCCGGGCGGCGGCGCGGAGTTGCCACCGCTTGGCGGCATGATACCCGGTGGAAAACGTGGCGAAACAATTTGCGTCTGGGCCAGTTGTCCAACGACTCCGAGCAGAACGGCGATTAAAAGGCAGAGCCGCCGCTGGAATTTTACCCGGCGAGCCGGAGCGCTTATAAAGTGGGATGTTTTCATTTATTGGGTTCGTCTTGGTTGGTCAGCAAACTTTCGCCGCCATAGCCGTCGAATATCGTCAGTTCTTTTTTTTGCCCGTCCTGTTCCACCAACACCCGGTTGATGCCGATTTGCAGCAGTTTCAAATCGCCGAGTGAATCGCCCGGTTGCACCAGCCCCGTCTGACCGCTGTCCGTCCGTAGGAAAGCCGTGCCGCCCGCAATACCCAAAAGCCCCATCGGCAGCGGGTGCATGACTGGCGCGAAAATTTCGCTGCTCACAATTTTGTCCACGCGCGCCTGAATTTCAGGGGGCAGATCGGGCGCGCTACCACGCATTCCCGGCATTCCCGCCATTGGCGGAGGCAAATGCTTTCCGGGGGAATTCGTTGTTACGCCGGCGATTAAATTCGTGCCCGCAACCGGATTTTTGTTGGTTGCTGTTTGCGCGGCGAAATGGGTCGAAACTGAATTGGTCCCGCCGGCGATTTGAGCCAGGACGTTGGTTGAAAGCAAATTAGTCCCGCCGGCTATTTGCGCCACTCCAGAATTGGTCGAAACCGAGTTGGTTTCGCGGGCAGTTTGAGCCACGGCGTTGGTTAAAATCAAATTTGTTTCACCTGCTTGTTGAGCCGCCATGGAATTCGTTGCTATCGTTTTTTTGATTATGGCGGCGGTGGCGGCGGGCAAATTCGTGGCCTCCGTTTTTGACCGGGATGCCGGACCGGCGGTTGAATTTTCATTGGTTTCCAACGTCGGCACCGCGGGGATTTTTGCCCCCACCAGTCGGGTGACCTGGAAACCCGCGCGGACCAGTTGCAGCATGACCAGCGCAACTAATGTCAGGCAGGCCGTTCGCAAAATTCGTTCAGAACGGTCACGCATGAGGCGCCTCCGTCTTTTTCCAATATTCAAAATTTAGCACGATGATTTTGACGCTCAATTTGATTTGATCCGGGCGCGCGGGGTCCCCTGCAATTTGCAGCGAATCAATCAGCAGCGGATAACCAAGCAGGGGCAGCCGATGCACCAGCGAAATCACGGCGGCCACCGTTCCCGAACCTTCAAAGTCAATCGTTGCCAGTTCCTTGCCCGAGGCGTTTTCCGGCGACTCGCGAATCGGACCGGGCGTGACGCCGCCGCTCATCGCCGCCTTTTGGATCGCCGCGCTAGCGGCGGCCACGACGGAATTGGTGGAGAGCTTCGCCGGATCGAGCTGAAATTCGACCATCAATTTTTTCACCACGACGGCATGATCCGCGTCCAGAATCGTTTCGATTTTCAACTGCCGCGCCTCGGCGACCATCTGGAGGTAACCCGCGCGCCGATGCGCAAAGAAATTCCAGACTTTGAATCCGCCGAACAGCGCGAGATAGATTGAAATGCCGATCGTCGCGTAGCGGATCGTGCGTTTTTCGCTGGTGCTCAAGGCGTGCATGGTAATTCAGGTTTGGGGAATTCCCGCCGCCGCCGGGGCTGCCGCATTGGTTAGCGAGTTTGCCTTTCCGATTTCTTCTGGCGAGGTCCCGATTTTCAAGGCGGGGCGCCCGGCGGCGGATTTCCATTGCGCCGTCATCCGCACGCTCACCTTTGGCTGGTTCTGAACCGGCGTCTGCTCCTCCACGGTGATATCATCAAAAAAACCGGAGGCGATCAGCTTCGCGCGAAAATCCATCACCTGCTGTGCGTTTTGCATCGTTGCCTTTATCGCGATGTCGCCTTGCTGATTGAGGGCGAGCGAATCCAGGCGCCCCCCCGGCGACGCGGCCTGGGAAAACACATACATGGCATCGAGGTAAGGCGGCTGGTTCTGTTTGAAGGATTGCAGAAAACGCAGTTCCGGCTCCACCACTGACGTAAACTGCTGCCGTTGAGCTTTGAACGAGGCCAATTTCCACGCCAGTAGCGGCCCGAGCACTAGCGCCTCGGCGTAAGGCAGCAACAGCAGCGACAGCAGCAGCACGGCCGCGCGCACGAGCCAGCGGCGGTTTTCGCCCCGGGTAAAGTCCGTCCAGGAGAGATTGAAAGGTATTTTGGCCGGCGCCGACTTCGATTGCAACCGGGGCAATGGTATATTATCTGCAAGGGATTTTTTTAGCCCGGCGGTCGCGGCGGAAAATCCGGCGCCGCCGGGAACTTCCAGCCGGCGGCAATCCATCCGCGCCGACAAGGTTTGAAGAACTTCGCTCTGCGCGAACGCATTTCCCGAAACGTAAATGATTCTTGCGGGCGAATTCTTCTGAACGGCGTCGGCAAGGCTTCCATTCGCCGGCAAAATTTTCAGACTGGCGGTCACGCCGGATTCGACTGAAGCCAATTCAGCGTGGTGGCGTCCGATTTCCAAAATCGCGTGCGGTTCGTTCGACGCCTGACAAAGCAATTCACGCGCGAAAACTGAAAGTGTGAATTCCGGATTTGCGCCTGCTTCCGACAAGATGCGGGCATAATCCTCAACAACTTCCTTGCGAATGGCGGTGATAACGGCTTCGCGGCGGGCCGGATCATTGTTGATTTCGCGCCAGCCCCAAGCCAGTTGGTCGGGCGGCAGCGGAAATTCCTTTTCAATTTGGAGCCGTAGCACGCTTTCGAGTTCGCCAGCCGCCGCCGAGGGCAGCGCGATTTTCCGGAGTGAAACCCCGTGCGCGCTGATGCCACAAATTGCGCGCACGCGCGGCTGCCAGTTTTTTCGTCCCCAAAACCTTTGCAAAGCCGAAATCAATTCCTTCCGGCAGGCGGCGGTCAGCTTCCCGTCCGCCGCGCGTTGCAGCGGCAGATCAAGGCCGTTGCTTTCGCGCAAAACCCGCAGCGAAGCTGGATTGATTTCGATGAAAACCGGCGGCGATTTTAAAAACTCATTCATTTTGGTGGCGCTTTTTAGTAACACGGGCGCCTCGTCC
Organism: Limisphaerales bacterium; assembly: GCA_052140285.1. Classification (GTDB taxonomy): domain Bacteria; phylum Verrucomicrobiota; class Verrucomicrobiia; order Limisphaerales; family UBA11358; genus UBA11358. The sequence goes on along the minus strand of JBKQUF010000251.1, from coordinate 13,061 downwards.
GTGAGCTTCCATCGGAATAAACGATCTGCTTTTGAAGCGCACGGACGCGCCGCCCGTACCGCTATTTTGGCAAAGATTCATAAATCATCCTCCCGATACGAAAGAGTTTCCACGCCATCGAGGTTGACGCGTGCGATGACCTGAAGGCGCTGGCGCACGCCGGTGGATTTCACGCGGCCCTCGGCCAGAATGCGAAACGTCTCCGAGCGCGCGGTGACGAGCGGCGCCACCTGCTTGAAAATGTCTGGCGTCATGCCGTCCACTTTCAGCAATTCGGCCGGATTGGCGAAAAATCCCGACGACTGGCGCTGGGATATTATTCTCTGCGCCAGATCACGGTCAATTCCCGGCAAACAAACCAGCACGTTCGCGCCCGCTGTATTGACATTAATCGCGCCGTTCAGCGTCTTGTCGTCGGTCGCCGTCAGGCTGTCCGCGATTTGCATCAACAAATCTTCATCAATGAGATGCGGGCCGGAAGAACCGGAGCCGCCCGAATTGTTCCGCCCGGATGGAGCGTTCCCGTTATTTTGCGGCGTCACCTCAAGCAAATCCGCGATGGTTTGAAAGCGGTTTTGGTTGCGGTACGCGACAATCGCCTGCGCGATCTCGTGCGTGATGCCGCTCACGGCCGCCAATGCCGTTTCATCGGCGGTTTGGATGTTCACGCGGTCGTCGCCAGCAGCGTTCACATTTTTGACGGCAGAGTCCACCGTCAGCATTCCGGCCCACCCCAAGTCATTTCCCGATACGGTGTCCTGGTATTTCGGGGGCTCGTTGTCATCCGCCAGGTCGTCCAGCATTCCGTTTTGATGGACATCCCGGCCCAGCAGCAAATCCGGCGTCACGCCGCGCACCATCAGCAGTTCGCGCACGGTTTCAAACGGCGCGCCACGCGGTTTATACGGCGGGCGCAGCGCCATATAGTAATCCGTCTCCTGGGCGGTGCTGCCGTCGCCGCGCCAGCCCAAAATCGCCGTGACCACGTCGCTGCCCAGGCCTTGGATTTCTTTCAGTTCGTCGCTATTCGCCGTGTTGATGTTCAACCGGCTTTCCTCGTCGGAAACGCCGTAAACGACCCCGCCGCCTTCGTCATCGCGTCCTCGGCGCAGTACCGAATACGTCCCGCGGCCAAAAGCGACGTCCTGAAAGTCCTGCGGATCGTTATAAAGCTGGCCGGTATGATTGATTCCGCTGTGGCTGCGGTCCAACGCGTTTTGGTAAAGCAGCGCCTCGGCTCTTTCGACCCCGGCCAGCGCGAGATAACGGGCTTGGATTTTGTCGCCGAAATTTTTGCTGGTGAGCAAATCCATCCGTGCCGTGTGCAGCACGCCAACGACCACCACCGCGAGCAGCGCCACGCACCAAAGCAATCCGATCAGAACAGAAGCGCGGTTTTTCACGGTGAATTGCCTCCTCCGTTCTGGGTTCCCGGCGCGGATTGGCCGCCGGAGCTTTGGCCGGAACTCCCGCTGGAATTCGCAGTCTCCGCCTGCGGGACGTCGGCAAGATTCAAATACGCAACCGACTGGAAAACCAGCGGCGGTTCAATAATGCGTTTGCCGGTTTGCGGATCCGTTTTGGAATCGGGATTCGAATCCAGCATCAACGTGATGCGCACGGCCTCGGGCAGGCCCTCCATATTGCTCCGCTGGAGTTGTGAATTTTCCGCCTTGGCCTTGCCTTCGACCTCGCCCCAATTGTCATACCAATCCACGCCGTCGGAGTATTCAAAACGCGCGCCCAGAATGTCGTTTGCGATTTCCTCCTTGCTGCCGCCGGACAATGGATCCGGCGCAAGCGTGGGATTGCGGCGGCGCCACAAGCTGAACCGGCCGGAATGCGGATCAGGCTCGACATAATAACTGATTTCGCAAAAATCACCCTCGCGCGGGCGGCGCGGCGTGTAGTTGTGCGTCGCAAAATCCAAATTATCAGCCTCGACATCGCCAAGCATCCGCTTCATGCCAAGAAACGCGGCGTCCGGCGACAGCGGACACGCGCCGCGCAAGTCGGCGGTCAACAAGGCCATCGCCACGCGAGCGTTCTGAAAAATGTCCGCGCGCGGTTCCACGATATTTCGGCCCTTGATGCCGGCGCTCAAACACAAGTACGCACTAACCAATATCAACGCCATCAACGCCGAACTGATGACGATTTCAATCAGCGTGAAGGCGCGAACTGGTGCTGCGTGGGAAGCATTCATTGGCCGTTGCTCTGTTTTCTTCGGGATGAGGAATTTGTGCTGTTCGAATTAGAGGACGGTTCGAATAACAGGGTTTTGAGTTCGTAAATTTCCTGATTATTTGGCGCGCTTTCAATTACCACGTCCACGTCGTGCAAGCCGTCAATGTTCGCGTCGCCGATGGATTGTTTCCAGCGATACGCTGCCAGCCCCGCGCCGCAATCACCGTCGGTCTCACCGTTCACCAAACCGCCTTCGGCGCGGAGCGTCTCAATCTTTCCCGCCGCGAACAGTGCCGCCGTTGTTTGCTGTTCCGATTCCTTGCTCGAATCCAGCGCGGTCGTAATGCCATGCGTCAGTCCCGCCACCGCCACGCCCAGAATCAAAATCGCCACCATCACTTCGATGAGCGAAAATCCGGCGTTGAGCGGCGACGCATTCATTCGTGCTGCGGTTCGGTGACGCGGACTCGCGCAGTGATCGGGTTCAGCGCCAACAACAATTGAAAGCCATCGTGGTCGCGCAGCCGGATTTCCATCGCGTCCGACGTGCCGTCGGGATAAAAGGAAATGGCGTCCGGCAAACTTTGATCGGCCGAGGCGGAACCCAGGTCATTTTCGGAAGAACTTTCATCCGGCGGGGTGATGGTGATGGCAATGCGCGGATCCAATCTGCCTTCCGCGCCGGAGACGTCCTTCAACGGAACAAAATCCGTTCCCGTACCGTCGTGAATCTGCCGTTCCACCGCGTAATGACCGGCCTGCGTATCAAATTTGACGCGATAACACTGGCCGAGGCCGACGGCGCGGCTGGACGCGAAGCTGAAAACGTTGACCAGATCGCGTCCGGTCGAACGCAGCAGCGCGTCATCGAACGAGCCTTTCATTTCGGGGATGATCATCGCCGAAATGATGCCGATAAGCACGACGACCACCACCATTTCAATCAGCGTGAAGGCGCGATTCCGTGGCGCAAATTGGAAGTCCGCGGCATCGCCGAATTGCATTCGGCCGGGCGCTGCATGAAGTCGATTCATAGTCACCAATTGCCGATTTCCGTGTCGTCGCCTTGGCCGCCACCCGCGCCGCTCTTGCCGCGCGACCAAATGTCATAACTGGAGGAATGGTGCGTGCCGGGAATGAGATACTGATACGGATTGCCCCACGGATCGTTGCGAAGCTGCTTGATATAAGGGCCACGCCACTGTTTGGCGTCGTCGCCAGCGGGTGGTTCGACCAAAACATTCAGGCCTTCTTCCATCGTGGGATAGCGGTCCATTTGAACGTAAAACCGTTCGACGGCGGATTCAAGTTCGGCAACCTGCGCCTTGGTGGCGCTCACCTTGGCGTCCTGCGTCGTGCCGATGAATTGCGGAATAATCGTTGCGGCCAGGATGCCGATGATGATGACCACGACAATGATTTCAACGAGGGTGAACGCGCTCGTTTTTTGGGGTGATAATTGGATTTTCATTTTGTGGCGTCGAATTATTTAATGCAGTGCGCTGCTCATCTTGAAAATGGGCAGCAAAATGGCGATAACCATGAAACCAACCAGTGAACCGACGATCAGAATCAACAGCGGCGCCAGCAGCGAAATCAAAGTTTTTGTCCGCGTGCGCATCTGACGCTCCTCGATGGCCGCGACCTTCAAAAGCATTTCGTCAAGCTTTCCGCTTTCCTCGCCGACATCGATCATTTGCACCACCGTGCGCGGAAAAATACCGAGCTTGCGTAGGGGCGCGGCCAGCGAATCGCCGCCGCGCGTTTCCTCGGCGACGCGGGCGATTTGCGCCGCCAGCACCCGGTTGCCGATGGTCTGCTCAACGATTTTCAGCGCGGGCAGCAGCGACACACCACTTTTAACCAGCGTGCCCAGCGTCCGCGCGAACCGTCCGAGCGCCGCCGACCGGAATACCGGGCCGATGAACGGCAATTTTAATTTGAACTTGTCCCACGCTTCCGCACCCACCGGTGATTTCACATACCACCACGCGCTGCCGCCCGCGCCGATGACGCCGGCCAGGATCAAAAGCCAATGCGCGTGCAACATGTGGCTGACTTTGAGCAAAATCAACGTGGGCAGCGGCAACACCGGCAGCATTTCCTCCAGCATGGAGAACAGCCGCGGCAGGACGACCGTGAGCAGAATCGTCACGGTCACAAACCCGAAACACAAAACGAAGACCGGATAGGCCACCGCCGCCACGACTTCCCCGCGCACCTCGTCTTCGTGCTCCAGCAAATCTGCCAGATCGTTCATCACTTTCGGCAGCACGCCGGCTTCTTCACCGACGCGGATCATGCTCACATAAAGTTTGCTGAACAGGGCCGGGTGCGCTTCCAGCGCTGTGGAAAGTGATTCGCCCTTGCGAACCGCCGCGCCAAGTTGTTCGACCACGGCGCGAAACTCTGGATTTTCCTCCTCCTCACCCAAACTGTCGAGCGCCTGGGGAATGGGAATCGCCGCCGCCAGCAGCGCGCTGATTTCACGCGTAAAGGCGGTAATGTCATTGCGCCGGACCCCCCGGCCGAAATGAATCCCGGTTCTCTGCGCCGGGGCGGGTTTTACCTTCGATTTATCGTCAGCCGGTAAAACGGCTTCGAGCGACGATGGAAACAAATTCCGTTGTCCGAGCAATTGCAGCGCGGCCTTGCGGTCTTCGGCTTCGATCATGCCGGTGACGCCGCCGCCGCCGGCTTCAACGGCCTGATAATAGAACGAATTCATTTGAACACATCTCCCGACGACACGCGGAGGATTTCCTCCAAAGTCGTCACACCCGCCGAGGCTTTTTGCAGCGCGTCCTGGTGCATTGTCATCATTGTCCTTTGCGCGGTGGCCTTGAGTTCGGCACTCGAGCGCTTCTGCAAAATCAATTCGCGCAATTCGTTCGTGATGGGCAGCAATTCAAACATGCCGGTGCGCCCGTGATAGCCGGTGCCGCGGCATTCGTCACAACCCTTGCCCCGGAAAAACCGGCCTTCAATTTTTCCGCCGCTGATGGCGGCGACCTGGTCGCACACGGTCGGTTCCACTTCAGTTTGATCGCGGCAACTGGCGCAAATACGCCGCACGAGCCGTTGCGCCAGCACGCCTTCGAGCGAGGACGAAATCAGGAACGGCTCCACGCCCATATCAATCAGCCGTGTGATCGCGCCCACGGCATCGTTCGTGTGCAGCGTGCTGAAAACCTGATGGCCGGTAAGCGCGGCCCGGATGGCGATCTCGGCGGTCTCGGAATCGCGGATTTCACCAACCATCACCACGTCAGGGTCCTGGCGCAGGATTGCGCGCAGGCCGTTCGCGAACGAAAAATTGCGGCTGGGCCGAACGGGAATTTGCGCAACGCCGGGCAATTCATATTCCACCGGGTCTTCAATCGTGAGAATCTTCAACTCCGGCGTGTAGATGCTGTGCAGGATGGCATACAACGTCGTCGTTTTGCCGCTCCCAGTCGGCCCGGTGGCGAGAAACAATCCGTGCGGTTTGCCAACGAGGCGCGAGAGCAAGGCCGCGCGCACCTGATCCAGGCCGAGTTCCTCCACCGTCTGGGCACGGGCGCTTTTTTCGAGCAGGCGCATCACGAGACTTTCCCCGTAAATGGTGGGCAGCGTTCCGACGCGGATGTCCACGCGCGCCCCGCGGTGATGGATTTGGATGTGTCCGTCCTGCGGCATGAAACGTTCGGCGATGTTCATGTCGGCCATGATTTTGATGCGCGACACGATGGCGGCGTGCAGTTGCTTGGGCGGCGGCGATTTTTCCTGCAGCAACCCGTCAATCCGGTAGCGCAATTGCAGTGAGTCCTCGAACGGCACGAAATGAATGTCGCTGGCGCGCTCGTGAAGAGCGGTGGAAATGATCAAATTGACGAGATTGACGACGGTTGGCTCGTTGGCCATCACCTCGATGTCGTGCAGGGTTTTGACCTCGCCGTTGCCCGTGCGTTCGCCGCCGAAGTTTTCGATCATTTTCTCGACCGTGAGCTGGTAACGGCCCGCTAATGCCTCGGCGATTTCCTCCGCTGGAAATTCCTCCTCAATCACTTCCAATCCGGACAACAGCCGGACGTCGTCAATCATGCGGAGGTTGCCCGGTTCGGCGGTGGCCAGATGGAGCATGCCATTCTCGATCCGCAGCGGGAGGACGCGATGACGCTTGACAAAATCGGTGGGTAGGGTGCGCAGGGCGTCCGGAGTGGCGTTGAACTTCGACACGCCAAGGGACGTTTCCGCCACTGGTTCGAGCTTCTGGATTTTTGTCGAAAAATCCGCTTCTATGGTTTTGTCCGCCGTATTCATTTGGTCATTCGAACAAACTTTTTTTGCGCAACCAGCACTAGTCCCGTGCCGTACCACGCACGACCACACTGGAGGAAGAAATTATCGTCCCTTCAGCCTGTTGTTGTGATTAACACCGACGTTTCCATTTGGTTTCTTGCCTGAAACCGTTATGGGCGATTGTCGTGATTTTCTTCCTGCTTCACGGGTTTGCAAGTCTTTTTTTCAGTCTTGTCCAGTCCGCAGAAATGCCAGCAAACCTGATCAGTGGAGAATAAAATAGCTGCGGGGGAAAAATCGAAGCAAGCCGGCAAATCTTCGGCGGGGTAAATATTGGCGCTGGCAAAAGTTGGATGGCAATGGCCAAAACAGGGTTGGCCGGCCCGACAGCCGCAATCTATGCTTACCCGGTGTGGTGGAAAATGTTTTAGCAAAGGCGCTTGGTCAGGACGAGGCGCAGTTGTCAGCAACGGAGAAACGCGATCTGCTCGCGCGGCTGCTTAAACGCCTCGCTCACGAGATTCGCAATCCGCTTAGTTCCCTGGACATTCACTTTCAACTGCTGGAAGAGGATTTGGGAGCGTTGTCGCCGTCGGTGCCCACCCAACTCGCGTCGCGGCTGGGAATCATTCACGGCGAACTGCACCGCCTGGAGAGTATTGTGGAACGTTTCCTGAAACTGGCCGGCCCTTCGGCGCTCGAACTGGAACCGGTGGAAATAACAAAAATCATCAATCACGTTTGCGAATTGCTTCGTCCGGAAGCGTCCGCGAGAAAAGTGGAGATTCTTGTCGAAGTGGAACCGGAGCTGCCGCTCGTCACGGTTGACTCCGTTCGGCTCACCCAGGCGCTCTTGAATATTATCATTAATGGCATTCAGGCAATCAGCGATCACGGCCAGGTGAAAGTCAGGGCGGTGAAATCCGGCGATGCCCTGTTGCTTTGCGTACGGGACACCGGGCCAGGCATTCCGGCGGATGAACTGGGCGATATCTTTGACCCCTATTTCACAACCAAGGCCGAGGGCAACGGGCTGGGATTGTGGATCGCACAGCAGATCGCGGTGGCCCATGGCGGCGATTTGCGCGCGGAAAATGCGCCGGCGGGAGGGGCTCTACTCACCATGACCTTGCCGCTGAGGAGAAAGCAATGACGTGAACCATTCGAAGATAAAAATTCTGGTCGTGGACGACGAACAAGGCCTGTGCGCGGGTTTGCAGGAAGGTCTGCGCCGCGAAGGTTACATCGTGGACGCCGCCAACGACGCGACGGCGGCGTTGAAACTTGCCGGCCAGAATCTGTATAATCTGGTGATTTCGGATGTCAAAATGCCGGGAGTGGACGGGCTGGAATTGCTCGCCCAAATTCGTGAGCGCAGTCGCGAAACATTGTTCATCCTGATGACTGCGTTTGGAACCGTGGAGAACGCGGTCGAGGCGATGCGCCTGGGCGCCTACGATTATTTGCCCAAGCCAATTGACCTCAAGCGATTGCGCATTCAAGTGCAAAAGGCACTGGAATATCAGGCGGTGGTGGTGGAAAACAACGAATTGCGGTCACGGCTGCAAAAACGGTCCGAGCCGAATCCACTGATCGGCGCGAGTGAGAGCATGAGGAACGTATGCCGGCTGATCGAGGAGGTCGCGCAGAGCGATGTCACTGTGCTGATCGAAGGTGAAAGCGGCACCGGCAAGGAAATCGCGGCCCGCCTGATTCACACGCACGGCCAGCGGCGCGACGAGCCTTTCATTTCCGTCAATTGCGCCGCATTTGCGGAACAACTGCTGGAAGCCGAATTGTTCGGCCACGTGAAAGGTGCGTTCACCGGCGCCACGTCGCAAAAGCCCGGCCGGTTCCAACTGGCTGACGGTGGCACACTCTTTCTTGATGAGATTGGCGACCTGTCGCCGAAAGGGCAGGGCGATTTATTGCGCGTGTTGGAAGACGGCGCGTTTCGCATGGTCGGCGGCTCCGAATTAATTCGCGTGAACGTGCGCATCATTGCCGCAACGAATAAAAAACTTCCGGCAGCCGTGGCGGAGGGGAAATTTCGGGAAGACCTGTTTTACCGCCTGAACATCGTGCCAGTCGTGATGCCGCCGTTGCGCGAGCGGGCCGACGACATTCCGTTGTTGATCGAACGTTTTTTTGAGCGTTTCACGGCCAAGCACAAGCGCGGCCGCAAACGGATGTCACCGGAAGCGATGCAATTGTGCCAGCGGTTTCCCTGGCCGGGAAACGTGCGACAGTTGCGCAATGCGGTCGAGGGAATGGTCATTACCAGCCGCGCGACGGTCGTGGATGTGCCGGCATTGCCGGATTTTCTGAAGGAATTTGATCGCAACTTGATGACGTTCATGGTGCGGCCCGGCACCCCGCTGACAGAGGTGGAGAAGTTGCTGATTCGCCAGACCCTGACCCACGTGACCGGCAATCGCGCGGAAGCGGCGAAGGCATTGGGCATCAGCCGGCGCTCGTTGCAATACAAGTTGAAGCAATACGATTTGTTGGACGCCACCGGCGCGCCAGAGGAAAAATAGACCGGCATTTGGGCATTGCACAAAGGAAGGCAGCGAGGTGCAGGAATTGCACCAATGCCTAAATTGTCGGTTTCTGCGAGCGGTCCGACTTTCTCCATTTTCCCTATAAAAATCGAGCGATTCATCACTTTTTGCTTTAGGCAAGCGGTGTGGCATGTCGTTTGCGATGAAGAAGGGCGGTTGACTAGAACAACCGAAAACTGAACCAAAAAATTATTATGAGCGATTCAAACAATCCAATCACCATGTCCATGACCCCGCCCACGCCGGCTGCCCCGGCCTGTTCATGTAGCAAACCCGCCGGCAACAACCCGGCTCCAGCCCCGGCAGCGCCTGCCCAAGCAACGCGCCCGGTGTCGCCGAAGTCTGTCCGTCGTCAGGGGCGCAAACAACATTGACCCCCTTCTTGGTTGCATTGCATGCAGCCAATTTTCGCAGAACCGGCGCCAATCGGAGGAACCGGCGCCGGCTTCTGCGGGGTTGATTTCGGCGGGGCATGAGGCCAGTGGATGATCGACCACCGCAGTTCGAGCCCCGGGTCCGCCGATATCAGCCCCGGTGAAGCTGATGTCCTGTGAAGGGAAAAGACCGTTGGTTGCTTTTTATATGAACAAGTTGACGCATCATTGTGAAATTTCACCTGCCGGGAGTCTGGTTTCCATTGCAGATTATACACGACCGGAATTGATTGTTCCGCAATTGCGTGAATGCGATGCGGCGGGAATCATTGGAGAGCTGAGCCAGCGGTTTCACGCCGGCGGGGTGATTGGTGACGTGCTTTCGTTTTATCAGGCCGTGGTCAACCATGAATTTCTTTCCAATTCAGCTTTGCTGGCAGGCATTGCCACACCCCACGGTCGCAGTACACAGGTCAACCGGTTGACGGTGGCAATGGGACGCACCAGCGAACCGGTGGTTTGGGGAATGAAAGAATCGCTGTCGGTTGAATATGTTTTCCTCCTGGCGGTGCCATCCACTGATGCATCGAACCACCTTTCCTTACTGTCGGGCATCGCCGCCTTCGGCCGCCGCCCGGATATGCTCGCCCGGCTGCACACGGCGGCAGATGCCAGGGGCATCTTTGAGCTGTTGAAGGAAATCAGCATGCGCCCCGGCTGAGATGGGGGATTCCGCATCGGTTGGAAAATCCGGCTTTCAAGATGGGGGAGCCAAAACGCTGTTGCAAATTTGTTGCAAAAACCCGTCTTGAAGAGAAAAATTTCCGAAAACCATCAATAAATCAATGGAGCGAGCGAAGGGATTCGAACCCTCGACATTCACCTTGGCAAGGTGACGCTCTACCGGACTGAGCTACGCTCGCTTCCAAGAAAAGAGTACAAAAATTTTACGGTTTGGGAAGCCCAAATTTCGCTCACGCCACCGACGGCGTTCTGGTGTCCACCCCCAAGGTGGCGCGGATGACTTTGAGCATCTCGTCGAAATTCACCGGTTTGGGGAAAAACGCCACCGCCCCCGAAGAGGTGGCGCGCTGCCGGTTTTTCTCCTCCACCACTCCGCTGATGACAATGATCGGGACCTTCCTGGTTTCATCCACGCGATGCAGCCATTCCATGATGCGAAACCCATCCCAGGAAACCCCGCCCACATCCGCTGGGAAGGTAATATCCAACAAAACCAGATCAGGCTTTTCTTTCCGGACCATTGCCACGCCTTCCGACCCATCTAATGCTGTAAATACTTGATAACCGGCACTTTGTAACTTCATCGAGGTCGTTTTCAAGATGATTTCATTGTCGTCAATCACCAAAATTTTCTTTTGGGCGGCGGGTGTGGTACTCATAAAACAATGATAGCCTGGTTAAACGTCTCAAACAATCGTTAACCCACCCTATCAGAAATATTTAACTGTGCAAAGCACAATTATCGCTTTGATTTGCCCGCGTTCGCCGTGATAATTCGCGCTGTGGGCAACGCTTTTTACGCTCCGGGCAAGCAGCGCGCCGCCAAGGTCGGCGACCTTTTTGCCTCCATCGCGCACCGTTACGATTTGCTGAATGATCTCCAAAGTTTCGGCCTCCATCGCCTTTGGAAACGCCGCGTCGCCGATTTGGCCGGCATCAAACCCGGCGACCGCGCGCTCGACCTCTGCTGCGGCACCGGCGATATCGCCTTTGCCCTGGCCCAACGCGGTGCGGATACCGTCGGTTTGGATTTCAGCGCCAAAATGCTCGAAGTCGCCCAAACCCGCCTCCAAAACTCGAAGCTGAAGCCGCAAAACCTCAAATTTCTCCATGGCGATGCCCAACAGTTGCCGTTCCGGGATAACTCATTCGACGCCGTGACCGTGGGCTACGGCTTGCGCAATCTCACCAGTTGGGAAAAGGGGTTGGCGGAAATGGTCCGGGTCGCCCGTCCCGGCGGACGTATTATCATTCTGGAATTCGGAAAGCCGGCGAACCCGCTCTGGCGCAAACTGTACTTTGCCCATCTGCGCTGTTCGGTGCCGCTCGTCGGCTTGCTCTTTTGCGGCAATGCCCGGGCCTACGCCTATATTCTGGAATCGCTCAAACATTATCCCGCCCAATTGGCCGTCCGCGAAAAAATGCGTGAAATGCGGCTGCAAAACCCTCAAATCGTCAATTTTTTTGGCGGCGCCATGGCCATCAATTTCGGACAGAAACCGCTTTGAAAACCGGGCCGGAGGCCAGCCGCTTAGCCCAGTTGCACCGTCACACCCTCGCGGGCCGCCACCACCTTTAATTTGGATTTTTGTTTCGCCACCAGTTCGCGCGCGTGCTCCACGATTTGCGAAATCTTTTTGTCGTCATGGTCGGGATCGTGGTGAAAGAGAAAAAGTTTTTTGACGTTGGCCCGCAACGCCAGCGCCACCGAATCGTCCACGCATCCGTGTCCCCAGCCCGTGTGGGATTTATACTCTGCCACGTCATACTGTGAATCCAATATCAGCATGTCCGCGTCCCGCACAAACTCGATCATCTCCCGATCTTCGCCGCCCTGGCGTGGTTCCGTGTCTGGAAAGTAGCAGACCAGGCCGTCCGGCGAGAAAAGCCGGTACCCGACGCACAATCCCGGATGGTTCGCGCGCTGGGCGCGAATCAGGAAGGAGCCGATCTCAAAATTCAATTCCTTGAATTCCTCCACCTCGATGTTGCCGGGCACTTTCGCAAAGGGCACGGGAAAATAAGTGCTTTCCATCTGGCCCGTGAGCGCTTCCGCCAATCCCTTGCGCGCTCCTTCGCAGCCCAGAATCCGCAACCGGCATTTCGGATTGTAGATCGGCGCGAAAAAAGGCAGGCCGTGGATATGGTCCCAGTGCATGTGAGTGAGGAGCAACGTGAGATTGAGCGGACGGCTCTCGAACTCCGCCTTCAACGACATTCCCAACGCCCGCAGGCCGGTGCCCGCGTCAAGGATGATGATTTCATCGCCGGACCGCACCTCCACGCAGGAAGTGTTGCCGCCGTAATGCGCTGTGCCTGGTCCAGGTGTTGGAATGGAGCCGCGGACACCCCAAAATTTCACGCGCAACATGACAAAATGAAAACAGTTTTTTGGGCCGCGCAAAGCAAAAAATGGAAGGAAATCAAAGCAGACACCCCTCAGGACCCGTCTCCCTGTTGTGGCGCAAGATGTTGCACCGGGTACGCATCGTGGAAAAAATGGTGGGTTGGCAGGGACTCGAACCCTGGACCAATGCCTTAAAAGGGCACTGCTCTACCGACTGAGCTACCAACCCATCCTATTATTTATTAGCTACTTGCGAAGATTCAACCATGCTTCCAACCAGCGACTTGTAACCCGCACTTGTCACCCTCTGGTTTTGTGCTATGTTTTTGCATGAAAATGACGGGCAAAAACACATCGCAGCCGGTTGAAAAACCGGCTTTTCACAAAGTGGCAGAGAATCTGTATCGGCTCGAATCATCTAACGGATATTATGCCCTGTTGAAGCGTGGAGGCAAGCAGTTTCGCCGGTCGTTGAAAACCAAAGATCGAAAGCTGGCCGACCGCCGGTTGAATAGGTTGATCCCGGCCCGGGACAGGATCCGCTGCAGCTTGTAGCTGTAGGCG
>JBKQUF010000250.1:0-18978 GCA_052140285.1 Limisphaerales bacterium | reverse complement strand
CGAGCACATTCCAGGCCTTCCAAGGCAACGGGTTCAACAACGGGTTCATCGTCGCCAAGTGATCGGGAGCGGGAGGCGGCGTCGGCACGGGGCCACGCCGCCGATCGTTCATATAAATCTTCCAGTGAACCGCCGCCGCGGGTGACCAGAATGAGTTGAACGCTCAGGGTTGAAGGTCGAAGGTTGAACGCGTTCAATTGCCTGATTGCCGACGCGATTTCGCGGGCCGCGCCCTCGCCCTGGACCCGGCACGGCGCCAGGATGATTTCCAGCGACGGATTCCGCCGCTGAATCACGTGCAGCACATCGCGAATGGCCGCGCCGGTCGGCGAAGTGACCAACCCGATGCGTTGGGGAAAGCGGGGCAGGGGACGTTTCCGCTCCGGCGCGAACAATCCTTCTGCCGCGAGTTTTTGCTTCAGCTTTTCAAATTGCGCCTGCAATGCGCCGATCCCCTGCAATTCCACGGCGCGGATGATGAGTTGATACTGCCCGCGCACCTCATAAACCGTCAGGTCTCCTTGCAACAGGACTTTTTGGCCGTCGGAGATCAATTCGCGATGCGGAACACTTTCGCCGCGGAAAAGCACACAGGCGATCTGCGCGTTGACGTCCTTGAGCGTGAAATAAATGTGGCCGGATGACTGCGCCCGTAAATTGGTCACTTCGCCGCCGACCCAGACCTGGCCGATGTGTTTTTCGAGCAATTGCCGGATTTGCCCGGTCAGTTCGCCCACGGAAAAGACTTTCCGCGTCGCCTCCGTTGGGAAGAGTTCGCCGAAATCCCATTGCGATTTAGCCATGCCCCGAATAAGCCCGAACTTTCCCGCTGAATCAATACCGAACGTGGATTTGCGGCGCATTTCCATTCGGCCGGTGAATTATAAATTTTGTGTGTTTTTGTAATTATCAAACCCCGGCGTTGCAGGTAAAACTTGTTCATGCCAAAAATGATTCAACCAATGAGAACCAGGCAGAGAACCAGAAGGCGCTTGACAGGTTTGCCGTCTTAAATTGAACTCGTTACCGAAGGCCCTATGTTCATTGTTCTACCAGTCAGAATGAATTATGAGACGCAAAGGCTTCCCATTGTCACCCTTTCGCTCATCGGCTTGAACACACTTGTTTATGTGGTCACGCTCGTTTGTTTTTTTTGCACCGGCGGTGAATCCGATGTTTGGATCATGCACCATCTTTGGCTGGTGCCGGCGCAATCGTATTGGTGGATGTATCTGACTTCCATGTTTGTCCACGCGGGGATTTTCCACCTGGTCGGCAACATGATTTTTCTGTTTCTCTTCGGCTGTTGCGTGGAGGACATGATTGGCCGCGTGAAATTCACGTTGATGTATCTGGTTGGCGGACTCGCCGCTGAATTTACCTACATCGGATTTTCTTCGGGACATTTTGCTTCGACCATTCCGATGGGCGGCGCGTCCGGCGCCATCAGCGCCTGTTTGGGAATGTACCTGCTCCTGCGCGCCGATGCCGACATTGAATTCAAATATTTCCTTTGGTTTTTTGTGGTCCGGGCCGGTGAATTTGAATTGCCGGCGTGGATTGCGATTGGTTTTTGGTTTTTGCGGGACGTGGTCGGGATGATGATTGCCATGTTTTCAGATTTACATGTCAGCGTGGCCTATGGCGCGCACGTGGGCGGGTTGCTGGCCGGCTGTTTCATGATTGGCCTTCAAAAATTAATTACCCGCATGCAGAAAAAGACGGATGAAGTTTCCGTGCCGTTCGTGATGCCGATAAACGCGCGGTTGCGAGCGGCGACGGCCACTCCGCACCGTGAAGCCATGGAAGTTCCCGTGATTTATATTTTTCAAAATGACCGGCAATCCGGCCCGTTTACCTTGTCGCACATCCAATCCATGTTGCAACTCGGCTCAATTGGGCCGGACGCATTTTACTGGAGTGAAGGCATGACCGACTGGCAAAGCGTTGCCGATTTGGCTGCCTGAACGGATTTCTCTGAAAAAAGTTGGCGCTCCGCAGTGCTCTATGTTTGATTAATCCGGATGCCGGTAAATCCTTATCACTCATTTGTCTCCTCCTTTGCCGACTTGGTGACGTCGGGAAAAACGTTGCCCGTTGGGAGCCTTCCCCTCCCACCCGTCAAGCTTTCCGCCTCGGACGCGCCTGTGGCTATTATCTTCTCGCCGCACCCGGACGACGAGTGCCTCATCGGCGGTCTTGCGTTGCGCCTGATGCGCGAATCAAAAATGCGCGTTGTCAACGTCGCCATCACTCTCGGCAGCAATCCGGACCGCCGTCAGGCGCGCCTACAGGAACTCAAAAATGCCTGCGCTTGGCTGGGCTTTGATCTTGAAACCGCCGCGTCGGTTGGACTGGAAAACATCAATCTCGACGCCAAACTCAATGAGCCGTCTCATTGGTCCACATCCGTAAAAACGATTTCCGCCGTTCTCGCCCGGCTCCAACCGTGCGTCATTTTCTTCCCGCACGAAACAGATGCGAATCGCACGCATATCGGCACGCATTTCCTGATGATGGACGCGTTGAAAACGCTCCCGCCGGATTTGAAATGTATCACCATCGAAACTGAGTTTTGGTCGCCCATCGCCAATCCCAATTTGATAGTGGAGTTGACTGTGGAAGACACGGCCGATCTGGTTGCGGCATTGTCGTTTCACGTTGGGGAAGTGCGGCGTAATCCCTATCATCTGCGGATGCCCGCGTGGTTGCAGGACAACGTGCGGCGCGGCGCTGAATTAGTCGGGGAGCGGGGTGGGGCGGCCCCTGGTTTTTCGTTCGCCACACTCTACCGCGCCCGGCAATGGACCAACGGCGCGATCGAGAATTTATTAGGCGGTGGAAAACAGATCAGCCGGGACCAAAATCCCGCGGACACCCTCGTTCCCTCCAGATTGCGGTAGGGCGCATAGCCCTCTGCGTGTCGCAACGGGGTTCTGCTTTTTTCTTTTGGATTGTTCCCGCTTCCGGCAGCATAAAAAAAATCGGATCCCGCATGTATCAAAAAAAGAAAGTGGTCGTAGTGATGCCCGCGTATAACGCGGCCCAAACGGTTGCCAAAACGGTGGACGAAGTCTTGCAACAGGGGATCGTGGACGAAATCATCCTCGTTGACGATCGCAGCCGTGACGATACGGTGGCGGTGGCTTCCACCCTGCCCGGCGTTCGCGTGCATGCCCATGAAGTCAACAAGGGCTACGGCGGCAATCAAAAAACCTGTTACCGGCTCGCCCTCGAGGCCGGCGCCGACGTCATCATCATGGTCCATCCGGATTATCAGTACACCCCCAAACTAATCCCGGCCATGGCCTCGATCATCGCCAATGATTTGCATCCGTGCGTTTTAGGCAGCCGCATCTTGGGCGGCTACTCGTTGCAGGGCGGAATGCCTTCCTGGAAATACATCGCCAACCGGTTTTTGACCGCGTCCGAGAATATCTTATTGGGCGCCAAACTCTCGGAGTATCACACCGGTTACCGCGCCTTCTCCCGCAAGATCCTGGAAACACTCGATCTCTCCAAAAATTCGGACGACTTTGTCTTCGACAACCAGATGCTCGCCCAAATCCTCTGGCACGGATTCACCATCGGCGAAGTCAGTTGTCCGACCAAATACTTCAAGGAGGCGTCCTCAATCAATTTCCGCCGCAGCGTCAAGTACGGCTTTGGTTGCTTGAGCGTGGGAATGAAGTTCCGGCTGGCGAAAATGGGACTGGCGCGGAGCGAATTGTTCCCCGCGCCGACGGCTACGGCATCGACGAAAATGCCCTGAACGGTTATTTCAAAACCGCGGCAAGCCGGGATTTTTTGCGGTTCACCGTTGGGCGCGGCAGGGTGCGAAATTTGACGGCTTTATCAAATGCCGAATACAGGCCGGGCAGCAATTTGGCAGCGTCGTCTTTTTTCCCGGCGGCCACGGTGGCGCGGAAATCCTTTTCCAGCCGGCGCAGGTTGGATTTGACGCTGCGATTATGCAATTGCTTGCGCTGGCTGTTGCGCATCCGGCGTTCGGCTGATTTGGTAATGGGCATATTATGTCGTAAAAGGCTGCAAAATTTAGATGAACGCCGCCAAATGTCAATGACGAAACTTCGCTTCGGCGCTTTACTTTTGCGGCGTTTGTTTGTTTCGTTATGGCTCTATCGGTCGAATGAATGAACGCTTGCACATCTTGCATCTGGAGGACGAACCGGATTTTGCAGAACTTGTCCGCTCCCTCCTGGCGATGGATGGCTTGGAAGCCGACGTCATCCGCGTAGGAACATTGCCCGAATTCGAAAAGTCCCTGGCGGACGGAAAATTTGATCTCATCGTTTCGGACTATCATCTCCCGGGCTTTACCGGTCTCGACGCACTGGTTGTCGCCAAAAAAAAGGCGCCGCACATCCCCTTCATCCTCGTCTCCGGCACCATCGGCGAGCAGGCGGCCATTGAAAGCCTCCGGGCCGGCGCCACCGATTACGTTCTCAAACAAACGCCCGAACGCCTGCCTTCCGCCATCCGCCGCGCCGTCAAGGAATCCGCCGAGGCGGCCAAACTTCGCGAGGCGGAACTCGAATTGAAGCGGCGCGAAAAATACTTTCGCACCCTCACCGAGAATTCCCTCGATATCCTTTGCATCATCAACCGGGAGGGCAAACTGGCCTACGTCAGCCCCTCCGCCCGCAACGTGCTGGGTTACCCCTCCGAAGAACTGCGCGGGGAGGATGTTTTGGAGCGCGTCCACCAGGAGGACCAGTACCGCGCGCGTGAGGCGCTGCAAATGGCACTGGCCAATCCCGATCGCACCATCAAGGTCCAGTTCCGCTACAAAACCAAGGGTGGCGACTGGCGCCGCCTCGAGATTGTCGAGAAAAACTGCTTCGATGACCCGGAAATCAACGGCATCGTCGCCAGTTGCCGCGACGTTTCCGATCGCTGGCGCGCGGAGGAAGAGTTGCGCGACAGCGAACGGCAATATCGGCTGCTTTTCCAGAGCAATCCCAACCCGATGTGGGTGTTCGACCTGGAGAGCCAGTCATTTCTGGAGGTCAACGAAGCGGCCATCCAGTACTACGGCTATTCCCGGGAGGAATTCCTCAAGATGACCATCGGCGATATCCGCCCTCCCGAGAAAAACGGAACCAGGAAAATTTCGCTGGTCCCGGACACTGGACGGGGGTTGATCTGGAAGCATCGCAAAAAAAACGGAGATCTCATCGACGTGGAAGTCATCTGGTCGCCGATGGCCTTCCGCGATCATTTTGCCGCGCTCACGATGGCGGTGGATGTCACCGAACGCCGTCAGGCCGAGAGCCGTAACGCGGCCTTTTCCAAACTCAGCCACGCGCTCAGCTCGGCGACCACCGCCCCGGAAGCGGCGGCCATCATTTGCGATGCCTGTCAAACGCTGTTCCATTGGACCGAGTTCGCCCTGGACCTTTACGACGCGGCGCGAGACCAGGTTGTTTCCCTGTTAAACATCACCACCGTCGAAGGACAGCGAATGGAGGTGCCGCCCTCCCCGCAGCCCAAATCCGCCAATGCCCTCATCCGGCGCGTGATCGAGAAAGGCGCGGAATTGCTTGACCCCCGCGAAAAAGGCGAATACGCCTCCGCCACCATGCTCGCCCCCATCCGAAAAGGCGAGAAAGTCATCGGCTTGTTGCTCGTCCAAAACCATCGCCCCGGTTCCTATTCCAAGGGCGACCTGGGATTATTCCAGTCCCTGGCCGACCAATGCGGCGGCGCCCTCGAACGCGTTCGCGCCGAACAGGCTCTGCGCGAAAGCCAGAACCGCTTCCGCGACCTCTTCGAGAATTCCCCCGACGCCATTTTCGTCGAGGAAATGGACGGCACTGTTTTGGACGTTAATTTCGCCGCGTGTGTCCTCCATGGCATGACGCGCGACCAATTGATCGGAAAAAATTCCGTCAACGACCTGGTCCCGCCGGCCAAACGCGAAAGCGCGTGGGAAGGCTTTCAAAAGCTCGCCGCGGGCAAATTGTCCTGGATCGAAGGCGAATGTATGACCATCAGCGGTCGCGCCGTTCCTGTGGAAATCCGCGCCGGACGAATTGAAGTCGGCGGCAAACCCGCCCTGCTCTTGCACGTCCGCGACATTACCGATCGCCGCAACGCCGCCGCCGCCTTGCTGAGTTCCGAGGCCTTGTTCCGTTCCGTCTGGGAAAATTCCGTCGATGGAATGAGGCTGGCCGATGAAAACGGCATTACCATCGCGGTCAACGGCGCCTATTGCAAACTCATGGGAATGGCCGCCAACGCCCTCGAGGGAAAACTTTTCACCGTGGTCTATTCCCCGTCCGAAAACTGGGACGAAATGCTGAAAAACCTGCGCGAGTTCTTCGTCCAGCGCGCGCGCCAGCGCAAACGCCAGCAGCAGTCCTTATTGCATGACGGGCGGACCGTCATCCTGGAAATTACCGATTCGTTCATTGAAGTGGAAGGCCGGCCGGTCCTGATGTTGAGCCTCTTCCGCGATGTCACCGCCCAGCGGCGGCTCGAAGAGCAGTTGCGCCAATCCCAAAAAATGGAGGCCATCGGCCAGCTCGCCGGCGGCGTGGCCCACGATTTCAACAACATCCTGACCGTCATTCACGGCCACGCCTCGCTCCTGATGTCGTCCGGGTTGGACGATAACAGCGCCCGCTCCGCGCAGCAGATCACCCAGGCCGCCGAACGGGCCGCCGGTTTGACGCGCCAGTTGCTCACCTTCAGCCGCCGCCAGTTGATCCAGCCCAAGCGTTTGGACATGAATAAAATCGTCGGCAACATGACCGACATGCTCGGCCGCATTTTGGGGGAAGACGTGGCCTTGCAGTTGAACTACAGCCATTCCCCGGCCATTGTCGAGGCGGACGCGGGGATGGTGGAGCAGGTGCTCTTGAACCTCGCCGTCAACGCCCGCGACGCCATGCCGCGCGGCGGCCAGTTGTCCGTGCGCATTGCCATCGTGGATGTCAGCGAATCCCACGTCCAACGCCATCCCGAGGCGCGCCTGGGAAAATTTGTTTGCATCAGCAAAACCGACACCGGCACCGGCATCCCTCCGGAAAATCTTTCACGGATCTTCGAGCCGTTTTTCACCACCAAGGAAGTCGGCAAGGGCACCGGCCTCGGTCTGGCCACCGTTTATGGCATTGTTAAACAACACCAGGGCTGGGTCGAAGTCGAAAGTGTGGTCGGCAAGGGCACCACGTTCCGCATTTTCCTGCCCTTTGTCGGCAACACCGAAGTCCCCGCCGAAAGGCCAACCACGCAGTTCGCGGTGCGCGGCGGGAACGAAACGGTGTTGCTGGTCGAAGACGAAAAACCGGTGCGGGAATTGGTCGCCCGCATTCTCGAAAAGCACGGCTACAAGGTCTTCCAGGCCGGCAACGGCGCCGAGGCCATCGAACTTTGGAACACCGTCAAAGAGGAGGTCGAGTTGCTCCTCACCGATTTGATCATGCCCGGCGCGATGAACGGACGCGAACTGGCCGAGGCCCTCTGGAAGGAACGTCCCGAACTCAAAGTCATTTTCTCCAGCGGTTACAGCGCCGACATCGTCGGCAAGGATTTTAAACTCGAATCTGAAGTGAACTTTTTGCAAAAACCCTACCATCCCCAGACCCTTGCCCTCACAGTGCGACGTTGCCTCGACGGAAAACGAGGCTAGCTTTTATAATGGAAATGATAATTGCCCCATCCCTGCTCGCGGGAAACCATGCCAATTTTGGCAAAGATGCCATTCGCGCTTCAAAATCCGGCGCCGATTGGCTCCATCTGGACATCATGGACGGCCATTTCGTCGAAAATATTTCATTCGGACCGCAGCTCGTCAAAGCCTTGCGGCCCCTGAGCAAATTGTTCTTCGACGTCCACCTCATGTGCAGCAAGCCGGACATTTTGCTGGAGCCTTTTGCCCAGGCCGGCGCGAACGAAATGATCATCCACGTTGAACTCGGCGCACCGGTCGGACCGCTTATTTGGAAAATTCGCGGGCTTGGCAAAAAAGTCGGCCTCGCCATCAATCCGCCGACCCCAATCGCACTCGTGCAACCCTTCCTGGACCAGATCGACCTGCTCCTCGTCATGACCGTCAATCCCGGCTTCGGTGGACAGGAATTCATCCACGAATGCCTCCCTAAAATCCAGCAGGCCGACCGGTGGCGGCGCGAGCAAGGCCTGCGCTATCGCATCAGCGTCGATGGCGGCATCAATTTCGAGACCGCCGCCGAATGCGCGCGCGCCGGGGCCGATACCTTTGTGTCCGGCACCACCCTTTTTGGCGCGCGCAGCCTCAAAGCCGCCGTCGCCAAAATGCGCAAAATCGTCAATGCCAACGACCCGGCGCTCGCGGACTTGAAGGTCTGAAAAATTCCGTTGAGCGCGATGTTCCGCCTCGAATCCATCACCTCCTTTGACGCCCCGGAACTCTGGCCCTACGCCACCTTGCGCCGCCCCGTCGCCCATGAAGAGCAGGGGATCTTTGTCGCCGAAAGTGAAAAGGTCGTCCGGCGATTGCTCGAAAGCAAACTTACGGTCGTCTCCGCCGTTCTTTCCGAAAAATGGTTTCAGGAATTTCAACCGGCGCTCGAAGCTCGGCCGGAACTCGTCACCGTTTATCTCGCGGAGAAACAATTACTGGAATCCCTCGTCGGCTTTTCCATGTTCCAAGGCATCCTTGCCGTCGGCAAAGTCCCGCCGTCCGTGTCCCTGGACGGAATTTTGGCGCGCCATCCCTCGCCGAAATTATTTGTCGCCGTGGATGAACTGGCCAATGCGGAAAACCTCGGCGCACTGGTGCGCAATTGCGTCGCCTTCGGCGTCCAGGCCCTGCTTGTCGGCGAGACCAGCAGCAGCCCCTATCTGCGCCGCGCCGTTCGAAACTCCATGGGCGCGATCTTTCAATTGCCCGTTGTGGAAATCGGAAGGACCAACCTTCTCGCGAGACGTCGATTGCCTCCCGCGAACACCGAATCAACAGCCGCTGGAATCCCTCCTCGTGCCACGCCAACGCTGGCGCAGGCCCTCCTCGATTTGCGCGCGCGCGGCGTCCGGTGCATCGCGACCCATCCGCACACGGATCAAAAAATTCTTTCGCAGGCGGATTTTACGCGGGATTGCTGCCTCGTCTTTGGCAGTGAAGGCAACGGCATTTCCCAGGCCGTTCTTGAAAGCTGCGATGAGGCGGTTGCCATTCCCATGCCCCCGGCGGTCGATTCGCTGAACGTGGGCGCCGCCGCCGCGGTTTTTCTTTACGAAGTTGCCCGCCAGCGTGGGCGCGCCTGAATCACGGCAGGACCATTTGCTCTGCAAAATCCACCGCCTTGTGGCAAAGCGGACGCCAGTCCAGTTCCATCTGCACCCGCGCCGCCGATTTCGCCGCATGCAATTGCCATGTGCTCACCGGTTGGTTCAGCCATTCCACAATGTCGCGGCCAAAATCCTCCCCGTTGAATTTCGAGAACCTAACCATCGGATCATTTTTGAAATAGCGGCTGATGCTTTCCAGCGGCGTCGAAACCGTCGGCAATCCGGTGGCCACGTATTCGACGATTTTCGCCACAAATGCGCAGTGTGTCCCCGCTGATTCTTCGTACGGCACCATGCCCACATGCGCGTCCTGTAAATGCCGGGCCACGTCAGCATACGGCACAAACCCGGTTGTCTCGGCTTTGAACGCCGGGATTTCCCTTTCCGCCCGGCGCAGCAGTTTCTCCAGTGCCTCCGTTTTTTTTCCTACAAAGCGAAAAATGGTACCCGGACGTTCCCGTGTTACAAATCGCATCGCCCCAAACGCGATTTCGCCCAGATGATGCGCGTCGAACGACCCGTGCATCACCACCACCGGCGGGGACTTCGCGGGAGGTTGTGCGCGAAAGGGAAAGCGGTCGGCGTCGTACCCGTAGTAAATCGGCAATATCCTCCCGCGCGGAAATCCGCGCCGCGCAAAATAATCCGCCAGCGCATCCGACACCGTGAGCACCCCGTTGACCTCGTAGCGGCTCGGCAGGGAAATCTCGTACTTCTTGAGCGCCTCCACCAAGGGCCGCGGCGCCAGGTATGCCGGCCACGTTTCCATGAAACCCGTCAGCAGGTCGGGGAAATTCATCACCACGGGAATCCGCAGCCGTTTTTTTAATTTTCCCGCCGCCACCGCCGCGATGGCATGGATTGAAAAAACCAGGTCGAAATGCGTCTCACGTGCCGTGTCGGCAACCATTCGCTGGAGAAAGTGCGGATAAAACACGTACTTGATGTTCCGCCAGCGGGTATAACGTCCCATTTTCCATTTCGTGAATGGGTGCAACTGGATTCCAAATTTCTTTTGCACCGTCTCTGCGTCGGCGATTTGCGGGCAGAAGACATGCATTTCGTGTCCGCGCCGGACCATTTCCTCCACCAGATACACCGCCTCGGCTGAACCACCGCCGGAAGGGGGATAAAATGGTTCGTGTGTCAGAAATGCGATGCGAAGAACAGGCACGCTGTAACGTAAAAATTTTCGGGCCGGGGTTCAACGTATTTCGCCGGGAACGAAGATTGGTGGAGCCGAGGGGATTCGAACCCCTGACCCCCACAATGCCATTGTGGTGCTCTACCAACTGAGCTACGACCCCAATCAAATGTGGCTGACAGAATAATTGCCCATGCGCGAAAGTCAAAACTTTTCCCGGAGCGATTGAATTAAGCCTGCCGTCCTTTTCGAAGGCAAACGGTCCGGCGGGCAAAAGTTACTGCGTCAAACAGCCGATCTTCGCGAAGGAAACGACATAGGCGATCAGCGCAATGATGAACAACCACGGCTTGCCGGCGATTAGCAGCAGGATGCCCGCCGCCAGGACCAGTCCCATCAGGATGTACACCAAAATTGCCAAAGCAAATTTCATGGCGGCCAATTAACCCCATTTTCCGCCAAAAGGCAAGTTTCCGGATTAAACTTTTTTTGTCAGCCGGATGCCAAATTGCAGCAGCTTTTGCACGTCCGCCCCTGTTTTCGCCTCGGCATAAATCCGCAGAATCGGTTCCGTGCCCGAACCGCGCAACATCAACCATGACGTGTCTCGCGCCACGAATTTCACGCCGTCGAACGTCTTCACTTCCGCCATTGGTGATTTCAATAATTTGGCCGGGGGATTTTTTTGCAGAAATTCCATCAACGCGCCGCGCTTCTCCAGCGGAAAATGAATGTCGTTGCGCCCGTAGCGATGCGGCCCGAATTGTTTTTCCAACCGCGCCAAAATTTTATTTACGGACACCTTTTCCGTGGCGAGCATCTCCAGCAACATCAATCCGGCGGCGATGCCGTCGCGTTCGGGGATGTGGCCTTGGAAACCGATGCCGCCGCTCTCCTCCGCGCCCAGCAGCACGCCGCCCTTGAGCATCTCGGCGCAAACGTATTTGAAACCCACCCCCGTTTCGACCAGCGGCAAATTGTAAGCCGCGCACATTTTATCCACCATCGACGTCGTGGTCAGCGCCTTCACCACCCGTCCGGTCTGTTGGCGGTTGATCACGTAGTGGCGCAGCAGCAGGCAGATGAGTTGGTGCGTGGTCAGGTAATTGCCGCGCCCATCCATTCCGCCCACCCGGTCGGCGTCGCCGTCGGTCACCAGACAGATGTCGTGCGGATGCGCGCGCAGAAATTTCCGGCTGCGCGCATAATTTTGGACAATCGGCTCGGGATTGATCCCGCCGAACAACACGTCGTGGTTTCCATTGAGCGTGGTCACCTGGCAGGTCGTGCCCGCCAGCAATTGCTCAAAGCATCCCGCCCCGACGCCATACAGCGCATCATGCGCGAAACGGAGTTTGGACCGCGCGATTAATTTGAAATCCACCAGCTTCTTCAAGGCCGCGTAATGGGCTGGACGCACATCGTGCAAGGTGATCCCGGATTGGGAACCGCTGGATTCGAAATGCGGCGGGGCTTGATCCAGAAAACCCTCGACCGCTTTACATTCATTCGAACTGCTGGAGCCGCCATAATAAGATTTCAGTTTGAAGCCATTGAAAATTGGCGGGTTGTGGCTGGCGGTAATCATCACACCGCCGGCGGCATTCAATTGATTGACCGCGTACGAGACCGACGGCGTGGGCGTTGGCTCGGGGGTGAGGGCCACTCCCAGTCCGTTCCCCGCCAGGACCTCCGCGGTGATGCGGGCGAAGCGGTCGGAAAAAAACCTTCGATCGTATCCGACAATGATTTTCGGCTCGCAGTGGGCGATGGGAGAACCCGGTTTTTGGATTTCGGCGAGCCAATAACCGGCGGCGGCCTGCGCGACGCGCGCCACGTTGGTGAAGTTAAAATTTTCCGCGATGACCGCGCGCCATCCGTCGGTTCCAAATTTGATTTGTGACACGCGCCAGAGTTTGTCAGATGGATTTTTGTGCGCAAGCGGGGTCTTCATAAAATCCAGGCGGGCGTTGGAAATTTTTTTGTCCCCCAGACAGCAAGAGATTATCTGCCGTTCATTTTTTTTGCTTTTTTGTCACAAATATGTTTGACCGTTTTCAAAATTTCCCGTAGTTACCATAGTTCGCCGTGCGAAAATAAAAAGTCCTGGCGTGTTTACGACGAACTGAAACGCAAATGCTCAACACAAAGTCATTCTTGGCCATTGATTTCGGCGCAGGCAGCCTGAAGGTTGCGGAGTTTGAAAGCAATGACGCCGGCGGTTTGGTGTTGCGAAGCTTTTCCATCAAACCGCTCGGCCTGGAAGGCTCCCAGGAAACGACCCGCGAGAAAACCATCCTCAAGGCCCTCCACGAAACGCTCGCTGAAAAAGGCCTCAAATCCAAAAACGTCAATGTCTGCGCTCCCGGGTTCCACGTCTTTTCAAAATTTGTCAAGTTGCCGCCGGTTGACGCCAACAAAGTCACCCAAATCATCCAGTACGAGGCGCAGCAGAACGTGCCCTTTCCGCTGGCTGAAGTTGTTTGGGATTATCAAATCCTCGGCACGGCCGCCAGCGGAGAACTGGAAGTGCTTCTTGTCGCCGTAAAATCCGAGATCGTCGAGGGCCTCTTCCGCATCGTGGCCGACGCCAAGCTCAAGCTTCAATTGTGCGACGCCTCTCCCGCCGCCCTCTGCAATGCCTTCCGCTTTAATTATGGCGAATTGGAAGATTGCACCATGCTGCTGGATATCGGGGCCAAGACCAGCAACCTGTTGTTCTTCGAAAAAGGCAAAGTCTTCTCCCGCAGCATCAACTTGGGCGCCAATGCCATCACCCAGGATTTCGCCAACGAATCCAAGCTGAAATTCGAGGTGGCCGAGCAGATCAAGATCGCCGAGGGTTTTGTCAGCTTGGGCGGCGCTTATGAAGAGCCGGAAAACCCCAATCAGGCGGCCATCTCAAAGATTGCCCGGCAATTCATGACCAAGCTGCACATCCAGGTCAACCAGACTTTGCAGTTCTATCGCGGGCAACAAGGCGGCTCCGCTCCCGTGCGCTTGTTCCTCTCCGGCGGCGCGAGCATCATGCCCTATACCGCCCAGTTCTTTGCCGAAAAACTCACCGTGCCCGTCGAGTATTTCAATCCCTTCCGCAACGTTCAGATCGACCCCGCGATCAACCTCGAAGAACTGGCGAAAGTCGCCCATTCCCTCGGAGAGGTCGTTGGCCTGGGTCTGCGCAACATGGCGAATTGCCCGGTGGAAATGAATTTGATGCCCGACAGCACCCTGCGCTGGCGCGCGTTCAACGAGAAAAAACCGTATTTCCTTGTCACCTTGGTTCTGCTGGCCGCTGTCGCCGGCGCCATCGGATTCCTGTACCAGGACTTGGCGACCTTGAAACAGTCGTCGATCACTAATCTTCAACCGAAGGTCGAGGCGATTGAGGGCAAGGTCACCCGGATGAAAACCGTTTACAGCCAATTGCAGAATACGCAACGCCAAGTCGATCAAATCACCGCCTGGCTCGACGACCGCTACTATTGGGGCGACATGCTCACCTCGCTGAAGGGAGCGCTGATCCGTTCCGAAATAGACATCCAGAAAAAATATTCCGCCGAAAAGCCCGGGATCGAAGCCGGTGTTTGGGTGGAGGAACTGGCCCCAGCCGGCATGCCGATTACCGGGGCGCTTGGCTACGGTGAGGCTGGCTACAATACGCCCGCCGCGGAGACGGCCACCTCCTCCAATGCCATTACTTTGCTGTGCAAGGCTGTGGATTTGCAACAAATGGATCCCAATGCCAATAATGTTGAAATTGTTTATGCCCTCGCCAGCGAGTTAAAGGCCACCCCGGCTTTTGACCCCGCTTCGGTCCAGCCTTCGCCCCAGATTTCCGCGGTCGATTCCGCCACCGGAACCTTCACCTTCACCATCACGGTGGCGCCGGCAAACCCATTGAATTTGTAATATGGCCTGGATCAAACGCAATCTCTTCTTCTTCATCGGGCTGGTTCTGGCCGTGTTGCTGGTCGCCGCCGCCGGTTTTTATGATTTTAAAAGCTGGCAGGCCAACCAGGAGGCCTTCGCCAGTTTGACCGAGGTCTATACCACCCTCCAACAGGACAACGATTACTGGACCAAGTTGCCGCAGGGCAAGCCGGCGCCCGGCAATGGCAAGGTTGACAACATCCAAATCGCCCGGGACCAGACGGCCCAATTGCGGGAATGGCTCGCCCGCGCCCGGGATAACTTCCAGCCCATCCAGCCAATTCCGAATCTACCCAACGGCCAAATCTCCGACGAGATGTTTGCCCCCGCTTTGAGCCAGACCGTGCGAGAACTCCAGCGGGAGGCCCAGGAGGCCAGCGTCAATCTCCCCACCGACAACTACTACTTCTCCTTCGCCGCCCAGAGTGACAAAGCGGGCTTCGATGACACTACCCTCGGACAAGTGGCCCAACAATTGGGCGACGTCAAAACCATCGTCGAGATTTTATATGGCGCGCGCATCAATGAGCTCGAAAGCGTCCAACGCGTCCCAGTTTCCAAAGATGACCTCAATGCCACTGCGGCGGACTATCTTTCCAATCAGCAGCAGACCACCGGAAACTCCGCGGTTTTGATGCCCTATCGCGTGACGTTTCGCGGCTTCAGTTCGGACATCGCCAACGTGCTGGCCGCGTTGGCGTCATCGCGGCGCGGATTCGTGGTCCGGGCCGTCAGCGTTGAACCGGCTTCAGCGACGACCACCATGCCGACTGAAAATAATAACTATGATAACATGACGGCCGCCGAGCGCCGCGAGGCTTATATCCACCCCAACGCCTACCGTAACAACCCCGCCGCACCTGCTCTCAACCCCACCATGCCCGAGCCGGTGGTGACCGTTGGCGGCATGCAAACTGTTCTCACCGAGCAGATGCTCCGCGTAAGCCTGGACATTGATGTCGTCAGGTTGACGCCCAATTCTTGAACGCATGGACTTTATCAAAAAGAATTACGAGAAGATCATTTTGAGCATCGTGTTGCTCGGGTTGGTTGGCGTGGCCGGCTTCCTACCGGTGGTTATTGCCAATGACCAGGACCAAATGAGTCGAGAAGCTGGCAACCTGATTAATCCCACCATCAAACCATTGCCGGATTTGGACCTGAGCCGGCAGGAAGCCGTTCTGGCCAGAATCAAACAGAACGCCCCCTTCGATTTTTCCACCTCCAACCGCCTCTTCAATCCCGTGACGTGGCAGAAGGATAAGGACGGACACCTCATCAAAATTGTTAATGGCAATGAAGTGGGGGGCGGGGCGGCCGTGGTGACCAAAATCACCCCGCTTTACTTCGAGATTTCGTTGGACCAGGTGATCACCAATGAAGTCCAGCCCCGCTATAAACTCGCTGTCGCGAACCAAGCCTCCGATATCCCCGGGCTACGCCGCCCCCAATCTCGTTATATTTCCCTGGGTCAGAAGACCAGCGAGTTTGAATTGATCAGTGTCAAAGGGCCGGCGGCCAACCCCACGGAATTGGACCTCGTCCTGACTAACGGTCAGACTGCGGTCGTCGCGCCCAACAGCCCCTATCGGCGCACTGACGGCTACAGCGCCGATTTGAAATACGCGCCCAAAAATATGACGGGCACCGACCTTGGCGCCAACCTGCGGGTGGGCGCCATATTAAATTTTGCCGGCGACCAATATAATATCGTTGCCATCGATCAAAATGACGTGGTACTCTTGGCGCAATCAAACCAAAAAAAATTCGTTTTGCCATATACGCAGTAACAGGTAGAATAACCAGCATCTCGGCGCCGATTCGCAACACTTGACATAACATGACAAAAGCAGCTTCTCTCTCGCTCGGTTTAATCCTTCTCGTGGCCGCTGCCACCGCGTTGCGCGCGCAACCGGTCACCCCCACTGCCTTGGCGGTCAATCATGCCGTCCTCAACCAGGCCAATACCATTCTCCTCCGCCAAAAAATTGAAGACGCCCGTAATGCCCAGGCGCGCGGCGATATTGAGGGCGCCTCCAAACTGTATGAGGATGCCTACGCCCTCGTGCTGCAAATCGGCTCCGGCATCGACACCGAAACCGCCGAGACCATTTCGGGATTGGTCGCCACTCATCTCGAACTGGCCCGCCGCGCCCAACGCTCCGGCAATCTGAGCGAAGCCGACCAGCAAGTCGCGCGCGTCTTGAAAGTGGACCCAAAAAATCCCGCCGCCCTCGCGTTCAAGAAACAGAACGACCAGTGGATTGCTTCCATGAAAGGCCGGGTTCCGGATGCGCGGACCATGCAGGAGATTCCGGGAATCATTGACACGAACATCCAAGCCCAGACTCTCGTGCAGGATGGAAAAGTCCTTTACGAAGCCGGTAAATTCGAGGAGGCCGAAATCCGCTTGGACCAGGCCATTCAGTTGGACCCCGATAATCGGGCCGCTACCTATTACCTCGACTTGGTGAGAGAGGCGGATTATGCCCGCCAGCAACGTAAAAGTGAATCCATGAACCAGAACGAGATGGTCCAGGTGGAGAAGGCATGGAACCCCAAGGTTGCCATCGATCTGCCCGTCCCCAACCCCTACGTCACCAATACCGATATTCATACCGGCACTGGTCGCGAAGCGATCTACAGCAAACTCAACCGTATCCAGATTGATGCGGTTTCCTGGGATGACGGCCTGCCGTTGAGTGAGGTGATTCGCTACCTCGCCGAACAGTCCAAAACTCGCGATCCCGACAAGATCGGCATCAACTTTCTCTTCAACCCCAACATGGTAACCTCTACGGATACCACCGGCGCCGGCTTGCCGGGGGCTCCCCAGCAAATCAATCCGGCAACAGGATTTCCGGCGGCGACGGGCGCCACCACCACCGAAACGACCGTTGACCCGACTTCCATCAATATTAAACTTGCCCTTAATAATGTCCGTCTGCAGGACTTGTTGGACGCCATCGTCTTGGTTTCCGACCATCCCATTCAATATTCGGTCGAAGATTACGGCATCATCTTTTCCGCCAAACCCAGCGGACCGCAGCCGCCCACCTTGGAAATGCGGGTGTTCAATGTTGACCCGAATACCTTTTACCAGGGGCTTCAGAGTGTCACCTCATTTAACTTCGGCAGTTCCAGCACCAGCGGCGGCGGTGGTGGCGGAGTTGGCGGCGGTGGCGGCGGCGGTGGTGGCGGTCGCGGCGGTGGCGGTGGCGGCAGCGGCGGCGGTGGCGGTGGCGGAAATGGCAGTTCGCAAGGTGGCGCTGCTGTTCCCGTGGTTGACATTGCTCCCGGCCAATCCGCGGCGCGCAGTTCTGGCACCGGTACTGGCGGTGGCGGTGGCGGCGGCGGTGGCGGCATCGGTATCGGTGGCGGTGGCGGTGGTGGCGGCGGACTTTACAGTTCTAGTTTGTCGAAAACTGCCGCAGCTAATGCTGTTGCGGGCGGCACGGTTGGCAATTCCACGGTTTATGCCAACGACGGTGTTGCCTACTTGACGGTTCCCGGATCCATGCAGAACGTCAGTCTCGCGGCGGAGGCCTTTTTTGATGCCATAGGCGTCAACCTCAGCGCTCCCGGTCGAGCCATCGCCTTCAATGACCGCTTGGGTCTCTTGTTCGTAAAAGCTACTCCGGATGAACTGGATACCATTGAGCGCGCGGTCCAAGCCTTGGATAAAGTCGCCCCCGAAGTTCACATTAAAGCCCGTTTCATTGAAGTCACGGAACAGGACAATAATGCTTTGGGCTTTGACTGGTATCTCGGTAATTTCCTTAACGGCACCGTCGTTGGCAGTGGTGGCGCCGCGCCCTCGCTGAGTGTTCCGGTTTCCACCGCCAATCCCAATGGCTCTTTTCCGGGCAATCCGGCGTCCACGGCGGCGAATGCGGTAAATACTGCCTCCACCCTTTTGCCAACCTCCGCCAACGATCAATTGTTGACCTCCGGCCTCGGTTACGTGAATTCCGCCAGCCCGCCCGCGTTGGCCACCATTACCGGCATCTTGACCGATCCCAATTTCCGCGTGGTTTTGCGGGCGCTCGAACAGCGCTCCGGCACCCAGACCCTGGCCGAACCTGAAGTCGTCACCATCAGTGGACGCCAGACCCAGATGCGCGCCACGGACATCGAATATATCCTGACCGGTTACACCTACCAGTCAGGCGTCACGGGCATCACCGGAGCCGGCGGCACACCATAATTTAAGCAACACGTTTATGAATAAGACACTTCAGACCCTTTTAACTGTTCCGGGCATCTTGCTCTCTGCCGAAGTCGCCCGCGCCCAGGTGGTCAACAGCACCCCCACCCCTTCCGCCATCCAGCCTTCCACCCAGCAGTTCGAAATTGGTCCCACGCTGGATGTCGTTCCTTATGTCCTGGCCGACGGCTATACCATCAACCTCACCCTGATTCCCGAGTATTTGCAGTTCGATCAGTATGATACGCCGCCGACAGTTCCTGGCATTAATGTTGCCAACGTCGTCGAGTTGCCCACCGTGCTGCCCCACTTCACCGTTCGTGAAGTCGTCACCACCGTTAATATCTGGGACAATCAAACCGTTGTCCTCGGTGGATTGATCTCTTCCAGCATCAAC
>JBKQUF010000249.1:0-20947 GCA_052140285.1 Limisphaerales bacterium | reverse complement strand
TTCACTTACATATTGGTGAACGTTGCCGTTTGGATAGTGAAGCACCGACTGTAACGCAGGGAGCAATTGTTGTGCGCGACTTTCACCAGCCACAAATGATGCTTGCCAGAGTATTTCAGAATCGTTTGATAACTTCAAACATTCTTTCAAGCGTGAAAGGACATTGGTTGTTAGCTTTTCGTGATGATTTTGGCATACATAATACAATGCCGTAATTCCACGAACTCGAACAAGGTGGTCTTTGTCATTTGCGGCTTGGTTGAGTGCTTGGACTGTGTTTGTCCATGCATCCAATTCAAGCAGGATAGCAATACACCCCAACCGCACTACACGGCTCTCATCGTGTTTTAACAAATACTAAGCTTTTAAAAGCGTGGCTTGCACGATAATAGGCTGAATATTCGTCAGTGAAAGTTGTTGTTGCTCTAATTGCCATGAAATGCCTGCGGTCGCATTTTTCCGCGTTTCGACATTAGAACTGTCGAGCAATGGCAGAAGCTCTTTTACAGTTTTATCGTTGAATCCTGGCGGAGGTTGGATTGCATAGAGCAACGTGCCTGCCGCCATTCCTGAACACAGCAAAGCGAAAAGCAGATGAAATCGGATGTAGTTCATCATTACTCCACTCCGTAATCAACATTAGGCCATGTTCCATGCGTGTAGATTCCAAACTGTGTGCTGGCAACTTTCTTAAATCCGTTGCACGAATCATAAATCACTATTCGGAAGCGTTTATCACCTGCAAGCACATCTCCATTATTTGCATTTCTTGTCGGCGTATCACTATATGTAAATATATCATCCTCCGAACTAGTGTCATATCCTGCCATTCCAGTGGCAGGATCTGTAACATCGTCACTGATGTATAGGTTATTATCAATGTGAAGGTTGCCATCTCTTGGCGGATTGCCACCCACAGGAGGTAATTGCCCGTTCCGTGTCGCTTTATCTTGAATCCATTGAACCACCTTGCAACAAGATGGCGCATAACCCAAGCGTTGCCCGAGGGCGACATAAAACACCGGCATCGAAATGCACGTTCCCATTGCGCGTGAACTGACGAGTCCGTGCAAAAACAAATCTTTGGAATCCACAAAGAAAGTGTCGTCGGGTTCTGGCGAGTCCGGCGTGGTAATGTGAGCAGGATTGTAATGAATGTTGAAATCCTGCTGAACCACCGTGATCAGCAATAAAGCCCGGAAATAGCCTTCGGAATTGTTAAAATCCTTTGGATTTTCCTGGAAATGATGAAAATTCCGGTCGGTTTCGGATTTGACGTGCTGCGTCCATGCATCAAGCGTTGCCAAAGTGTCATCAATTTTCAAATCTTCCGCGCCGGGCAAACCTTCAGCGCAAAGTAAATTCATTCGGGCAAGGTCCACTTTTTCCAAATCGGCTGGTGACAACGCAAGCAATTCTTTCAATGTTGCCGGTTGTTTGAATTGCGTTTGGTCCGCCGCGAAAGAACTGAAAGAAATTAAAACTGAAAACGCAAGGCAGGCAAGAACTGTGAGGTTGTGCCTGGGTAAAACCGTTCCTTCAACCTTGACGGTTTCGTGCGCACACTTTTTAATTTGCGCCCCAGAATTCACAATGCTGAAACTTACAATTCCGTTTCAACCGCGC
The DNA here is from genome assembly GCA_052140285.1 of Limisphaerales bacterium. Lineage (GTDB taxonomy): Bacteria > Verrucomicrobiota > Verrucomicrobiia > Limisphaerales > UBA11358 > UBA11358. The sequence continues at coordinate 19,321 of JBKQUF010000249.1, read as the reverse complement.
AAGAAAATCTTTTTCTATTTACGAGTGACTTTCGGCTGTCTTCGGGGCGAGATTACCAAGCGTGAGTTTGCGCTTGGCGCGCGATGAACTGGGTTTGCGCGAAGGCGAGACCGTGACGGCACTGATCAAAGCGCAGGCCGTGCATTTGATGGGGAGGTGAAAGTTCAATGAAGGGAAGAGGGTCGGGCTGGAACCGACGGTTATGGATCGAATCCGCGATTATTGATCATGCCCTATTTTGGCAGCAACTACAGCGCCAACACCTTCCTTCAATTCAGTTTTCGTCGCGGCTATTGGGGCGATTGGTCGGCAAAGCGCACATCCAGAATCTTCAAATGCCGGTCAGCGTGGTCTTCCCAAAATTTGACGGCATATTTGCCGCAAATGTGAATATTCACGCGGCGGCCCTCACTGTCTGCCTCCCTGTAATCGGAAAACTTTTGCGAATCGTCCCGGATTGCGACGAACCGGTTTCGCAACAGGCGCTGGTCCTGGCGCGGAAGTGTTTCAAGAAATTCAATGACTTCGTAATCAATGAGCAGACGATATTTCATCGCCCATCGCCATTTTTGGGCAGTTTCAGACGGCGATCCAATTCTTCCAGCGTGGCAAATTCCGAGGAGGGCTTGTCAATTTTTTCGGCGAGTTTCCGGCGGTAGCCGGCGTCGCGCCCGTCTTGCAAAGAAACCAGAAAAGCCGTCAGATGCCTCTGTTCCTTTTCATCCAGCGCGGCCAGTTCCTGTTTTAATGCTTCAACACTCACGGTTGCATTTTACCCCGAAAATCCGCCGAAGCAATAGCGCAATCATTTCGCTTTGAAGGTTGAAGTTCAGCTTAACCGGAGCGCTGGTTTGCAACCGGCTTCGGACCGTCGAACCCCAAAAGCCGGTTATAAACCAGCGCTCTGATTAATGGATTCAGGGTTCGAGCGCAAATTTTTGAATCCAGACACGCGGGGGTGCAGGAGTCATCCACCGGGCTGAGAAGCCCGGCTCCACGGCAGGCAGGGATGCCTGCCGCTACGGTTCAATGCGGATTGGATCGCCGCGGCGAACAGCACCGCCTTGCAGGACGGAGGCGTAAGCGCCGACGCGGGCTTCGTTTTGTTTGGCGGCGGTCTTGAGCACGCCGATGTCCTTGGGCAAATCGCCCTGCGGGAGGATGGTCATCACACAACGTCCGCACGGGCCGGTGATTTTCAATTTCACTTCCTCGCCGATACAAATGGTTTTTTCGTTCCAATCGTTGTTTTCCGGAAATCCCTTGATGTCCGGCAGCGTTTCAAAAACGAAATTAGGACGGAACCGGCGCGTCTCGAACCTTCCGCCGGGATAAGCGCCGCGGAGGCTGTCGAGGGTGGCGGTGGTGAGGAAGTGAATGGCGGCGCAATCAAAAAACGTTTCGGAGGGGAGCGCTTCGTTGGTGACGACATCGCGTTTGGCCAGGCCGTCAATGTCCGGCCAATACTCTTCGAGGGTGGCGGCCGGGGGCGCGCCGGACAAAAATTTCACCGGCTTGCCCAGGCTGGCCGAAAGCTTTGGTTCGAGATTTTGATCGCCAGTCAACATCCAGGTCCCGTCCGGAAACGTAATGCGGGCGGGAGAGAGCGCGCCGCCGTCGAGCGGTTCGGTGAACGCAGCCCGGTAGGAGAAGAGGCCGGGCCATTTGGAGGGATTCTTGGCGCTGGCGATTTTTCCATCCGCAGGGTCGGCCAAAGAGAAGACGCGATCGCCGAGGACCCCTTTGGGTCCCACGCGCGTCGCGTTCAACTCTTCGCCCATCATGGACTTGACCGGATAGCGATGGATGGCGGCGATAAAACCAATTTGACCTTTCATGCCACGGCCCCGGTTGGTGTCATTCCTGATGTAGTCTCTTCCGTTCCGTGCAGTTTCTGGACTTCGTCCTTGATTTCTTCGACGCGCCGCGCGTTCTGATGTTGCATGCTCATGACCTGGATGAATCCGAGCCAAAGATAACCGACGAACACATACGGAAAAGCGTTGACCGGTGGAGCGGGGAAAGGCCAAACGCTGCCGATAATGGGAATCAACAACAGGACCATCGCCACGACGCACAAAACGATGTGCTTGGATTGGAGTTCCCCCCGTTTTTTAAGGAAGGCGGGAGCCGCCAGCACAATGCAGGTATAGGCGCCCACGAAACCGAATGCGCCCATGGTGCCGGCATCGTTGAATTCGTCCAGCACGGCAAAGCCGTTAGCCACCAGCACATAATAGCAAACGGTGACCACCGAAAACATCACAATGGCCATGACGGTCAGCGCGACGTAGGGCGTGCCGAACTTGGGGTGTACGGCGCCCGTTTTCGAGGGGAAGAATTCGTGGCGGCCCATCGCAAACATCACGCGCGAGCCGGCATTCATACAGGACGATGCCAGGGCAAAAAAACTGACCATCGCGCCGAATGAAGTTATCGGCCCGAGAATTGACACCCCGTACATTTGCGAGAGAACAGTCAGTGGCGCGTCAATTTTGTCCAAAGTGGTTGAATATCCGGCCGTGCCCTGCACTTCCACGTACGTGATGAAAACGAAGAAAGAAGCCGTGATGATCAGGCTCCAGATGATGGACCGGGGAATCGTTTTAAGCGGGTTGACAGCTTCTTCGCCAAACGCCGTGGAGCTTTCAAACCCGACCAAGCTGAAGATGGCCACCACCGCACCCATGCCCAAGGTCAAGAGCGACGTTCCCTTTAAAGTAAATTGAGACGTATCAATGGCAAAGTGGTGATGCCCCAGGACGATGATCGCCAGCAACATAATGAAGAAACATGAAAACGCTTCAAGCCCCAGGGTGATCAAGGTCGAAATTTTAATGTCCTTGTAAGCGATAATGAAGCACGTTCCCAAACACAGGACGAAGAGAAGGACGGGCGGCATATTGACGTGAACCATCTTGAGCAGCGTGGTCGCGAAAACTGTGAATCCAGTGGTCCCGGCCAAGCCGATGAACAGATACGCCCACAGCAAACACCAGCCACACATTGATCCGCCGGTGAAACCCAAGCCAGACATGGTATAACTATACATCGAACCGGAATTCGTGGTGCGCCGGGCAAACTCATTCAGGCTCAAAGCGACAAATAATACCAGGACGGCACCGATGGCATAAGACAACCAACTGATGCTGCCGGTGGTACCGTACATCAGGGGCACGATGAGCGCCGCAGTCATGGTCGGTGAAATTAGCGCGATGTTTTGCGCCAGCAGTTCCTTGAAGTTCAGGCAGTTTGCACGTAGTTTGTTCATAACGGTGGTTTGGTTATCGTTGGTATTTTTTTTTCATAGCGGATTTGAAGGAAAATTTTTTGGGGCGCGCGGCGGCGGCAATTACTTTGCCCACGGGTAACATTGGTTTCGGCAAAGGCAAAAGGCCGAGCGGGGGGACGGCGCGATGCTGGTTCAACAGGTTGAGATTCGAAGGAGGGCTGGAAACAGGCGAAGCCACCACCAGCAACTCCGCATCGTCTTCTCCCCGTGCGATCAAACGGTGCGGGAGGCGCGATTCAAAATGCGCCGCATCGCCTGCTTCCAGATGGTAAGTAGAACCGGCCAACGACAACGACAACTTACCAGAAAGAACATAAACCCATTCCTCGCCGTCATGATGGTAGTGCTCGTTGCCGCGGCGCGACGGCGAAATTTTAATGCGCAGCGGCTGCAAATTGAAGAATCGCCCCGCGCCGGACAACGGAACATATTTCAGTCCGTTGGCGCTTGTTTCAACCATGTCCGAAGCGCGGACGACCACGCAAGGCTCCGCGGGCGGCGATTCAAAAAGGGAGGCCACCGAAACATCGAAGACCCGGGAAAGCGTCAGCACCGCGGCGATGGAAGCCTGACGGTCGCCCGATTCGAGCCGGGACAAAAAGGCGCGGGAGAGGCCGGCCCGGGCGGCGAGTTCCTGGAGCGTCCAACCGCGGCGGAGCCGGAGTTCGCGCAAGCGCAGGCCGAAAGAGGAAAGTTGCGATTGAATCGTCTCTTCATCCACTCCTTGTTGCCTGACAGGTAACTTCGTTGTCATAAAGGCAACTTGATACAAGCATCACTAATGCCAATTATTCGATTTGAAAATGCTTAAGAAAAAGTGAAGAATCGGAAAATTGCACGGAAAAATTCGTGTCGCAATTTAAACAGCGCGGTCAAATTGCGACCGCGTCCCCGACGCGCAATCGCTTGCCAGCTTCGCCTGGCGGGACGGAAGTGTTGACGGCGAAACGATAAAAATGATTGAAGCGTTGGGCGTTGGCCCAGGCGGGAAGATTTTCTTTGCGCAACTGAATGAATTTTTTTTGGAAATCGGCGATGGCCAGGCCGGTCACGGGTTCGCGGGTCGGAACGACACAGCGCTGGCAGGGGTTGTGGCCGAAGAACTTCACGTCGCCGATCAAGAATGGCTTGAGTTCACCGGGGGCGCCGTACAATTGGTCCTCGCTAAAGGCAACGCCGTCAATGAGTTCCAGATTGGCGCGGAAACGTCCGCGCGCGCTTTCCAGGCTTAAATCAGGGAACCAGGCCTGCACCGCGCGCAGGCTGGCTTCGCTGACGATGGTTGGGCCAAAGGCCTCACGGTCGTCGGGAAATCCCTTTTCCGATTCGTGGCGGAGAGTGGCGGGAAATCCAAAAAAATCGCCCAGCCATTTTTCGAGCGGCGCGCGGTCGTCCAAAGAGAATTGCCGGGGAGTAGATTCGCCGTTGGGACGGAGCCGGATTTCACGGATTTCTTCGTCAAACAGGCAACGCAGTTCGTGAACCCGCGCGGTGCGTTTACCGTTCACGACTTTTCCGTCGGCATCATAAATGGCGTAAATGCGGTCGTTCTTCAAAATGCCGCCGGCGGTCAGGGTCGCCGATTCGACGGCGAGGCCGTCGAGCGATTTGATTGGAAAAATTATGATGCGGCCTAGTTGCATTCCGGGCGGAAGATAAATAGCGCAAGCGACGGGCGGGCCGCAATTCATTTCAAAAGGGAATCTCAGTAGCGGCAGGCATCCCTGCCTGCTCCCGCGGTTGCGGGACCGGCGCTTCCAGCCGGGCGGACCTTGGGGTGGATAATGTGATGGCGCCGTCGAATTCAAATGCCCATTGAGATTTCGAAGCGCTCTTTCCGGGCGGCAAGATGCCCGCCCTCTACGTCAGGCAAAGATGCCTGACGCTACAACGGGAGCAAAATATTAAAACCAGCTTGCTTAAAGTGTCGATCACCGGTCAACGCGTCGGTCAATCCCTCATCGTTCATCACCGTAAACGAAATGCGATCCGTAAGCGACCACGTCTTATCAGGACGTTCAAAATAAAGCCTCAATCCGCGCTGAAAGATGTCGTGATTGGCTGGAATAATCTTCACATGGCCGTCATTTTCAACGACCTCAAACAATTTTTTGAAATTCGATTTTGCCGCGGGCTCAGTCATTGCATCGCCAACCTCGACCAAAATCCATTCGGTGGTCGCAAAATGAAGGGAAGGCTCGCCGTAAAACCTCAATGCTTTTTCGTGCGCCGGATCGCGCCGATTTAAGATGGCGAGAAAATAGAAAGTGTCGGCAAAGGCGCGAGTCATCGCCTGGGAGCGCCGTGAATATAATGATCGTGATGCTCCGCCCAATCGGCGGGCATATCGGGCATCGCCTGGGCAATGGCGCGGAGTTTTTCAACCAATTCCCGCCGGTCCTCTTCCAGCGATTCAACCCGGACTTTGGTGCCGTTGGCCAGACGGACTTCCGGCGGCAATTTAACAACCCCATTTTCAATGGTTCCGGTATAACTCATGCTTGAAAATCGCCCTTAATAAAAATTATTGCAATGAAAAACCCGCGGTGGAAATGTGGGGCTGCCTTCCCAACCGCCGTAGAGCCGGCGCTTCCAGCCCGGCGGACGTTGGCGTAGATAATGCGACGGTTCTATGGAATTCAAATGCCAAGTGAGATTTCGAAGCGCTCTTGCCGGGCGGCAAGATGCCCGCCCTCTAAGTCAGGCCGGGAGGCCCGACGCTACGGCGTTGACAGGGACTGACAAAAAATGGTTGCATTCGCGGAGACGGTGAGCCGTCGAGCGATCTCACAATTCATGCGCGTGTTGTTTTTTGCCCAGACCCGGGATGCCGCCGGAGCGTCGGAACGGGAAATCAAAATTTCCCGGCCTGTCGGGGCCGATGAACTTTGGGCAAGGCTGACCGCCGAACATCCGAACCTGGTCGCGTTTCGCAAAACGACGCGGCTGGCGCGGAACGGCGAATATGCGGACGCGGGAACAACCTTCAACGATTCAGACGAGGTGGCGCTGATTCCGCCCGTCTCGGGCGGATAAACTCCATGGAAATTGAAATCCAACTGACGACGGAGCCGATTGCGGAAAAAATTCCGGCGCCGGCGTCGTTGGGCGCGCACGGGGCGTGGCTGGAATTTCGCGGGGTGGTGCGAGGGGACGAGGACCGAAAAGCCATCGCCGCGCTGGAATATGAGGCTTACGAGGAAATGGCCCGGAAGGAAATGCGGCGCATCCTGGAATTGCTCGCGGGAAAATATCCGTGTCTGGCGGTGAAAATCATTCATCGGGTGGGTGTCATTCCCGTCGGAGACACGGCGATATACGCGGGGGTGGCGGCGGCACATCGCGGCGAAGCCATCGGCCTGCTGGCGGAATTCATGGACCGGTTGAAGGAGGACGTGCCGATTTGGAAACGGAAAGCGATCCCGTTGGAGAGTCCGCCGGAACCGGCGAAGGCCAAGGCGCAAAGCGCGCCGAAAGCGCCAGTGTCTTTGGACCAGGCGCTGGCAGAAATTTGCGCGCGCGCGAAACCGTTGGAAGCGGTCCGCGCACCCCTGGCCGATGCCTTGGGCCGGACGTTGCGCGAAACCGTGCTGGCTCCGGCCGATTTGCCGGATTGCGACCGTTCGATGCGCGACGGCTATGCGATTTTACAGAATGACGAGTCGGAAACCTTCCATATTGTCGATACATTACATGCGGCCGATTGGAGGCCGCGCCAATTGAAATCGGGCGAAGCCGTCCGGATTGCGACCGGGGCCGCCCTGCCCGGCCAGAACTTGCGCGTGGTGATGCAAGAGAACGCCGAGCGCAACGGCGACACCTTCAAAATCACCCGGCGCAGCCGGGACCTGAACATCCGCAAACGCGGTGAGGAAATTCGGGCGGGACAGGTATTGCTCGAATCGGGGACGCGTCTCGAGGCGGGAGCGCTCTCGTTGCTGGCGTCGGTGGGATGCGTTCAGCCGCTGGCCAGCCGGCGTTTGCGGGTTGCGCATTTTACGACCGGCGACGAGATTGTGCCGCCGGAGGCCGCGCCGGAGCCTGGCCAAATCCGGGACAGCCATTCGACGTTAATCCGCGGATTGTTGCAAACATATCCCTGCGAACTGACACAACGCCATCTGCCGGAAAATTTTGAGCTGGCGAAAGCCGAAATATCGCGCCTCAAATTTCAGCCCGCCCGGGCCGATATCGTGTTGGTCTCCGGCGGGGCGAGCGCGGGCGATAAGGATTTTACGCGCGAATTGCTGGAGTGGCTGGGGTTTGAAATTATTTATAGTCGTGTCAACATGCGCCCCGGCGCGCCGTTGATTTTTGGCCGGCACGGGAACCGGCTCGCTTTCGGGTTGCCGGGAAATCCGCTGTCGCATTTCGTTTGCTTCCAGGTTTTCGTGGCGGCGGCCCTGGCGCGGCTGGCGGGAGCGGAGCCGAAGGCATTTCAGCGCGGACGGCTCGCCGAAAAATTGGCGGACGCATTGTGCCCGCGCGAAACGCTGTGGCCGGCGCGAGGGGGAGCGGGCGGATTGCATCCGCTGGCCTGGAGCAGTTCGGGCGACGCGCGGTGCCTGGCGCGAACGAACGCGTTGATCCGCGTGCCGGCAAACTGCGAGTCGATTGAGTCGGGGCAGGAAGTTGAATTTTTAACAACATGAAAAAAACTTTTTCGCATTTGGACGAATCGGGCGGCGCGCGGATGGTGAACGTGGGCCACAAGCGGGCGCAGCGGCGGCGCGCGGTGGCCGAAGGCCGGCTGGTCTGCTCGCCCTCGACCATCCGCAGCCTGAAGAAGAAAGCGCTGCCGAAAGGCGATGTGCTGGCGACCGCGCAAATCGCGGGCATCCAGGCCGCCAAAAAAACCAGTGAACTGATTCCGTTGTGCCATCCGCTGGCATTGAGCCACGTGGAAGTAAGTTTTCGGATTCGCGCGGCGGCGATCGAGATTATATGCGCGGCGGAAACCAGCGCGCCGACGGGGGTGGAAATGGAGGCGCTCACCGGCGTGAGCGTGGCAGGGCTGACCCTGTATGACATGTGCAAGGCCGTGGACAAAAAGATGAGGATTGAAAACATCCGCGTGGTGGAGAAGATCAAAGAATGAAAATCGGGCGAATCACCATCAGCGACCGGGCATCGGCGGGCGTTTACGAAGACCGCAGCGGGCCGGAGATCGAAAAGGTGTTGCGGGAATACCTGGGGAACGAGGTCGCATTTGAAACGCTGATTGTGCCGGACGAAGTCCCGTTGATAGCGGCGGCCCTGAAAAAATTTGCCGATGAAGCGAAATGCGATATGGTGGTAACGACGGGTGGCACGGGGATTGCCGCCAGAGACGTAACGCCCGAGGCCACGCGACCGGTGTTGGAAAAGGAGTTGCCGGGTTTTGGCGAGGCGATGCGGATGCAATCGCTGGCGAAAGTGAAAACGGCAATATTATCGCGCGCGACGGCGGGGACGCGGGGGACGACATTGATCGTGAACCTGCCGGGCAAGCCGACGGCGGTGCGGGAATGCCTGGAAATCCTGGCGCCGGCGATGCGCGAAGGGATGGCTCATTTGCGCGGAGAAAATCCGCATGACAAAAAATAATGGACCCATTTGGACGAACAATTGATTACTTGCGAATTTCGGTCACCGACCGTTGCAACGAGCGGTGTCTTTATTGCATGCCGGAAGGTTACAAGGGGTGGGAACGCAATTTGGACCATTTGACGGATGCGGAAATCGTGCGGATTGTGCGCGCCGCGGCGGGGCTGGGCTTTCGAAAATTCCGGCTGACGGGCGGTGAACCGCTGATGCGGATTGATTTGCCGGACATCGTCGCCGAAATGACGAAGATTCCCGGCGTGGAATCCGTGGGCCTTTCGACGAACGGAATGAAGCTGGGGGTGTTCGCGCGGGATTTGCGCAAAGCGGGATTGCGAACGGTGAACGTGAGCCTGGATGCGCTCAACCCGGAGATTTACCATCGCGTGACGGGCGGCAACGTGGAAAAAGTTCTGGGCGGCATTCGCGCGGCGGTGGAGGCGGGTTTTGAGATGGTGAAACTGAATTGCGTGCTGATGCGCGGGGTGAACGAGAACGAGCTTTGGCCGCTGGCGCTGTTCGCCGCCGAGCACGGCCTGCCGCTGCGGTTGATTGAATTGATGCCGCTCACCACCACGGACGTTTTGACGGAAAAGAATTTCCTGCCGTGCGGCGAGGCGAGGCAAATGCTGGCGCAAAGGGATGAATTGATTCCCCAGCCCGACCGCAAGGTCGGACACGGGCCGGCGAAGTATTATCTGCTGAAACAGACCGGCGCGCTGGTAGGCTTCATCGGGGCCATGACCAACCAGCATTTTTGCGATAATTGCAACAAGATGCGCCTGACGGCCGACGGCCGGGTGCGTCCGTGCCTGGGCAACCATATTGAAGTGGATTTGCGAACGGCGCTGCGGCACGGGGCGGATGACAACACGCTCCGGGAATTATTGGAGACGGCGGTGAAATTGAAGCCGTTGGAACATCAATTCCGCGCCAACTACCAGCCGTGCCGACCGATGACGGCGATTGGGGGGTGATAAACATCGCAAGGGACAGAAGAGACAAAGAGGACCAAAGGGGACGGCGACAGGCGAGACGCCTATCCTCCGGAAAACGGCAGGTTCCTGGTCCCAACATGTGAAAAATCGAAAGCGGGCTCTCCACGAACCGCCGACCCTCACCTCACCCCCTCCCATCCGATGGGAGCGGAGAGGGAATCCGCCTTCGCCAAGGCTACGGCGGACAGGTGGCAGGCGAATGGCTGCTATCGCTCGAAAGGCTGGCAGAATGCGGCAGGTTCTGAATTAAAAGCGGTGTCAGCCCTGTTCCCCGCCAGCCACCGCAGTCCAAGACGCAAAGCGAGTATGGAGAGTCCGCACCCGTCCGACGGTTTCAAACAATCTTGCAGGGAATCACGGCGTCTTCATCGAAAGAATAGACGGCGCACAGACGGTGATAGCCGTCGGCAATAATGACTTTCCCATTGGTAGAATCGCGCACCAGCAGGATGGGCGAAAGTTTTTCGCCGGCCTTGATTTTGTCACGGTCTTTGGCGACATGGGAATTTATCTTGTCCAACAACGGCAGCCGGGCGGCGCGGAAGATGTCCTTGGATTTGAACTGGATGACCGGCGCGGTTTTGAGCGCAGTGGTGAATTGATCCGCGCGTTTGTCGTCGTAAATGAGATTCAGATAAGAGCGGGCGGCGGGGTAATCGTGATCTTCGGGTTTATTGAGCCAATTGATGTTGCTCACCCGCCCACTGTGGAAGGAGGGAAGAAATTTGTCCAGAATTGTTCAGAGAAGGTCGGGGGTGGAAGTGGGAAAGTTCAACGCAAGGGCGCGTCGAACGACAGTCGGGACGGCTGCGCCACCCTACTCCTCGAAACAGGAGCGGCCCGGCTGGCATTTGGTGACATTGACCAGACGATCGTCCAGCCCGACTTCGCGTTGGGTGCGGTTGCACCAGAAATGGCAGGCGGTCACATATTCGCCTTGTTTTTCAGCGAGGGCTTCCTCGGGCGTGGCGCCGATATACATTTTTTTGTTACGCAGATGTTTGCAGAAAGTATTCATGGCATTAGGCGACCAGTTTGAGGAGGGCGCGCCGGATGAGCGCGTGCGCCAGGGGCGCCTTGTAGGCGTTGTGTTGGAGCGGCTTGGCTTCTTTTAAAATCATGTCCGCGGCGGCGGAGGCCGTGGCGTCGTCCAGGGTTTTTCCGTCCAGAAAGGCATTGGCCGCTTCGACCTGGTGGGGAACGGGTGAAATGCTGCCGAGGGCGACGCGCGGCGAAGACAGTTTACCACCAGCCACGTCGGCGGCGGCGGCGCAACTGACCAAGGCCCAGTCAAAGGTGTGTTTGTCGCTGGTCTGAAGGTAAGTGCTGCGGCCGCGGGCGACGGGAATTTCCACGCGCGTGATGAGGTCGCCGGGGGCCAGCGAATTGTGCGCGAGCGGATCTTCCCAGGCGCGATGGTAAAGGTCATTCATGTTCAGGCGCGTTTCCTGGCCACTTCGGAGCACAACGGCGGTGGCATCAAGCGCGGCAAAAATCGTCGCGAGACTGGAGACAACGGGACTGATGCAGGCGTTGCCGGTGAACAAGCTGTGGTAACGATTGTCGCTGTTGGAGGCGTAACAAAGGTCGCCGTGTTTCTTCAGGCAAACGGTGTCGCGATGGCGGAAATACCAGCAGCGGGAGTGCTGCGCCAGGTCGCCGCCGACGGTGGCGACGTTCCGGATTTGCGGCGAGGCGATTTCCGCGGCGGCTTCGTGCAGGCCGGGGAAGGTGGCCTTGACATCGGGGTCGTGCTCGATGGCGGCGATGGTGACGAGGGCGCCGAGGGTCCAGGTTTTGTCGCCCTTGTCAATGCGGTCCATGCCGGGCAGGGACTTGATGTTGACGAGGATGTCCGGGGCGGGGACGAGATAATCCTTGAGCAGGCCGAGCAAATCGTTGCCGCCGGCGAGGTAGAGGCCGTTGGCGCCGGCGAGTTCGCGGGCGGAAGCGGGGGAAAGGGCGGTGGCGTATTGAAAATTTTTCATGCGACAGCGGGGGGGACTTTGCCGAGAGCAGCGAGGACTTTTGCCGGGGTGATCGGCAGGCTGGAGACACGAACGCCGATGGCATTGGCGACGGCGTTGGCGATGGCGGAGGCGGAGGCGACCGTGGCCGGCTCGCCGATGCCAATCACGCCGCGTTCGGGCATGTTGATGAGAACGATATCGATGTCCGGCACGTCGGCGATGCCAGAGAGCTTGTAGGTCTCGAAATTGGGATTGAGGACCACGCCGGAGAGGTCGTCCATGACGCGCTCTTCGTACAAGGCATAGCCCATGCCCATGATGATGCCGCCGTTAATCTGACTTTCGAGAGTGAGTTTATCAATGATCAGGCCGCAATCGTGGACGGCGACGACTTTTTTGAGGGTGACCAGCCCGGTCTCGGTATCCACGGCCACTTCGGCGAACTGCACGCCGCAGGCGTGGTCAGAGGAAAGGCCGGGTTGCCAGCGTCCGGAAACGGCGAGCGGCGTGACGCCGAGTTTTTTGCAGGCGGCGAACCAATTGGCGCCGCGGGCGTCGGCCAGGCCGGATTGCGCCTGCAACTGCTGGAGGGCATTGTTGCAAACGTCATAGACGGTGGGTGAAATGGAGGCGCAGGTGGTGCTGCCGCCGCTGCCGGGGCCAGGCGGGTAGTTGGTATCGCCGACGCGCACGGTGATTTGGTCGGGGGTAAGGCCGAGAATTTCCGCGGCGACGACGGCGATGACGGTGCGCGTGCCGGTGCCGATGTCCTGCACGCCAAGACGGATTTCGATGCTGCCGTCGGGACTGATGCGAGCTTCGCCCTGAGTCGCCCGGCTGCCGCCACCCCCCGGCCAGGCCGCGCCGGCGCAGCCGATGCCGGTTTTGACCACTCCCGGAGAACTGCCGGGTTTTTGGTATTTATCCTTCCAGCCGAATTTTTCGATGCCGACTTGATATTCACGCTGGCGGATTGGGCTGGGATCATTTTTGAGGCGAAGTTCGACGGGATCCATGCCGAGCTTCACGGCGAGGTCGTCCATGGCGGATTCCATGCCGACGGAGGCCGGGGGATGCGAAGGGGCGCGGAACGCCCGGGACGAACCGGCGTTGACGGTAACATCAGTTTGGGTAACGCGGGTATTGGGAACAGGGTAGAGATAGGGCGCGGGGATTTGCACAGAGCCGATGTCGGTTGCAAAACCGGCCGTGCCGTAATTGTCCATTTCAAACGCGTGCAAGGTCCCGTCCGCGAGCGCGCCCAGTTTGATTTTCTGGAACGTGGAGGGGCGATTGCCCACGGCGAGGGACTGGTCGAAACGGGTGAGCATCAAGCGCACGGGGGCTTTGGCCTCGCGCGAGAGGCGCGCGGCGAGAACGCCGTCCACGCCGGGATTAAGCTTGGCTCCGAAGCCGCCGCCCATGTATTCGGTAATGACGCGCACCTTGCTATGATCCAATTGCAACGAACCCGCCAGACCGTCGCGAATGGCGGAAATGGCCTGGGTGGAGGCCCAAGCCGTGACACCGTCGTCCGTCCAGGAGGTGGTGCTGCCGTGCGTTTCCATCGGATGATGAATCTGCACGGGGGTGGTGTAGAAGCCTTCAATCACCGCCGCGCATTCGGGAAAGGCCGTGTCCACGTTCCCGCTTTGACGGGTCCGCGGCGGGGTGGAATTGGGCGAACCTTGCCAAACCTGCGGGGCATCGGGCTTCTTCGCCTCGGTTTCGTTGACGACGAACGGGAGCGGGGTGGCGTCCACGGTGATGGCGCGGAGGGCGTCGAGGCAGGCTTGCTTGGTGGTGCCAGCGACGGCGGCGAGTTCTTCGCCATAAAAATGGACGGTGCGCGGGCCGTCGTTGAGGGTAATGGCGGCCTTGATGCCGGGGATTTGCCGCGCTTTATCCAGATTGATGCTGTGAATGGTGGCGGCGGGAAGATTGGAGCGAAAGATCATACCATACAGCCAGCCGTCGGCCTGGATGTCGGATGAATAACGCGCCTGGCCGGTGACTTTGGCGGGGGCGTCGATGCGCCTGGTTTCAGCGCCGATATATTTTGTTTGGGACGGCCAGCTAGGCATAAGAAATGACCTCGGTTTTGGTGGTGGCAGCGGCCGGCGCGCCGGCGGCCTGCAGGGCCGCCTGCAAGATGCGGGGTTGCGTGCCGCAACGGCAGAGATTGCCGGAGCAGGCGTGTTTCACTTCCTCGAGGGTGGGTTGGGGATTTTTCCGGAGCAACGCGGTGACGCTCATCACAAAGCCGGGAGTGCAATAGCCGCACATGAGGGCGTCCTTGTCGAAGAACGCCTGCTGCACCGGGGACAATTTCCCGTCCTGCGCCAATCCTTCGACGGTAGTGATTTCATGGCCTTGCGCCTCGATGGCGAGTTTCGAGCAGGAATAAATTGGGACGTCATCCATCATCACAGTGCAGGCGCCGCAACTGGCGCGGTCGCATCCCTCCTTGGCGCCGGTGAGGCTGGAATAATTGCGGAGGGCATCGAGCAACGTGACGCGCGGTTCGAGCATCAATTTCATTTTCCGGCCGTTGACGCTGAGGGTGACGGGGACGGCGTCCGGACCGATGATTTTTTCGGCGTTGATTTTTTCGAGTTCGTCGGCGACGGATTTTACCTGGGCAGTGGCGGCGGTGGCGGCGACAGTGCCCAAACTTTTCAGGAAAGTGCGCCGCGAATGCGCGCCCATAAAACCTTTGGTGTCAGAATCTTTCATGCGTCAGCCTTTATGGTAACATCCTCTTGTAATCCTCCGGGGTATCCATGTCAAGCGCGAGTCCGGCGTCGTTCATGGGACATTGGACGCTCCGGCGGGAAATTTGTTTCAAAAAATCTTTCAAAGAGGCGGACGGGGAGTTTTTTAGCTCAAAAAAAGCCGTCCGCGGCAGGATTACCGGGTGTTTTGCCTTGCCATGAAATTCAGGTTGGCAGACGGCGTCCTGATGGGCGGCGTGGAATTCCAGCAGCCGGCGCAAGGTTTCCGGGCGCAGATGCGGCTGGTCGCCCAAGACAATGGCCCAGGCGCAAATTTCCTTTTGCCAGCCGGTCCAGTTTGCCGCGCATGTAATTGAACTGAACATGCCGCGCTCCGGGTGCGGATTTTCAATCCGGTCGGATTTCGGAAAATGGATTTTATCCAGCTCCATCGCCAGGGCCTCGTCGTGGGAACGGCAGACGATGGCGATTTGCGCGGCCCGGAGAGTTTGCCATTGGGAGATTAAATGGCTGATGACGGTGGCGCCGTTCCACGGCAGGAGTAATTTCGGACGCCCCATCCGCGATGACGCGCCCGCGCCCAGCACGACAACGCCCAACGCAGGAAGCGGATTGGCGGGCGGGCGATTCATCGGGGCTCAGGTTTTCGCACCATTCAACATGGCGCGTTGTTCGATGAGTTGGGCGAGAATGCTCACGGCGATTTCGGCGGGGCTGATGGCGGCGATTTTCAAGCCGACCGGGCAGGCGATCCGGTCGAACTCTTCCGCGGTGGCCAGTCCCTGTTTCAAAAATTGTTCGCGAATGATGCGGGCCTTGCGGCGGCTGCCGATCATGCCCAAAAAGGCGAACGGCTGATGAATCCATTCCGACAACACCAGCGCATCGTGCTGATGACCGCGGGTGACGATGAGTCCGAAGGCATTGGGGGACGGGCGAAGTTTGAGCAATTCATGCCAGCCGCCGACGCGCAGGCGGGTTTCCTCGGGGAAAAATTCGTGACTGGCCAATCCGGGACGGTCGTCAAACAGACTCACGGAAAAATCCAATTTCGAGGCCAGCGGCGCGACAGCCTGGGCGACGTGTCCGGAACCGGCAATCCACAATTCCACAAGCGGCGAAACCGTTTCGCGATACAACCAATCCGGCGAGGAATCGGCGAGGGCGAGGGAAAAATCCTGTTTGACTCCCCAGGAAACGGGGACGGTGGCCGCGGAGATTTGTTTCCACAACGCCGACGCCTCCGCCGCGCGGGGCAGAATCAATCCGCTGACGCTGCCGCCGCAAATCAAGCCGTCGTCCCATCCAAAATCGTGGTCGAGCACCATTTCAAAGGCGGCGGCGGCGCCGGTTTTCAGCGCTTTTTTGGCGCGCGCATGGACTTCGGCTTCGAGGCATCCGCCGCCGAGCGTGCCGATGATTTTGCCGTCGGCAAAAAAGAGCGCCTTGGCTCCGAGTCGTTGCGGGCTGGAACCTTTGGCGCCGGAAATGAGGGCGAGGGCGAAAGGCTGCCCCTGAGCCAGCGCGGCGGCGAGTTGTTCGTAGAATCGTGGCATGAATCTTCGATAGTTTAAGACATCAGCAGTGAATCGCAATGGCGGTGATGGCTTGGGAGTTTCGGACCGCCAAAGCCGATTACAAATCGGCGCTCCGGCGCCGCGGAAGACGGAAAAACATCCAACAAAACGAGGATGAGGGAGAATCCAACAACCAACATCCAACGTTGACTTATTAAACGAATCTGAGAAATGGGGGTTAATTATTGGGTCCGGCGGAGGCCAGGGTCCAATCACAGTCGTCCTGAATCTGCCGTCCGTTTCGCACCGCCCGGGCTTCGATATGATTGGTTCCAGGGGAAAGCTGGACGTTCTGCCAGATAAAAACGGAGTTGCCGTCATTTGCGCGGCTGCCCTGTGATTGTCCGTTCACGAACACTTCCACGGTTCCGGCATTGGAATAAACTTTGACGTCGGTGACGGCGTTGGTGCGGTTGGTGAATCGCCGGCTGGTGATATGGAGGACGGGATCAGCCGTCCAATTAGCCTGGTAAAAATAGAAGGCGTCCTTCTTAATCTGGCGGTCGGCGGTGACGAGTCCTTTGTCGTTTCGGCCGGGCACACCGCCCTCATGGCGCGAGGGGCTGGTGAAATCGGCAAGGTCCCAGACGAACGTCGCCCAAACGAAGGGACGGGTTTTAAGGGCGGCCCAAGCGGTTTCGTGGACGATGCCCTGCCATTCTTCGGGATGCCATTGGCCGGCGGCATTGGGCTGTTTGGGATTGTCCTCGTGCTGGTTCACATTTGCGCCGGCGCCGTATTCACTGACGCAGAAGCCCCCCCAACGGCTGGTCAGGCGGTAGCCGTCGAGCATTTTGCCAATGTCATCTTTCTTGCCCCATTCCGAGTACCAGCCGGGATAGATGTTCCAGCCGAGCAGATCGGGGATTTTGTTCATTTGCGGCCACCCCTCCGTGCAGGTCGCGGCAATCGTCGGGCGCGTGGGATCCTCGCCGTGGGCGACATTGTCCAAATCCTGCAACTCGCGGTGCGGGTCGGGGTTGCCGGGGCGCAATTCGTTGAAGAGGCTCCAGACAAAAATCGAGGGATGATTGATGTTCTGCCGGATGAGGTCGAGTAACTGGCTGCGCGAAGTGTTTTCGAAGGCATCGCCGGAGTTGATTTGATTGACTTGGGGAAGTTCGGCCCAAACGAGAATGCCGGCCTGGTCGCACAGGCTGTAGAAATAATCGCTGTGCTCGTAGTGCGCGCAGCGAATGACCGTCGCGCCGAGGTCCTTGAGCAATTGCACGTTTTCCTCCATGTTCGTGGGCGAAATCGCCCAGCCTTTGTTCCACCACTCCTGGTGCATGTCCACGCCATGCAAGGCATAGGGCTGGCCGTTCAGGAAAAATCCCCGGTCCGGATCCACGCGATAAAATCGCAGGCCGAGCGGTTTCTCCACCGAATCCACCACTTGATCGGAGGAGCGCAGTTCCACGACCGCGCGGTAGAGATACGGGTCGGGGCGTCCATTCCACAGATGCGGATGGGGGACCGTCAGGCGCAACCAATAAGGCGCGGTGACGTTCGGCATGAGGGCGATTTCCTGGTTCGTGGAAGCGACGGGTTTTCCGGCGTCGTCCAGCAGGGTGGCGACCAGGGTCAAATGGCGGGTGGTCCGGGTGCCGTTGGAGATTTCGGACGTGACGTCGAGGATGGCGCGCTCTTGGCTGACATCGGTCTCCAGCCAGGCCACGCCGGGCGACGCGTGGTCGGTGGGTGTAAAATTTTCAGCGGCGGTTTCGATCAAATGGACAGGACGGTAAATTCCGCCATAGACGGGAAAATCGCCGCTCAAGGGGGCGAGGTCCGGTGCGGGGGCGTTGCTAACGCGAACGGCAAGAAGGTTCGTTCCGGTTTGGGCCAGGCTGGCGGTGATCTCAAAGCAAAAGGCGCCGAACGCGCCGCGATGCTCCCCGAGAAAGCGGCCGTTCAAATAGACATCGGCGACCGAGCTGGCGGCTTCAAATCGCAAAAAATACCGTTTGCCATTTTCGGGCGTGACATTCAACCCGAGCCGGTACCAGCCCGGCCCGCGGTAGTACCGGGTATCTCCCCGCTGGGCCTGCTCCCATCCCCAGCAATGGGGGATTGAAATGGTCCGCCAATTGGTGGCGGTGTCATCAAATCCGATTTGGCTGGCGTTGGTGAAATCGCCGGGGCTGAACCGCCATCCGTCATTCAGGTCGGTGTTGATCCTGGTTTCCGCTCGAACGGAAAAAGCCAAAGCGAGGAAAACTAACGTCGCAAAAACTCGGAAAAAGGTCGGTGGCATGGAACAAGAATGCTGAAAGGACACTGGGTTGTCACTGCCTCTTTTGGGTAATTTTAATCCACTTTATACCCCAACTCCCGGAAGCGCTGCAATTTATAGATGAGGGAGCGGCGGCTCACGCCGAGGGCCTTGGCGGTTTCGGTGCGGTTGAAGTTATGCTGGCGGAGGGCCTGCATGATCGCCTGCCGTTCGATTTCCTCCAAACGCGCGGGATCGAACGCCGTGGCGGCGGGCGCGGATTGGCCGGCGATTTCCCGCACGCGGGCGGGCAGATGTTCGGGCAGAATCAATTCACTTCGCGAGAGAAGGACGGCGCGCTCCATGGCATTGCGCAACTCGCGGATGTTGCCGGGCCAGGGATAATTTTCCAGGCAGGCGGCGACGGTCTCGGAGAAGCGGGCGCGGCCCCGGGCAAATTCCTCGATGAACCGGCTGGCCAGCGGGAGGATGTCCTCGCGCCGCTCGCGCAAGGGAGGAATGCTGAGTTCGACGACGTTGAGACGATAAAAGAGGTCCTCGCGGAAGCGCCCGTTTTTGACTTCGTCCTCGAGGTTCCGGTTGGTGGCGGCGAGCAAGCGCGCGTTGGTTTGGATTTCACGGTTGGAACCGATGCGCTGGAAGCAGCCGCCCTGGGTGACGCGGAGTAATTTGGCCTGGAGGGCGGTGGACATTTCGGAAATTTCGTCCAAAAAGATGGTGCCCGCGGAGGCTTCCTCGAACCGGCCGATGCGCCGCTCGTGCGCGCCGGTAAAAGCGCCGCGTTCGTGCCCGAACAATTCGCTTTCGAGGAGGTTTTCGGGGATGGCGGCGCAATTGACCTTGATGAGGGGACCGCCCGCCCGGGAACTCCAGCCGTGGATGACATCGGCAAGAACCTCCTTGCCCACGCCGCTCTCGCCGGTGATGAGG
>JBKQUF010000248.1:0-16066 GCA_052140285.1 Limisphaerales bacterium | reverse complement strand
GGCCTGACGTAAAGGGCGGCATCCCTGCCGCCCGGAAAAAACGCCTCGAAACTGTCATGGGCTTCCGATTCGGGACCCATCCGCGCAATGGATATTAAAACCCCGTCGGGGTGACAGATCTTAGCCCAAGGCAAGCGAGTCCGCGAGCGCCGCCCTGGGTTGTCCAGGCCCTCCCTCACCCCGGTAGGATACGGCAGGTCCATTAGCCCCAAATCGCACACTACTGCTTGGACGAATCTGGCGTTGGCTGCAAGTCGCGATCGAGGGCCGCGCCATCAAAAGGAATCACAATGACCTTGCTGCCATGCCCGTCGTTTCCATGGTCCTGCTCTTTTTCAACATCAATCACGGCCAGAGTGACGGCGGCGACATGGCCGTTTTCGAGATAGACCGAGGGCCGTTCAGCCTTGTTCCAGTGGTCCACCGTGCCGTCGGAGTAACGCACAATGGCCTCGCGCGGGTCGTAGGCGACGCCGCGGTTGGTCCAGTCATGGACGCCATCGGGGGACGTGAGATGATAGGCCTGGCGGGTGGACCAGGAGTTGACCAAAATATGGTAGAGATCGCCGGAATACCAGATGCAGGGGTCTTCGAGGTTCGGGATGCCCTTGGGGAAAACGGATTCGCCCTGTGGCTGGTAAGGTCCGAGGATGCCTTTGTCGCTGATGAAAACTCTGCCGTCGCGTTCAGTGAACTCGAAGTTGCCATCCGGGCGGACCATGATCGTAACGTTGGAGGCGTGCCACCTCGGCTCGCCTTCAACCGTGACGGTGCCAAGATGCTCCCACGGACCGTCGAGCGATTTGGAGACATACACCTCGCAGGGGCGGGTTTCACTTACATAGATGGCGTAGCTGCCGTCGGGCAAGGTGAGGGCGCTGACGTTGTGTCCCCTGCCGCCGGCGTCATTGGGCCAGCAAAGACCTTGGTCCACGTAAGGCCCGAACAGATTGTCGCTGACCGCGTGAACGGCTTGCGAACCGAACCAACCGCCGTGGCCGTTCGCCTGCCTCCAGCGGCTGGCAAAAATGTGATATTTCCCGTCCGGCCCTTTGATGATTTTGCCGTCCCAATAATTCCAATTCGTCATGGTCTCGTCTTCGAGGCCGTTCTTCGGGTCGCGCGGCCCCACCGCCGCCGCGCCCCAGACGTTCGTGGTCAGGGAACCCACGATGGGCGTCGGCAGGAAATAATCAATAAACGTCTTGTTCGTTTTGGTTTCCTGCGCGCCGCTGAATTGAACGGTGGCCAGCACGGCCAAAGCAGTTAACGCCGGCGTGAAGAAACGAATCGCGCGAATGGTGGTTGGTGACATGATTTTGAACTACGAAAAGAGTATGGCTGCGAGAAATCCGCGTCAAGGTGGTTAAGTTGGCGGTGGAACGAAACTATCTCTTGAACAGTGTCAAATCGATCGAGTTGGCCAGGGCTTGGTAACCGTTCTCGTTGGGATGCAAATGATCGCCGCTGTCGTCGCCGGGCAACAAATGCGTTGGGTTTTGCGGGTCGCGGACCGCGGCGTCGAAATCGAGCACCGCATCATATTGGCCGCCGGTGCGGATCCAATTATTGACGGCCTCGCGCGCGGTTTCACGTTCCGGATTGTCGTAGAAGGAGCCGCCAAACGGCGTAATCGTGGCGCCGTAAACGAGAAGATGTTGCGCGTGGGCCTGCTTGATGAAATTTTGGAAGGCGTTGATCAGGTTGGTGGCCACGGAATCGTTCCGGCTGCCGCCGATGTCGTTGACGCCTTCAAAAATAATCAGCCAGCGCGCGTCGCTCTGTGAAAGCACGTCGCGATCAAACCGCGAAATGGCCGTCGGCCCGAGGCCGCCCGCCAACACGGTATTTCCACCAATGCCCTGATTAAGCACGGAAATGCCGGCGGTTTTCTCGTCGGCCTGCAAACGACGCGCCAAATTGTCCGGCCAGCGATCGTTCTTGTCGGTGTCGGAACCGCGGCCGTCGGTGATGGAATCGCCGAGGGTGATGATCGCGCCGACGGGATGCGGCGCCTGCACGTCAATGTTGTTGATGATGTCCCAATGCTGCATCGTCGCCGCGCCGGGCATCGCGGGCGCGGTCACTTCGTCGCCGGGGAGAATATAGGACGTCATGCGGGAACCGGGATGGCCGGTAACGTCGCTCGCCGTCCCGCCGAAATGAATGGTGATGGCGACATCCGCCAGCGGCGCCAGCTTGAAATTAAACGGGTCGGACCAAATCGCCTGCCCGGCGGGAATGGTCGCCGACGGCTGGCCGTTGAAGGTGAGCGCCGTGTCGGTGTTGGTCTGAATGGCGTCCGCGCCTGCCGAGAGGGCGAGGTGGGCGGCGGCCATCGTGACAGGGCCGTTGCCAAAGATGTTGGAAAATTTCACGCGCAATTTCGTTCCGCCGATGGAGACCTGGACGACTTGGCGAAGCGTGTTGCTCTCCAATCCCGGCGGCGGGGGCAGGTTCCGTTGCTCGGTCAATTGGGGGGCGCAGGCCCAGGCGCCAATCCAATCCGCCGCCTGCGCGCCGGAAATTTCGGCGATGAAAATGATCGGGAGAATGAAGTTAAGCAGGTTTTTTGTTCTCATATAATTTGCCAGGCATTGGCGTGTCCGGAAAAATGTCAATGGCGTGTCCCCGCCCGGATATTTCACACCCGCAAGGCCGGAGCGCCGGTTTGCAACCGGCTTTGATGCCCCAAAGCCCCGTGCCGACAACAGGTCGGCTCTCCACTGTCGGCGTTTCATGCGCAATATGAAATTTCCGGGCTAATCCGGTTCCTGGAATGAAAGTTCGTCCGATTTTTCTTCCGGGTCTTCCATGGTCTCCTCCGGTTCGGAGGCCGGCGCTTTGACGCGGACAAGCGCGGGGCGGATTAATTTGCCCTGAAAGGTGAACCCGGCGGCGATGGTTTCGGCGACCACCGCGCCATCCGCGGCTTCGGCCTTGCCTTCGGCATTCTGATGGCGTTTGGGATCGAACGGCTCGTCGGGATTGGCGGTAAACGGCACGAGGCCAATGCGGCGGGCGGCGTCGCAACAGGCATTCTGGAAATGGGAAACCTGGTCGGCGAACTTCGGCTGGCCGGAACGGACGGCGGCGGCGTGAAAGAGGAAGACTTGGTCAAGAATGCGGACGACCACCTGCAACCATTCGGCTTCGCCGCGGCGAAACTTGTCCACTTCCAAACGGAGCGCGGCCTTTTCGTTGTCGTTCATCCGTTGCATGAACTCGGAAAACTGGCGCACCTCGGCGGCCATGCTGTCCGCGATGGCCCGGGCGGCGGCGGCGGTTTTTTCCGCCTGGGATTGGGCGTTGGTCCATTCGTTGGTGGCCGAGGAGATTTGCGCGGAGAGCTTTTCGAGGTTCTGAATTTTTTCGGCAATGGAGCCAAGGGCGCTCGCTTCGATGGATTTCACCGACACGCGATAGTCCAGGATGAACGGCAGGCAACCGAGGAGGGCGCCGAGGGCGACGCAGGCGGTGGCAATGGCAATCTCGAATGACCCGATGGGATGCGCGGCGCGCAGGATGAAGATAAAGGCGACCAGGAGCAACGCGGCGTCGCCTAGCAGAAACGGCCATTTGGAGGTCTTCCAGAGATTCGAGTTGTTCACGGGTGATAGTGTCGGAAAAATCCCCGATGGGCGCAAGCACTAGCAGCCGGTTGAAAACAGCAGGAGACGACCCGTCCTCCGTAGCAGTACTGCGGAGGGTGGACCCAGGGAGTCTCTGACTTGTCTCTCAAAATCCCAGGAAATGTTCTTCCTCGACGTTTATAATGGATAACCTATCTAATGCGCATTTGGCGGTCGCGGAGCGACGCTGGAAATGAGCCAGACACGGAGTGTCTGGTAAGGCAAATCATTTGTATCCGTCCGGCAGGGACGGTGGAAAGGCCCGTAAAATCGGGTCTTTCCGGGCGTCCCTTCAGGACGCACGGGATTCTGGGACCTTTTTTCCGGCACGGTGTGCCGGGCTGATTTCCATCTGTCGCTTCGCGACAATTTCCCCTTTACCCATCACCAACGTCGAAGAACCATAAAACGCCCAAAGTGTAATGTTGCTTGGGGAAGATGAAAAAGGCAGAAAGCAGCCGCCTTCGTCGAGGCTACGGCAGCCAAGGAATGTGAAAGGGGTTATTCAAAGCGCCGTCGGCGCGACCTCTTTGTAGAAAACAACCAAAAGACAATCTCAAGCCCCATTCCGGGCGGCCTATTCGGAAATCTTTCCAAATTCCGTTATTTTTCGTTCCGACTTCATTCTGTCCCGCCCAATCCCATTTCAGCCTTCAAAATCCCCGTTTTTTTCTTCGTGTCCCATCCATTTTGGCTTTCTGTTTTCTACCTTCAGAATTTCAGCCTTTCTCCCTCTGAACCCATCGTGCGGCGTTCATGATCACAGTTTATCGCGCGGCACGGACAACCGCTGTCCAAGGCAGTTGTGAATTGACGATAACAAATTTCCGTTGCGGAGTTTCTTTGTCCGAAAACAGGATAACAAAGTCCCTAAACTGGCTGACACCGCAGTTCATATGAGATAAAATAATGCTACAACCCCAATGATATTTGCGGGTTTAATCTGCCTCAAAAAAACATCAGAAATGCAAACAAACTCACATCTATGAAAACACATCTCTCAATCGCAACAGTAAGTATTCTAGCCTTAATCGCTCCAAACATCGCCAAAGCGCAATTTACATCAACCACAACCATCGGTGGTGTTCCTAGTTTGAGCGACGCTACGTTGGAGAATTTTGACGAAGCGTCTCCATCGATTCTGTCACTTTCTGGTAACGCTTTTCTCACCTCGGACAATATTTCCGATGCAGCGCCGTTCTTTTCCGGTTCGACAGCGGCTTACTTTGGCGAATCACCTAACTACGGCCCGGATAGCAGCCAATATGTTCTTGTAGAGCCTAACGGTTCAGCGACACTTACCTTTCCAACTGCGCAGAATTATTTTGGAATTCTTTGGGGGTCAATTGATTCATATAACTACCTTACTTTTACTTTTTACAATGGTGCAAATAACATTGTCGGCACGCTTACGGGGAGCAATATTATTTTAAACCCTTGGGGCGATCAGGGCGTGAATGGCACCGCTTATGTCAACATTACATCTACGACCTCATTTACAAGTGTTGTAGCGACCAGTTCGAATTATTCATTTGAATTTGATGATGTTGCTTACGGGACAAATCCAGCTTGCGAGACAAATCCAATTCCAGAACCGGCAAGTTACGCTTGGCTTAGTGCCGGACTATGCATCCTTGGCGTTGTCTCACGTTCAATTCCCCGCATTATGCGTCAGCCAAGTCACACGCGATCTTATTCGAGGCGGTCAATTGCTCAAAATTGATGTGGTTGACCATGTTGTCATTGGATTATGTTGAGTTCGCAGTAATGTTGAGTTGAGGCAGATTCTCCAAGTTCCCCAGCGCCGAAACGCTGGGGAACTTCACATTTTTGGGAGTGACAGCCGGGTATAAAATACCCCGGTTATGAAAAATAAATCCTACCTCAATCGGCGCCATTGCAAACAATCGGGTCGTTTCATCGCAGTCCCCAATGCCGTCATCAATGACTTTGTGGTCTGGTGTCGTCAGCGCGGGGTCTCGGCCATTAAAGTTCACAGATATTGTGACCATCTGCGGCGACTGCGTCCGCGTTTTCGATGGCGGCAGAAAGCAAACCTGCTCGACCTCACCGTGGACGACTTGGACGACATTCAGCGCTTCTGTCGTCTTCGGTCTCCATCGCTTGCACGCGGGATTGCTGTGTTTAGATTGTTTTTGCAAAGCACGGATCGCTTGGCTCCGAGCGAACCCGTTCGCGTGGTCAAGCCCCGCAGTTATCGAAGGTATCGGCGAGTGCCGATTTTCGGCCCCATCGTTGATGACTTCGTTAAATGGTCTTTGGGCCGCAAGTCGTCGCCCAGCACGATCCGAATGCACTTGCAGGTTTTAGGCTGTCTCGCACCCCGATGTATCCTTCTGGGCAAGCGAACTTGTCGTGATTTTGATCGCGATGATTTTAGGCGGGCACGGCAGTTCTTCCATGCGCGCAAGCCACGTTGGATGCCCGGCATCGTGCGTTTGGAGGACTATTTGGAGGCGCGTGGCTGGCTGAAGCACGGGCGTTGCAACCAACGTCGAACATTTTCCGAAAACACTCTCAAGAGATTCAGCGAGCATTTGAAAAGGGATCGTGGTCTGGCGGAGAGCACGATTCAGGGCCATGACAAGTATTTGCGCCGATTTCTCACGTTCACTGGTGTTGATCGAGGCATGGCAAGATTGCGTGAGCTGAAGCTGGCTAAAGTGCAGCGTTTTCTGCGGCAAGCTTCACAGCGGTGCTCGCGCCGGACCATGAAAGGCGTGGTGGGCATGGTCCGGGGGTTTCTACGTTTCCAATACATGAAGGGTGTCCTGCGGCAACCGTTGCACACACAGATCGATTCCGTTCGGGTTTATCGGGAAGAACTGTTGCCCCATCCGTTGCCTTGGTTGGAGCTTCAGAAGTTGCTAAAACGCATGGATCGTTCCACTCCTCTGGGTTCGCGCGATTTTACGATTTTACTGCTCGCGGCTTCCTACGGCCTGCGGCGGTCGGAGGTCGCGGCGTTGACACTGGATAGCATCGACTGGCGAAAACGCACCCTGCATGTTTTTCAGCCCAAGACCCGGCAGACACTGGCTCTGCCAATCACTGCTCCGATTGGCAGGGCCTTGGTGGACTACTTGCGCAAGGGGCGTCCAGCCTCGGAAGCGCGTCAGTTGTTTCTACGTCAGCGCGCTCCTGCCGGCCCCCTTGCGGCTCCGGGTGTAGCTTGTGCGTTGGCGCGTGCCGTCCGTTCCACCGGAGTGAAGATTGAGACTGCGAGTTTCCACGGTTTGCGGCACGCCTTCGCGTTGCGACTTCTTCGTCAGGACACCGCGCTCAAAAGCATCAGCGACCTCCTTGGTCATCGGGACCCAAATTCAACCGCCACCTATTTTCGGCTCAACGTCGAGGATCTCCGCCGCGTGGCATTACCAGTCCCGAACGTCATCATCACAGCCGCCAATCTCAATCAGCCTTCGATCCCAAAGTCAGTTGCAAAAGCTGCCCGTCGGCCGAAGGGGACATTAACCGATTCTTTTGGAAGACGTAGTTTTCTCGCCAAACCGATCAGCGACTATTTGGCCACGCAGCGTGCCTTGGGCCGGGCCTTCCATTCTGAAGAATGGATTTTGCTCACACTTGATCAGGTGCTGGCTGGTGATTTCCAAAAAGGACGCACCTTCACTGCTAATATGTTTACGAAGTGGGCGGAGGTTCACGCCATCGTTTCGCCAACCACCCGTCGGCATCGTATGCTTTGCGTGCAGAAGTTCTGCCGGTATTTGGCTCGATTTCGTCCGGCAACCTTTGTCCCGGATGAAAGGACATTCCCCCGCAAACTCGATCATCAAGCGCCCTTCCTGCTGACGAAAGCCGAAGTTGCCCGGATATTATTCAAGACCGCGACGTTAAAAGTCGGCTGGCAGAACTCCTTTCGGCGGCCAACCATGCGGCTCGCGTGGATACTGTTGTATTGTTGCGGGCTGCGACGCGGGGAGCTGCTCCATCTCCGATTGGCGGATGCAGATATGGACCAAGGCGTCCTGCGGATCAATGAAACAAAATTCCACAAAACCAGGCTGGTGCCTTTTTCGTCATCCGTGCGCAAAGAACTTCGCCGGTATCTCAGGCAACGCCGCCGCCAAGGTTTCCCGATGGATGTTTCCACGCCATTGCTGTGGAATGGCCGCCAGGGTGACGAGGGTGGACCGATCAGCCCCGCCACACTGACTTCCAATTGGGTCGGCGCTTGTCAGAGCGCCGGCGTCTTCAGTCATCATGGCCGAACTCCCCGGATTCACGATCTCCGCCATAGCTTTGCCGTGGAAGCATTGCGCCAAGGCTACCGCAGGGGTTCCGAGCCACAGGCCACGCTGCCGCGGCTCGCACGCTATCTGGGGCATGTCTCTCCAGACTTTACCCATCACTATTTGAAGTTCACCGAACCGCTGCGCATCGCCGCCAGCAAACGATTTCATCGAGTTGCGATTGGCTCGCTGTTTCAACCTGCGCACCGGCGTCATCATAAAGGAGGTGTCGCGTGAAAAATCAAACTGTCACAACGCTTGGCCTGGCGCTGAAAAAGTTTCTGGGCGAATATCTCCCGCACCAGCGCGCTTATAGCCCAAACACCATTCAGAGTTACCGGGACAGCCTGAAGTTGCTGCTCCTTTTCATCGCCGGCAACCACGGCCACGTTTCAGGTCTGTCGGTCGCCGATCTCTCCCCAGCAAAGATTACGGCGTTCCTCGATCATCTTGAAGCCAAGCGGGGCAATGGTGCCGCCACACGCAATGTGCGCCTCAGCGCCATCCACAGTTTTTTTGATTATGTGGGCATGGAAAACCCCGAACACCTTGACCAGGCTGATCGGGTTCTGAACGTGAGATTCAAGCGAGTTGACCATCGTGCCATTGATTATCTTCAAGCGGACGAGTTGCGTGTGATTCTGGATTGCATTGATCGGTCCACCATCATTGGACGAAGAGATGGGGTTCTATTGACATTCATGTTCAACACGGGCGCACGGGTGCAGGAGGTCGTCGCGTTGCGCGCTGCCGATTTTAGGCTGGTAACGCCTCCCAGCGTGCGACTGTTCGGCAAGGGGCGTAAAGAGCGCATCTGCCCGCTCTGGCCGGAGACCGTCCAACTGTTGAAACAATACCTCCGCGATTCTGGCAGGAATGCCAACGATGACAGCCCGCTTTTTCGCAATCATCGGGGCAATTGCCTGACGCGATTTGGCGTGCGGCTGATTCTGACTCGGCACGTCGCCAACGCCGCAAAAAAGATGTCCTCCCTTAAAACCAAGCGCATTCATCCACACAGTCTCCGTCACAGCACGGCAGTCCATCTGCTCAAGTCCGGCGTTGATTTGAGCACCATTGCCCACTGGTTGGGGCATTCCAGTGTGACGACAACCCACAAATACGTCGCCATCGACCTGGAAGCCAAACGAAAAGCTTTGGCGAAAGTGAAACCAGTGACGGCCATGGCGGACGGAACGAAGCGATGGAACACGAGCGAGAACTTATTGAAATGGCTCGAATCTCTTTGAGTCGGTCGAAATTGATTCGCAGTAATGTGAAGTTCCCCAGCGCCGAAACGCTGGGGAACTGGGAGAATCTGCCTCAACTCAACATTACTGCGAACTCAACATAAGCCGATTTATGTGCAGCTCCACATAAATTGGAAATCAAAAGCACAGTTCTTTGAAAGAGCTGGGTTGTTTTTACAACTGACAGAAAATCATCGCCCCGACCATTTTGGCCGGGGCTTTTTTTTGTATGGAATCGGGTAATCGCGTCAGCGTGAATTGCGTCGCAGAGGGGGGTAATGGAATTACGTTCTAAAAATTCAGCGTTCGTATTGAACGATGCCAAGCTAAAAAGCACCCCAACACCCTGGCCGGGGCCTTTTATTTGCGAAAAATCAAAAAATTACCACAAAAAGGCCTTTTAAGACCTCAATGGCTAAAACCTTGCTTAAGCACGTGTATCAATCATTGCCAAAGTATAATCGAATAAAAAAATAAGTCAACACCTCATTATTTATGTCTCATGCAGGCACGAAAATGTTTGCGCCAAATTTTTCATCAGGCTGCAATAACATATTCGCTCCCGTCCAGCCAACAACATAATATTCAGCCGGGTCGTTATCGTGCTGGCTCAATTCAGCAGGTGTCATTTTTCGGCCTCCAACCATATCGTCTTTTTGAACCAAGTCCACTCCCTTTTTGTTAAGAGGAACATGCAGGACAAGTTCAACAATTCCAATTGCTCCGTCCGGTCGGTCGGCCGTAAAAATAAAATCCTGAAGTTGGTTCTCTGTCAAGTGAAGTTTGTCGACATATGTTTGCGTGAAGGGTCCATCTTCTGATTTTAACGGACGTTCAAAAAAAGCAACTACAGATCGGTTTTTAGGCGTCTTTTCAATTCGCATTGGCACACAAATCATCCTCACATCGTTATGCCCGGCGTCAGAAACTTTTAGTGAAGTAATCGCATCAATTGTCGGGTCGAACTCCGAAAGTTGTATTGACGTGCATTCAATCTCCGATCCTGAAGGATTAAAGACTGAACGAAGACGTAGCTTGCACGGTAGTGCCGGATTTTTCCAGGCGTCAACCCAAACTTCAAATATCACCTTTTCATAGCGGAAACGCTTCGAACGAAAAATACGCTCATACACCAACCCCATTCGTCGCATGGTGTCTATCAGGTTTTTGTTAGAGTCCGTCCAATAATTGCTTTGTATCTCCTGGCTTTTGATTTTGGCATCGGCCATCTGTTCTTCAGCGACGATTTCCGAAATGCGCTTTTTTGCTACCTCAACCAATCCCTCATAGGTGTTTCGATACGCATCGTTAAAAGCCTGTTCAAAATCAAACGTCCCGATTTTTGGT
This sequence comes from Limisphaerales bacterium, assembly GCA_052140285.1. Lineage (GTDB taxonomy): Bacteria > Verrucomicrobiota > Verrucomicrobiia > Limisphaerales > UBA11358 > UBA11358. The sequence continues at coordinate 5,563 of JBKQUF010000248.1, read as the reverse complement.
TCCAATTCAATGATGTAATGGCCGTTGGCTTTGACAGCATCATATGCACGTCTTACCGAATGCGCTATCGCAATGTCGAGCAAAGCGAGAGAGAAAGTTTTAATGCATTTTGGCGACTCTGGGGGCAAGCGTTCAAAACTCACAGCAACAACAACTCCATCAGTCGGAACGTTTAGATTTAATTCGCTGACAGGCAGATTTTCGCAAAAGCCGCCGTCAACAATCACAGTTTCGCCCTGGTGCCATGATGCAAATAAAAATGGCAAGGCGCATGATTCCATTACCGCTGTCAGAACGGCATCATCTGGCTTATAAGTTTTCTTTGATTTGGAACTTAAATCTGCACTGACAATATCCAAAGCAATTCCACGAACAATGTTGTCTTGTCCTTTTTGAAGTATATCTTCAAAAGTCTTACCACCGAGAGTTTCAATAAGCCATTTTCGAATTTCTTCTTTTCCTTCAGCCCAAACTTGATTACCCCTATAACCACTCCACGCTAGTGCGGGGCTTCCTGGCATTATTAGTCTTGTCGCGATCTTCTTTCCTCTTTGGCCAAGTAATTGATTGCGTAATGTCCTAAATCTCTGAAGTCTTTCTGCTTTCGGCAGGGCGGCGAACAGGCTTCCCGCAATGGCGCCAGCCGATGTTCCGGCAATTCGAGTGACTTGAATTTCCCCGCTTTGCTCACTAGCCGCTACGGCTTCAAGAGCCGCCAGTAACGAGACCAGCTTTGCGCCACCGCCTTGTAATGCAAGTTGAATTTTTGTTGGCATAGGTTTTTAAGGTTAATGTGTTTGTCATGATCTAATTTTGAAAATATCACATTATTGGCCAATTGCCTGTTGAATTCGTTTTGTAACGGTTTGCACCCCGTTTGTCAACTGCGCTTCAAGCGCTTCCAGCGCATCCGTTATTTGCATTTTGCTTGGATCAATTGCAATATATTCCTTGCTAGTGACAGGCATTAGACCCTGCATGGCAACAGTCCGTTTAGTATGATATTCCAGAACCTTGAACCAGATTTGCGCTTCATCATCTTTGGCTTGGCCGCAAACAATTATGCAGCGACGGAAGCTGCCAGTCACCCGGCCATCACCAAACCCAGCGCGATCATTTATCGGTATGCCAGGGAATTTGTGTCCGCGAAAATTGATGAATTATGCGCCCAAGGCAGTTATCTCCGGCAGTTGGATGATTTCCCAATCCGCGAGTCTTGAAACAACCCATGGGCACCTAGGTTTTGAAGTGCTGCCGATTGGGAAATCGGCGATACGGCAGGTTTGGAAACCTGCGTTACGGGGGCAGTGTCAAGATGCGCCCCACGCGGTCGCTCTTGAATAATCTTGATCGGATCCGCTCATCTGATCAATTGATCGGGGCGTGCCGAAGAAGCCCCTTTACCGCCAAAAACCAAAGACCCGGGTCCGGATGCCCAAATCCGGCAATCCCAACCCTCCGCCGGGTGCCTTTCACGATTTGCCGCCGTCGCATTTCGAGTTGCGGGAAGATGGTAGCATCGTAGCGGCAGGCATCCGGCCTGCCGTGGAACCGGGTTTCCAGCCCGGTGGAAAGGTCGCCGACCATTCCAAAACGTCCGAAGAAAATTCCGCGTTCCATCCGGGCGGCAGGATGCCGCCCTCTACGTCAGGCAGGATGCCTGACGCTACGGCGCCGCGGCTGATCTTATCTTCCGACACCCCGTTCCTCCGGCTGTACCGTGGCCATTGCCTGGAATTGCTCGACGCCATTGCCGCCAAATATCCCGAAGGCCGGTTCGACGCCATCTTTGCCGACCCGCCCTATTTCCTCTCCCACGGCGGCATTACGTGCCATGCCGGGCGCATGGTGAAGGTACACAAGGGCGAATGGGACAAATCGCGCGGGCCGGAACTGAACCACGAATTCAACCTGGAATGGCTGCGGCGCTGCCAGAAAGTTTTGAAACCGAACGGCAGCATCTGGGTCAGCGGCACGCACCATGTCATCTTCTCCATTGGGTATGCCCTGCAACAGCTTGGCTACAAGGTCCTCAACGACATCGCCTGGGAAAAACCCAACCCGCCGCCCAACCGGAGCTGCCGTTACTTCACCCAAAGCACCGAAACGATTTTGTGGGCCGCGAAAAACGAAAAGAGCAAACACGTCTTCAATTACCAGGAAATGCGCAAGGTGACGGGGAAACAGATGAAAACCGTCTGGCGGGACGTGGGGCAGGCTGAGAATCCCCCGAAAGATTCGCGCCTTGACCCCCTGAACCTGCCGTATCCTGTGGGGCTATCGAGCGACCACTGGCATCCGCCTGCCACTTGTCCGCCGTAGCCTTGGCGAAGGCGGATTCCCTCTCCGCTCCCATCGGATGGGAGGGGAGAGGGCCAGGGTGAGGTGAGGGTCCCCCGGGTTCATGGGGAGGCTTCCGGCGAACTCAAATTAGTCACGGCTTGCGGGGGCGCTCGCCCTCCCGATGCCATCTGGACGCTCTCCGCGCCGGGCGGGGATGAAAAAGAGTTTGGGAAGCATCCCACCCAAAAACCGGTGGCGCTGATTGAGCGCTGCCTGCTGGCCTCGACGAACGAAGGCGATTTGGTGCTAAACCCGTTCCTGGGCGGCTGCACCACCGCCATCGCCGCCATCCGGTTGAAACGTATGCGTCTGACGGGCTACGTCGGGTTTGGCATAAAATATTGTATGAGGCTGACAAAGCATGTCTATGGCTCATGCGGATTTTCGAGAGAGCGCCGGGCTTTGGCGGCAAGGCGGCGGACGAATTGGAAAAATTCCTTATTTTGCGTGCAACAGATTCGCGGCGACGATGACCGCGAAAACCATCATAATTGTGACCATGATGAGCGCGATGAGGTTCAGTGAGAAAGCCGTAACGCTACAGATTGGCCGGCGATACCGCGGCCAGCGGCGCGAGCGCCATTCCAGCCAGATGAGCGCGGTCAAAATCATGACCGCGCCGAGAATAAAATTGTGCCGGCTAAAGTCGGACATGCCGGTTATTCAACCGTCCCTTCGGGACTTAGGCAAATCCCGAATGCGGTCCCGGCGTTGAAACGCCGGGCTATTGCCGGATGTCCCTGACGGGACAATTCGCGCCGACGGCGCTTTGAATCACTCCTTTCGCCTTCTGCATTTTATGTTGCCCAGCAACATTACACTTTGGCCGGTTTATGCTTAACTCGCAGGAATGCAACTGAAATTTCAAGTTTCGGTGTTCGCGACGCCTCATCGCGAATGTCCAGAAGTGTTCGAGGCGGGGACGCCCCGAACGGCAGCCGAGACGGCTGCGCTCCCCAACGCGCAAAACGCGCCGTGCTCCCGATTCAGCAATCCACGTTTGCCGCAGCCCCTACAGCCTTGGAAAAAATGTAAAATTTCGAAACGAACCCATTACCCCCAACTCCTCTCCTTTCCGCACTTGTCGCGGCGAAGCAAAGCGCAGACGGATTCCGCATTTCTGCTCTCTGTTTTTCTGCTTTTTGTCTTCCCCCCCGGCGCAGCGGTTCGTTTTTGCGCGAATTTGCGTGAATTTGCGCGTTTTTGCGTATGGACTCGTTTTTGTGTGTGGACGCGATTTAAAACGAATTAAAACGAATCAAAGCGTATTAAAGCGAATCAACTTCCGATGAACCCGACGGACCCTCACCTCACCCTGGCCCTCCCATTCGATGGGAGCAGGGGAGTTTTCCACGCGGGTTTTCCAACAGATGCAACTTTCTCAAAAAGCGAATTTGAAAAAGCGGAAAGAGGTTGCAGCCGTCGAATTTTAGGCTGATGATATAAAAGTCAAATCCGCGAATATGAATCACTCTGAAAGGGATCAAGTGAGTTTGGAACTGGGCCGGCGCGTCGCGGAACGACTGCGCCGGCAACCGGAGTTGGTGGCGTTTGCCCGCGCCAACCTCGCGCGCTGGTCTCGACAAAACACCTCCGCCCCGTCGCTGCTCCATTGCTACGCTGAATGGCAGGAAATTCTCTCGCGCCCCGTTGATGAGATTTGTGATCTGCTTTGCTCAGAATCGGATGACGCCCAGCGGTTGCGCCAAAATTCGCCCTTCGCCGGAGTCCTCCCGCCGGCGGAAGTCTGGGAAGTCAAATCCCGCTTCCATCATGCACCGGCAACAGCTTGAACACATCATCCGGGCCGCTGCTGGCATCACCGGCGCGTCGGAGTTTGTCATCGTCGGAAGCCAGGCGGTGCTGGGCCAGTTCCCACAAGCTCCGGATGAATTGCTGGTTTCAATCGAAGCCGGTGTTTTCTCCCTGCGGGATCCGGCCGATAATGACTTGATTGACGGTTCAATCGGCGAGGGTTCGCCATTTCATCAGACCTTTGGCTACTACGCGCATGGAGTCAGTGTGGAAACAGCGATCCTGCCAACTGGCTGGCGCGATCGCCTTGTGCCGGTTCGCAACGAGAATACGGGCGGAGGCACAGGTCTCTGCCTGGAAATTCATGACTTGGCCGTCTCCAAATTGGTTGCCGGACGCGAAAAGGATTTCGACTTCGTTGGGGGTTTATTGCGCCATAACTTGGCGCAAATGCCAATCTTCCGGGAACGGTTGGCAAGAACCCCACTGCCACCAGAACGTCTTAAGACTTGCTTCACGCGACTGGAACGATTGGTCAGTGCCGCCGGCAAATAAAATGAAAATTTGCGCGTCTTTTTTTAAGGGTTAAAAACGGACGAGAAGATTGATCCCGCCGCCGGCGTCGAGTTTTTCGTAATCCTGCGCAAACAGCCCGTCGGTGTTCAAGTCGTCATAGCCGACGAAGGCGCGGACGGCGACGTTTTTCGTCACCGGACAATACGCGGTCAATCCGAACGAATGCAGAAAATCATCGCGGTGAACGCGCGTGTAGTGCGAATACTCAAAGCGGTAGAACGGCTGCAACACCGCGTAACGGCACAACTGCCAGTTGCCGACGATGAAGAGGCTTTGGTCGGTGCGGTCGTTGTAATTTTCGCCGTAGCCAGTCGGCGGGTTATGGGTTCCGGTGACGCGATAGTCGCCGTCGTAGCCAACGGTGATGCCGGTCGTTGGCGTGAGTGGAAACTCGCGGCTGATGGACCAGCGCGGAACGTATTCGCGGTAAAATTCATCATAGGTTCCGGAGTCGAGGAGGCGGCGAAAATCCGCGCCGGCGATGAAGAGCCAATTTTGCCATTGCCAGGTCACGTCGCCAAATACGGTCGAGACGTTGAAGTCGAATGAATCCAGGCCAATCGTTTGGGGAGCGCCGGTGTTGAAATTATAAACCAGCGCGGTGTCGGAGCGGGCGAGGTCGTAGTTGAACCACTGCTGCTGGTAGCCGAGGCGCGGCGCGAGCTGGCCGCCGAGGACTTCAAACAGCGTGGGCGCGAGGGCCGCCTGCACGGTGCTGACCAGCACGTCGGCGCCCTGCTTGTTGTGGCCGGCCAGAAACATGTTGTCGGTGTAAAAATACTGCTCGTCGCCATAGGCCTCGACCCATGTCCGGCGCGGCTTGACTTGCACGACGGACTGCGGCCCCAGGTCGCTCTCCTCACTTTCGTAGAGCGCGGGGACGTTGGTG
>JBKQUF010000247.1:0-29376 GCA_052140285.1 Limisphaerales bacterium | reverse complement strand
CGCGTCTGGCGAGAATGCAAGCAGGCTAAGCGGCTTGGCAACCTTGGATGCTGATAAAGTGGAAGGAAGGCAAACGATTGAAATAGCGACATTTGATTCGTTATTATGCGAACCTCCGGATGTTATTAAGATTGACGTGGAGGGAGTGGAGGAAAAGGTTTTTGTTGGGGGAAAAAATCTGATTGAAAAACACAAGCCAATGATCATTTTTGAAAATGTTCGCGCTTTTACCGATGTCGAAGGGGCGCTAAACCCGATCTTTTTCTTGAGTGAACGCGGCTATGTTTTTTACCGCTTCGCTTGGTCGAGGACATTGGGGAATAAAACATACTATATTGGTGACGACATCGAAGAAAACGTCCCGGATAAGGAGCTTCTGACTCTCGTGGAATTCGAGCCATCCGAACGTTTTATGCTTGCGGATGGCGGCAATATATTTGCGTGCCACAGTGATAAGCTGGTGGAATTGAAAAAACATTTCGAAAGCCTTTAGTATTTTGAGGTGTGATCTCCGATTTCTCCATCGTGCCTCGCCACCCCGCTTAATTCGCCAATGCGAGATTTGGTCTTCCGTAGCGGTAAGCAATTCTCAATGAATTGTCACCGCTGAATAGGTTGTATCGCAGGGAAAGTTTGGTTCGCCATAGATTCGGAGGGCAATGCGGCCGGAGGAAAAAGTCGAGTCGCTGACGTGCAGGATTTTTTCTCCGTTGATTTGCACTTCGATGGACGGGCCGCGGGCGATGACCTTGAGTTTCGCGGTTTGTCCGATGGCGGACAATTTTTCTTTGTTGTAGATCGCGAGAGTTGTTGCGTTTCCCGAAACCAGCCTTATCACGGAGACGAAACCGGTCTTATTCCAGTAGCACGGTGTGTCAACGGGAGCAAAAGCAATGAGGTAGCCGTTGCGCGCGTCTTGCATGCGAATCGCCAAGCTTGCCTCGCGGTTGGGGGTGTTGACCGTCGCTGAAATAGTCACGTCTTGATATTGCTTTTCCGAGGCGAAAAGGGCATCGCCTTCCGCGCTGTGCGCGTGAATTTTGTCGCCGTCGAAGCTCCAATTGTTTGCATCGCCGTCCAAGGGGGACCATTCTTTCCAAATGGCGCGCGTGGAATTGCCGAGAACCAAATTGCCGACGGCCAAATAAATGACTGCGATGATTCCCGCCATTAGAAACGTGGCCCCGACGACGAGCGCCGCCTTTCGCAGCGTGGAGACTTTGATCGTTCGCTTGCCGGGCGCGACCATCGGCGGCGGGGGAACGATGATAGTCTGCCGGCAGGCCGGGCAACTGATTTGGGAACTGACATAGCTGGTGTCGCACTGAATGCGCTGTTTGCACTGCGGACAGTTGAATATGAATTCAGCCATAAACCGGGATTACCGATGGTTTCTTGCCCAAGACCGATCGGGCTTTATTGGTGATTTTCCTCCTGCTCCCCAGGTTTGCAAGTCTTTTTCAATGCCTCTTTCCCAGCGCCAAGGGCGTATGCCAATGCCAATCCGGGGCAACGCGAAGCGCGGGAGTGCGCCATTTCCCAGCGCCAAAGTCGCGTATCAATTCAGCCCAGGGCAACGCCCTGGGATCAGGCGCCAGAAAACCAACCAGCCCTGAAAGGGCGCCTTAATCCCACACATACCGCTCATCGAACGCAACGCCATGCCGTTCGAGAAAAAGACGGTATTCCTCTTGAAACGATTTTCTCCGATGATGCTCTTGCTGGCTGGCGATGTATTCCCGCACCGCCCCCACATTGGATTCGCTGACGGCAAACGCCCCATAGCCGGCTTGCCAGGCAAAATGGACAAACTGGTTTCCCTGCGTTTTAATCCACTTCGACGAATGTTTTTTGACCTCTTCCACCGCCTGGCTGACGGAAACCGTTCGGGCAAGGTCAAAGAGAAGGTGGACATGGTCCTCAACGGAATTGATGAGCACCGCCGGGCAACCGAGGTTTTGTAAAACCGTTGCCAGGTAGGCGTGCAGCGAATTCCGCACGGCATCATCCAGAATTCGTTCACGGTTCTTGGTGCTGAAAATGAGGTGAACGTGAAGGCGGGCCAGGGATTGGGGCATAATCGGGCAAGAATAGGTGATCGGCCCCGACGCGCGATGGAGAAAACCCAAAGGGTGAAACAAAACGGGACCATTCCCGGCACATTACGCGCGCCGAAATTGAAACGCCCTTTCAGGGGAATGGCGCTTCCATAAGAATAATGGAGCGCAGTCGGTTATAGTATAGCACGTTACAAAACAGAATATGCCGCTCCGACGGAGCTTTATGATCTTCTTGGTTTGATTTCTACAAATATTTCGCGCCTGCGGCGCTGAGAGGAGTGCGCGGCATGTCCTTATGTGCCAAAGTTTTATACGCTAAGTAAGCGCCATTCCCCCTTCAGGGCTGGGGGTTATTGGACGGTCATTCCCAGGGCGTTGCCTTGGGCTGGCATGATACGCCCCCTTTGGGGCTATAAGTCGCGCCTGCGGCGCTGGGTGCCTTCGCGACGAGACGCCGCGAAGGCGCGCCTGGCGCGCGTGGCCCCATTCATCCGCGTTTGCGGGCGAACAAGAAAATGCCGCCGGCGGTAGCCAGAAGCACCACGGCCTGCAACGAGAGCAAAATGATTACGCCGGTCTTGTGATCGGCGGGCCAGGTTACCAGGGCGGCCAGGGTCCATGCCTGGGGCTTCAGCGGGTCCCTCCGGACCGACCGGGTCAGACGCCCTTGTTGTTGGGCGCCCAGCCGCACCACCACGGCGGTGTCTCCGCCCTGCGCCTGCACGATGCCGGAATTCATGCGACCCCCGCCCGAAGGCGAATAGGCGAAAATTTGGATCGGCCCCTCGCAAACCTTGAATTTGAAATGCCCGGTCGCATCCGTCCTCATAAAGCTGCTTGGCTGGCCGTTGCCGTTGATCTGGACTTGCGCGCCAGACAGCGGTTTTTTATCAGTGCCCAGCACCTGGCCGGCCAGCACGAGATCGGCGGTCTTGAGCTTGAATGGCGATAGCTGAATGCTGTTGGTCTGGCTTTGGGTTTTTCCGATGTTTTTCTGCGCGGAACCGTAGCCGCTGGCACGGGCGAAGACCAGATATTGCTGCCCCGTCGGCAGCGCGGGAATGGTGAAGGTGCCGTCGGTATCTATCTTGATCGGCTGGTATTCCACCATGCCTCCATTGTTCCCGGTCATGATGTTTAAGTTGATGTTCGCGCGAGGCAGCGGCGTCCCTTTGGCGTCCTGCACCGTTCCCGAAATGGAAAGCCCCGGGACCAACCGCAGGATGATATTGGTTTGGCCGGTGGCAATGGGTTCAATCGCGGCCAGGTTCCTTTCGACATCGCGCGCGATGACAAAATTTTTCATATTGGGCATTCCCGGCTGCGGCTGCCAATTGACTGAATAGCCACCTTGGGCATCAGTCTTGGCGACATCCGTCTGACCGAAGGCCGGCGTCACGACCACACGCGCTCCGGCGTCTGGATTGCCCGAAGGATCATAAACCGTGCCGGTCACGGTTTGCGGCGGTCCCATCTGATACGAGACGTTTCCAGCATTGAAACGAATGACGATATTGGTATCACCGCCCATGGCGGTGGTTTGACCATTCATGCCATTCATGTTGGCGGACACGTTAAGCTCGCCGTCGCAGACGGCGTCAAAAGTGAACCGCCCATCGGCATCGGTGATGGCGTTGCCATTGGGCTGGCCATCCCCATTCATAAAGATGTTAGCGCCGGCGACGGGCTTGCCGTCGGTGCCCAAGACACGTCCCGCGAGCTTAAGATTGGCGAGCTTGAGGGTGAGCGGGGGAAAATCATAGTGGTCGGCCTTGGGGTCTGCGGCATCCATCTCCTCATGGGGACTGCCATAACCCTGGGCGGAAATATAAAAGCCATAACGCTCTCCCTTTGGCAGCGCGTCGGCCTCGATGCGGCCCTGTTCATCGGAATGAATAATCTGACGATTGAGCGTAAAACTCGAATTTTCCTGCTGAATTGAAACATAGGCCACCGCGTTGGTCACTGGTTTGCCCGCGGGGTCCTGCACCTGGCCGGACACGCTCATGGCCGGTTGCAACGTCACTTCCAGGTTGGTCGTGGTCTCATCCACTTCCTGGATGGCCGCGAGCTTGAGCTGCGATTGGCGCGCGATCAGATAAAAACTTTGCTGCGACATTCCCACGTATGCTGGCTTTTGCCATTTCAAGGTGTAATGTCCGTCCGAGCCGGTTTTGGCGCCCAGGTTGCGACTCCCATAATCCGGAAACACCCCGACACTCGCGTTGGCGACTGGCGCGCCTGAAGGGTCACGCACGATGCCGGTGATGGATAGCGGCGCGGGCATCTCAATCGTGACCTGGCTTGTTTGGCCTTCCGTGGCCGTGGCCTGTGATTGGGCCTGGGACCAATCCGGTTTATTGGCGGCCACAGAGAATTGCCCCGGCGACAAACGAAAATAAGCCTTTCCATTCGTTCCCGTCAGGCCGCCAGGATTGTAATCTCTGCCGTTTCCGCTGTAAACCGAGACGGAGGCATCCGCCAGAGGTTGGTGATGGTCGCTGCCAACAACGGTCACCTCCACAACTCCTCCTTTGTAGGCTTGTAATTGCACGTCGGGCAAGGTCTGGCCGACGGCCACCGTGGCCGGAACCGGGTCGGCCACCCAATCGGCGACGGGTTGGTTGGTAAAGAACGCCAGGACCTGATAAGAACCGGCGGGAACATCAGGAATTAGAAATGAACCATCCGCGGCGGATACATTGGTTGTCTGGTCGAATGAAAGAACGGCCATTGTCTGGCTGGTGGGCACCAGGTCAACGACGACGGAAGCGAGCGGTTGGCCGGTGCCGCGCACGACGACTTTGCCACTGACGCTTCCCGCCGGGTCGAGGGTGAGGGTGATGTCCGTTTGCCCGGCATGATAGGGCAGCGCATCGTACCGGAATTGACCGGTCGTTGGACGCAGCGCCAGGCCGGCTTTTTTCACGGAGAGAATGGCTTGAGCATCCGCGGGGAAGTTATCGAAGTGAAAGGTTCCATCCGCCGAAGTCCGCGTGGAAAAGAGTTCACGAGAGATTTTGCCATACAGAAAGTCAGGCTGGCCGAAGTCTGTCAGGGTCTTGTTTACTGCGGCGGGCACGCAAATGTCCGCATCGGGCACCGGCCGACCGGCGTTATCCGCCACCACACCCGCGAGGGTGGAGGGGGCGCTGAGAACAATTTTTGGAGGATCCTGTGGAGCGGCATACCACGTCCGCCAACCCGGGGCGAAGCCGGTCTTCTGGACGACCGCAACACCCTGTCCGTCGAACGTCAGCAATTCAAACGCGCCCCGGCTGTCGGTGGTCGCGTGCTGTTTCACTTCCAAATCATACTGCCCAATGCCCTGGCGCGTCGGATATTGATAAAAATCCACGGTGGCGGATGCCACGGGATTGCCCTGCGCGTCCACGACCGTGCCGGAAAAGGTGGCGGCGTCATTCGTTGCGGCGCGCGCGTTGAACGCCGACGCCAAGGCCAGCAGCAGCGGGAAGATCCAGAATGTTTTCATGATTAAAACCCTTTCACGATTCAGCGTTGCAACATCTGACAGCCGTAAAGCGGGCCGGCGGTCATGCCGGGACGCCCTTGAAATTCAACCTTCACTTCGCTTTTCCCGCGGGTCAGGCTGGCGGGGATTTTGTACTCCACATCGACGAAATGTCCCGGCGCGAGCGCGGCGAGGTTCGGCGTGGCAATGATCTGGTCCTCCACCGCGATGTCAAACATGTGGCCGTAGCCTTCGCCTCCCCAGAAACGGCAGTTCAAGGTCATGGCCTGGTTGGGCAGCACTTTCATCGTGTAACTGAACGAGCCGCCGCGGGTCGCATTGCGGTAGGGGGCGCCATTGTTCTCCGTCATGAATTGCATCTGACCCGCCACGTCATGGTCGTCCTCGTTTTGGCCGATGATGACGTCATCCACCACCCCCGGCTGGCTGGCGGCAATGGCCGCCGGCGACGGGCGCATCACCGGGGTGGAAAGCCAGTGTTCGAGGGGAAACATTCCGGCCACGACGAGCATCGCCAGCAGTACGCAATAACTGATGAGCAGCCCGGCGTCGGCCAATTTCTCTCCTTCCAAAAAGACGGTGCGACGCATCCGCGCCTTGGCCAGGTGCCCGCAAATGATTCCCGGAAGGCAGCCCAGTGGCACCCACAGGGAACAGATCAGGGACGCGGCGGCCAGCCCGGAAAGGCGCGAGGATGGGGATGGCGACGCTCTGGGCGGGGTTGGCGCGGGCAAAGGCGGAGGGTTGACGAAGGCCACACGGGGCGGAGCAACCGAAGCAGCGGCGGGAATGGTGATGGTCTTTTGACAGGTGGGACAAACAATTGAAGCGCCGCCGTAGGCGGTGTCGCCCAAAATTTTCTGACCGCACTCCGGACAAAGGAATTTGAATTCGCTCATCGGACCCTTTCTCGTGATTAAGTTTATTTTACAAGCCGGAGAAATGGATGCAACAATAAAGTTGGTTTTTTAAAAAAATGCCGGAGCGAATTAGTTATTGATCGTTAGAAAAGAGATCGCGCGATGAGCGCGAAGGAATGTCAAAAACATGTGCCCTACTGGAGGGGTTTAGTGTGGTTCACGACCCGCGATATATTTTCAAGACCGGCACCGAGTGTCGTCCAGAATATGCCGCTCCTGACGGAGCTTTAAAATCTTTTTGGCATGTTTTCTACAAATATGTCGCGCCTACGGCGCTGGGGACATTCGCGTCGGGGCATGGCCCCGCCAAATCGGACGCTTGGAAATTGTCAGAAATATGCGGCGGTCTGCCGACACACCGCTACGGACGTTCGCGCCGAGGTGTCGCGAATAACGCGCGGGGCGCGCGGGGTCCACGGAATAGTTGAGAGAGATTGGAGGTGAGTGTTGAGAGACATGGGAAAACATCGAACATTCAACATCGAACATTCAACATCCAATAGCCAATGGTCAAATAGCCAACATCCAATAGCCAACATTCAATAGCCAACATTCAACATCCAATAGCCAACATTCAATAGCCAACATCCAACATTCAACATCCAATAGCCAATGGTCAAATAGCCAATAACCAATATCGAATGATTCGGGGCGGGATGCGGCGGGTTCAGGGGTTTAAGGCGCCTTCGCCTCGCGCAATCCATGCCATTGACATCGCGCCTGGTTTTTGCGGAAATGCGCGGAACGTCGCCATGTTGACATCAAAAGAGATTATTTCCACGGATTCGTTGTCGCACGAAAACCGCAAATTTCCACCTGCGGCGGAAGTCCGCCAACGCGCGCTGTTGAACGCCGCACAGTTCAATGAAATGTATGAACGTTCCCTCCGCGAGCCGGAAAAATTCTGGCTGGAACAGTCCCGCGCGCTGGAATGGTTCACGCCGCCCACCCACGCCCGGAAGTTCGACTGGAACACCGAAGCGCGAAGGGTGCAGCACACGTGGTTCGAGGACGGCCAGCTTAACGTGACGGTGAACTGCCTGGACCGCCATTTAAAGAGCCGCGGCCGGCAGACCGCGATCATCTGGCAGGGCGAACCCGAGGAGGATGTCAGACGCATCAGCTACGCGGAATTGCACGGCGAGGTGTGCAAGTTTGCCAACGCGCTGAAATCGCTCGGCATCAAAAAAGGCGACCGGGTGGCGATTTACATGCCGATGATTCCCGAAGCGGCGGTGGCGATGCTCGGTTGCGCGCGGATCGGCGCGATTCATTCGGTGGTGTTCGGCGGATTCAGTTCCGATTCGCTGGCCGGGCGGATCAATGATTCCGAGTGCAAGCTGCTGGTGACGGCCAACGTCTCGCTCCGCGCGGGGAAATCCCTGCCGTTGAAGCAACTGGCCGACGCGGCGCTGGCACACACGCCGAGCATTCAAAAAGTGGTGGTCGTCAAGCGCAACAGCGAGCCGTGCAACATCGTCGGCGGCCGCGATGTCTGGTATCATGAATTGGTGGCCCAGGCGGGGGCGGAGTGTGCGCCGGAGAAGATGAGGGCGGAGGATTATCTGTTCATTCTGTACACGTCGGGTTCCACGGGCAAACCGAAGGGGGTGGTCCACAGCACCGCGGGCTACCTGCTCTGGAGCGCGCTGACACATCGATATGTCTTCGACATCCACGAGGGCGACGTTTATTTCTGCACGGCGGACATCGGCTGGGTGACCGGCCACAGCTATGTGGTGTATGGTCCGTTGTGCAATGGCGGCACGACGTTGATGTTTGAAGGGGTGCCGACGTTCCCGGACGCGGGACGGTTTTGGAAAATCGTGGAGAAGTTCAAGGTACACTCGTTTTACACCGCGCCGACGGCGATCCGGGCGCTGATCCGCCTGGGGGATGAATGGCCGGCGAAGCACGATTTAAGTTCGCTGCGCGTGCTGGGCACGGTGGGCGAACCGATTAATCCGGAGGCGTGGATGTGGTATTACAAGCACATCGGCCGTGAGCGCTGTCCCATCGTGGACACATGGTGGCAGACGGAGACCGGGGGGCACCTGATCACTCCCCTGCCCGGTGTCAACACGTTGAAGCCCGGCAGCGCGAGCCGCCCGTTCTTTGGCGTGGAACCGGTGGTGTTGCGCGACGATGGAACGGAATGCGCGCCCAACGAAGGCGGCAAGTTGTGCATCAAACATCCCTGGCCGGGCATCATGCGGACCACATGGGGCGACCATGACCGTTTCATCAACACCTATTTCAGCACGTTCAAGGACATGTACTTTACCGGCGACGGCTGCCGGGTGGATGCCGACGGGGATTATTGGCTGCTGGGCCGGGTGGACGACGTGGTGAACGTCTCCGGCCATCGCATCGGCACGGCGGAGGTGGAAAGCGCGCTGGTGAGCCATCCGAAGGTGGCCGAGGCGGCGGTCGCGCCCATGCCGCACGACATCAAGGGCCAGGCGCTCTACGCTTTTGTGACCCTGAAGGACGGGATCGCCGAGAGCGAAGAATTGAAAAAGGACCTGGCCGCGCATGTCCGCAAGGAAATCGGGGCGATTGCCGTGCCGGACAAAATCCAGTTTGCCCCCGGCCTGCCCAAGACGCGCTCGGGAAAAATCATGCGCCGGATTCTGCGCAAAATTGCCGAGGATCACACCGATCAGATAGGGGATACGACGACCCTGGCCGATTCAACGGTGGTGGAGGCGCTGGTGAAAGGGAAGCAGTAGGGGACGAGCGGGGAAATCCGGAGATTCCGCAAGGGACAAAAAGGAAGGGCCGATACAATCTCACCCCTCACCCTCAATCCCTCCCCATGAACCTCAAATTCGGATCGTTGATTATCAACGACTTGCGAAAATTGAGGTTTCAGGGGTTCAAGGCGCGAATCATTCGGGGAATTCTCTCCCCGTTGAGGGGAGAGGGAAGTCGCCATTGTCCGACTCGCGAAAAAGTGAAAAAGCGGAAAAATACCACGTCGCAGATACTCAATTTAGTGAAGCCAGCCAGAATCAAGATTTCTTCATTGCCGTTTGAGCAACTTGAACTTTTTCAGCCTTAAGCTTTTGGATTCGGTAGGATTTATAATGAGGCCAAAGCGCATCGAGGATTTGGTGTCGCGAATAAAGTCCCTCACTTTTGACAACAGCCAGATCCAACAATTGATTCAGCGCCAGTTCCGCTTTGGCTCTTTCGGGTCGGGCGCAATGATCCAAATTCCACCACGCTTCGATGATTTTCTCAATTTCAGGATTTCTCCCCATTGAACAATCTTTCAATTGACTGATTCATCGCAGGGGAATTTTTTGGCCCGTGCTCACAACCGAACGTTGTGCGCAAGGAGTTCAAGGTGGCTTTTATATCGTCCAGTGTGAAATTTCCGGGAGTCGCGGCCATTCCGTTTTGCCCGATCCCCAAAATCACCGTCTCGCCGTCGGCAATGATATTTGCCAGCATCGCCCGATGTTCCGGGAGGGTTTCCTCATCTTTGCCCGAAAGGATGAATTCCTCCTCCTTCGCCCGGAACTCGTCCACGTTGAGAAACCACATCGTTGCCAGCATGGCGTTGGCAACCGGCATGGGCATGTCCGGCTGGCGGGCCGCCCATTGAATCGCCGACTTGATCTTGTCCGCCGGGATTTTTAGCGATTCAGAACCCAAACCGAACCGTCCGGGGTTTTCAATTGGCTCGGTCAATGTCATGGCATTCTTTTTCTTTCCGTTCCTGCGCGGCTAAAACCACAGCGCATTAACTAAACAATACAACCCGAGGCAGGATGGTCAATACGCTTTTTTTGCCATTAATGCGCGGAACCTTTCCTGGTGAAGGGGGAACAGTAGAAAACGGCTGCAAAGCAATTATTGTCGAACAATTGGCAACTTGCGGTTAGTAACATTTAACATGGGGGTGTTTATGTTAGCTAATGCAAAGTGGAGCCAACGATATTGGGAAAGGACAGCCCGTTTCGGCGTTTGGGTTGCCGCGAAATTATCTCGGCAATCGTTTCGTCTATGCGGTGATTTCGCAGCGGGCGCAGGGGCTGTCCCTCGGGGTGAACCTGAACCCGGCGCGCTATTGCAATTTTGACTGTGTCTATTGCGAGGTGAACCGCAGCGACGCGCCCGCCGAGTGCCCGGTGGAGGTGCCGGTGATGGAGGGGGAGTTGCGGCATCTGCTGGAGGTTTCCCGGATGCGAAAGTTCCACGAATTGGAGGGGTTTTCCCGAATGTCCCCGGAATTGCTGGAATTGAAGGAAGTGGCGCTGAGTGGCGACGGGGAGCCGACGCTTTGCCCGAACTTTGAAGAAGTGGTGCAGACGGTGCTGCAAATCCGGTCGGTGCGGAGGCCGTTTCTGAAGGTGGTCCTGATCACCAACACGGCGGGACTGACGCTGCCGTACGTCCGAAGGGGACTGGATCTCCTCACGCCGCAGGATGAGCTTTGGGTGAAGTTGGAAGCGGGAACGCAGGAATACATGAACAAGGTGAACCGCCCGGACCTGACCCTGGGCAAAGTCATGGCCAACATCCTGGAGGTGGGAAGGCTGCGGCCGGTGATCATTCAGAGCCTGTTTCCGTTATTGGACAATGACGGACCCGCGGACGCGGAAATTGAGGAATACGCGAAGCGGCTGCGGGAACTGAAGGCCCGCGGCGCGCAGATCGCATTGGTGCAGGTTTATTCCGCGCATCGGCCGGCGCAGAATCCGGGGTGCGGGCATCTGCCGTTAAAGACCTTGTCGGCCATCGCCCAGCGGGTACGGGACATCACCGGATTAAAAACGCAGGTTTTTTGAAGCCATTCATGCCAGTGGCTGAACGAATCAAATGACCATCCGTGACGACACCCTGTTTCGAGACGTGGTGGAATTTGCGCCCGACGCCATCGTGCTTTCCAATGCGGACGGAATCATCACGCTGGTCAATGCGCGGGCGGAGGAACTGTTTGGCGGACCGCGCACGGAACTGGTGGGTGAAGACATGGAGGGATTGATCGCCGGGGAGTTCCGGCACGCCTACGCGGAGCATCGGCAACAATATGCCGGCCCGCCGTTCCGGAGGCCGGTGGAGGAGAAGCTGAGGGTGCGCGGACGGCGCCGCAACGGGACGGAATTCCCGGCGGAAATCAAGATGAACCAGATGGAAATGATGGACGGCGCGGTGACGATCCATGTGATTCGCATTGTCGGCGACCCGGCGGCGAATGGGTGGTCGCACGCCGAGATCCGGGAACTGACGAATTTCAAGGCGGCGCTGGACGAACACGCGATCCTGGCGGTGACGGACCGGGAAGGGTTCATCACCTACGCGAACGACAAGTTTTGCCGGATTTCAAAATATACGCGGGAGGAATTGCTCGGGCAAAACCACCGGATACTGAACTCCGGTTTGCACCCGAAGGAATTTTTTCAAGAGATGTGGGACGCGATCAGCGGCGGCCGGGTGTGGAAGGGGGAAATCCGCAACCGCGCGAAGGATGGCAGTTATTACTGGGTGCAGGCGACGATTGTGCCGTTTATCGGCGAGGATGGCAAACCGGAACAGTACGTGGCCATCCGCGCGGAGATCACCGACCGCAAGCGCGCGGAAGAAGAACGCGAGCGGCTGATTGCCGAGTTGCAACACGCGCTGGCCGAGGTGAAGACCTTGAGCGGTTTGCTGCCGATTTGCTCCGTGTGCAAGAAGGTGCGCGATGACCGGGGTTACTGGCATCAAATCGAGGAATTTGTTTCCACCCGGACGAAGGCGCAGTTTTCGCACGGGAGCTGCCCCGGCTGCACGGCGAAAATGTATGAGAAGGCGGGCATAGCGGTTCCCCAGCACATTCTTCAAGCGGCGGAGGAGGAAGGCAAAGGCTGTCCCTCCGGGGGATGAGGGGGGTGTTGGATTTTTTTCAAGAATGACTTGCATTCGGTGGAAAATCCGCTAGTAATTCTTTCAGCGGGGATGGCTCAATTTCCCGCGGCTTGGCGCTACCTCGGTTCCTCCACGACCAAGAAAGTTGCATATGAGCAGTATCACGTTTGTTGTCGTGGGAGCCGCTTCCAATCAGGCGGAACTCCTTTACGTTTGGGACCAGGCGACGCCGGAAGCCAAGGCGATTATCGCCTGTTTATTCATTTTTTCCGTCATCGCCTGGTCCACGATGATTTACAAAGCCACCCAGATGCGGCGCGCGCGCAAGCTCAATTATTATTTCAACGAGGAATTTCGCTCCCAGAAATCGGTGCTGGAAATTTTTGACCGCAAATTGAAGGTCGAGGGTTGTCCGCTGTACGAGGTCTATGAAATGGGATGCACGCAACTCGACGCGCGACTGCGGGGGCCGGGCGGCGAACGGCGGAAGCAGAGCGTCACGATCAAGAACATGGAGCACGTGAAACGCGCGATTGAAAACGTGGTGGCGCAGGAATCGCTGAAATTGGAATCGGGGTTGATTCTGCTGGCGATTGCCGTGAGCGGCGCGCCGTTTCTGGGGTTGCTGGGCACGGTTTGGGGCGTGATGAGCACGTTTGCGGGGATCGCGCAGCAGGGGTCGGCGACCATGGCGGCGATGGCGCCGGGTGTTTCGGCGGCGCTGATCACGACGGTGGCGGGGCTGCTGGTGGCGATTCCCTCGATGTTCGGCTACAATTGGCTGGTGCATAATCTGCGCGCGTTCACGGTGGGATTGGACAATTTTGCGCAGGAACTGGTTTCCAAGATGGAATCCGAATTTTTGCAAGACGAATAGCCGGCCATGAGACGATTTTCGCAAAGAAGCCATCTGGTGACGTTGAGTGAAATCAACATCACGCCGCTATTGGATTTGGCGTTCGTGCTGCTGATCATCTTTGTCATCACCACGCCGCTGCTGGAAAAGGGACTGGATTTGAAATTGCCCAAGGCCAACGGCGTGCCGGACAAGACGATCAATCCGCACAATATCCGCACGGTGGAAATCAGCAATACCGGGGTGTACGTGCTCGACAAACGGCGAATGAGCCTGGGGCAATTGGTGGCGGATTTGGGGAGCGAGTATCGCGAGAATCCGAATTTGATCGTCTATATCCGGGCGGACGCCGACGGCCCGTATCGGAACGTAGCGGCGTTGCTGGATGGCTGCCAGCACAACGGGATAACCCGGTATTCGCTGCGAACGGAACCGCCTCAACCATGAACCGGCTGCAAAAAAAATGTGTCATCGTCACAGTGGGACTGCACCTGCTGTTGCTGACGATACTGTTTGTCGGCCCGGCATTTTTCAACCCGGAACCCAAGGCGGACAATCTGACGGTGCTCGACGTGATTCCGGCCAACCTGGTCGATGCGGCGTTCAACAGCGGAGTGAAGAGCGCCGCGCCGCCGCCGCAACCGGTCGCCGTTCCCCAGCCTCCCGCGCCGGCGCCGCAACCCCAGGTGGCGCAACCCGTGCCGAAGCCGGTCCAACCGCCGCCGGAACCCAAGCCTTCGCTGGCAAAGGAAATCATAAAATACTTCACCCCGGCGCCGAAGCCCGAACCGGTGGTGACCCCGCCGGAGAAAACCGAACCCCAGCCGCATAAAATCCAAATCAATACCACGCTGGTGACGCGCCCGGCGCCGAGCAACACCAGGACGGAGCACCCGGAAGATTCAAAGAGCGATGCCAAGGCCTTAAGCAGCGCGCTCAAAAACCTGGAAAAAAACCTGTCGCCGGCGACGAAGATTGACATGCCGGGGAACAGCAGCGTGGCGTATGCGAATTATGCCAGTGTCGTCAAAAGTGTTTATGACGCCGCGTGGGTCCTGCCCAATTCCGTGAACGCCGATGAAAATATAAAAGTGAGCGTGACGATTGCCCGCGAGGGAACGGTCATTTCATCGCGCATCATCACGCCGTCGGGCGACGCGCCGGCGGATGATTCGGTGCAAAGAGCATTGGACCGGGTCACGTTTGTCGCGCCATTTCCTGAAGAGGCGAAAGATAATCAACGCACCTATACCATCATTTTTAATCCCCAAGTCAAAAGTTCCGAATGAAAAATCAGCTTAAAATCGTTCTCGCCCTGTCGTTGGCGCTCAGCGGCATTAATAGCGTTTGCGCGCAGGAGGACCAGAATTCCATCGTCATTCCACGCCAGGTCAACTCGTTCGGCCAGAAGCCGATCCCGGTCTGCCTCGAAGGATTCAGCGGGGAGGTGGAGCGGGTGTTGCGGTTCGACCTTTACGTGCAGGGCTTCAGTTTTGTGACGCCGGACGCGGCGCAATACCTGATCAACGGCAGCAACGGCGGCAATGTCATTGGCAGCATCAGCGACAACGTGGCCAGGCGAAATCTTTTTTCGCGGAGCTACCAGGGTTCCGACCTGCGGCGGGAGGCGCACGCGTTTGCGGATGACATTGTGAAGGCGGTGACGCTACAGAACGGCATTGGCCAGACGAAGATTGCGTTCAAGGCGCAGGAACCCAGCGGCGCGGGCGAGATTTATGTGTCGGATTTCGACGGATACGGCGCGCAGGCGGTGACTTCGGACGGCGCGATTGTGGCCGCGCCCGCCTGGGTTCCCGGGCGGCTGGCGCTGGATTACACGTCGTACAAGCTGGGCAACCCGGACATTTTTTATCACAACCTGAGCACCGGACAGCGGAAGGTGTTCGCGGGTTTTTCGGGACTGAACACCAAGGCGGCGGTTTCGCCGGACGGCACCCACGTGGCGATGATTTTGAGCCGCAGCGGCAATCCGGAGGTTTGGGTCTGCGACGCGGATGGCGCCAATTTCCGGCGGATGACGTCGGACATTGAAGATTCCTCGCCGTGCTGGTCGCCCAAGGGGGATTGGATTTTGTTCGCCACGAAAATCAACGGGCGGCGGACCCTGGCGAAGGTGTCGGTGGATGGCGGAACGGTCCAACGCGTGCCGACGCCGGGAGCATTAAACCCGACCGAGCCGGATTGGTCGCCGGACGGCAAGTGGATTGCGTTCACGTCGCAGATGGGCGAGTTTGACATTTGCGTGATGGCGGCGGACGGCAGCAAGCCGCCCGTGGTGCTGGTGCCAGGAGAGGACCCGTCGTGGTCGCCGAACTCGCGGACCTTGATTTACGACCATAGCATCAATTATGAGCGGACACTGTCTGTGCTTGACGTCTTTACGAAACAATACAAGGATATTGGCAGAGTATTTGGAAGCGATTCCGAGCCTGCTTGGCAGAAATGAATTTATTTTGTAACGGAAATTTAACAAAATTTAACCTGAATTATATGAAAACAAACAACATGGTTTTTTCAGTGGCACTGGCGCTGGTGGTAACGTTGGTTTCCACCGGCTGCCGGCATCAACCGGTGGGCGTGACCCATATTCCCGGCTCGCCAACGCCGGCGGTTCCGGAACAGCCAAATCTGAATACGATCCCCTACACCCCGCCGGCGAACACGTTATCCTCGACCACGGGCGGGGGAATTGCCACTTCAACGAACTGGGACCCGAGGGACATGGACCAGGACCGCGGCGCGCTGGCGGCGGACACGATTCATTTTGCCTTTGACAGCGCGGTGATTCGGGACACTGACCAGGCCAATTTGCAGGCGGTGGCGCAAGCGCTGGCGGCCGATGCGAACGTCAAGTTGCTGATTGAAGGCAATTGCGACGAACGCGGCACGGAAGAATATAATCGTTCGCTGGGTGAACGGCGCGCGCTGGCTGCGCGCGAAGCGCTGGCCAATATGGGCGTGGATCCCTCACGCGTCCGGACAATCAGTTACGGCAAGGACAAGCCGGTGGATCCGGGACACGACGAATCCGCATGGGCGAAGAACCGCAACGACGACTTCGTGCTTTGCCATCCGAAGGCCGGCGTATAGGAACGGCGGGCTGAACAAATAATTTGCCTGGCGCAGAGGCCGTGGCCGAAGGTTCGTTGGTTTACACGACGCTCTCGCGACGGCGCGAAGCGGCTTTCGGTTCATCGTCCCAATACATGCGGAAAATTGATAGGAGGCTTTCCATGAACCTCAGGGGACAAGAAGGGCGGGCGGAGATCATTCTCACCCCTCACCCTCAATCCCTCTCCCCGTTGAGGGGAGAGGGAAGTCACCATCGGCGGACTTGGGACAATTTCGGGTTCATGGCCCCGATGCGCGTCCAATCTTGGAGGTTGAAGCTCCCCATGAACCCCATAGATTTCGCCGGGACCATAAAACTTCAAGGTTTCTTGAAAGAGCGCATGACGTAATAGGCGACCGGCGTGGCGATCAGCGAGAGCAGCACCGAAATGCACAAGGCCCCGATGACCGCCACCGCCAGGGGACGCAACATGTCCGCGCCCGCGCCAATCCCAAACGCCAGCGGCGCCATGCCGAGCGCCGCGGCCAGCGAGGTCATGAGGACGGGCCGCAGACGGCGATGGCCGGAACGCACGAGCGCTTCGGAGAGGTTCACGCCGGTCGCCTGCAGTTGATGCACAAAATCCAGCATCAAAATGCCGTTTTTGGCCACGATGCCGACGCCGATGATGGCTCCGAGAAAGGAGACGATGTTCAAGCTGATTCCCGTCAACCACAACGCCGCCACGACGCCGAAGAGGGCGAGAATGGAGCCAAAGACAATCGCGATCGGTTCATAAAACGAGCGGAATTCAATCAGCAACACGGTGAAGACCAGCAGGATGGCGGAGAGCAACACGACCACGAGATTGCGAAAAGATTCCTGCTGTTGCTGGTACAACCCGCCGTATTCCACCGAGCCGGGCGGCAGCCAATTGTCCCGGCCCAATTTGGCCTGAATTTCCCGCATGGCGCTGCCGAGGTCGCGGCCTTCCAGGCGCGCGGTCACAATCACGTCCTGCCGCAAATTGTCCCGGTCGAGTTCGTTTTCGGAAGGTTCGAGGCTGACATCGCAAACCTGATCGAGCCGGACGGTGGCGCCGCCGGGCGTCCGGAGGGGCAAGGCGCGCAACAAGTCGAGACGGTCAATGCTTTGAGGGTCCGCCATGACGCGAATATCAATGACGCGGTCGCCCTGCAACACGGAGGAGGCGACCTGGCCCATCAGCGCGGTGTTGGCCGCGTCCGAAATATCCTGGGCGGTGAGGCCGAACCGGGCGGCTTCCGCGGCGCGCACGCGCAGGGCGATGGACGGGCCGGTTTCGGTCAGGCCGTTGAAGGTATCGACCACGCCGGGAATTTTCTGGAGTTGCGCTTCAACGCGCGGCGCGGTTTGTTCGAGCCACGGCAAATCCGGCGAGTACAAATAGATTTCAATGGGGTCCGGCGCCATCTGAAGGTCTCCGATCAAATCATCCAGGTAGCCGTGAAAATCCCATTGGAGCTGGGGGAAGCTGATGTCGAAGTCGTGGCGCAATTCGTCAATGACCTCCTCGGTGGAATGATGGCGGTTGGGCTTGAGCTTGATGAGGTAATCGCCGACGTATGGCTCGGTGATGAAGGGGCCGAGTTGCGTGCCGAGCCGGCGCGAATAGCCGGCGATATCGGGATTGGTCCGGAGCGATTGTTCCGCTTCGTCCAGAACGCGCGAGGTTTCGGCCAGGCTCGTGCCGGGGGCGGCCGTAAAATCCATCACGAAGCCGCCTTCATCGAAATACGGCAGAAAATCGGTCTTCAATTGCTGAAAAATCAGAATGCCGGCGACGAGAATGAGCGCGCAAGCCGTCAAAGTAAGCCACGAATGGCGCAAGGCCCAGCGGACGGAAATTTCATACACGCGCAAAACCCGTTTCAACAGGAACCCGCCTTCCTCCTTGAACGAACTTTCGCCGGCCTGTGTTTTGCGGTCGCGAATGAACCATCCCGCCAGCGACGGGGTGAGGGTCAGGGCGAGGACCAACGAGACGAGCAGCGAAACAACCATGGTCAATCCGAGGGCACGGAAGAAGACGCCCTGCATTCCGTTGAGATAGGCCAGCGGCAGAAAGACGACGACCGGCGTGAGGGTGGAACCGATGAGCGCGGTGAGGATTTCACCCATGGCCTCGTGGATGCCCTGCAATCGCGGCCGTCCCAAGGCGATGCGATGGCACATGGCCTCCACCACCACGATGGCATTGTCAATGATCAGCCCAATCGAGGCCGCGATGCCGCCCAGGGTCATCATGTTGAAACTCATGCCGGCCAGTTTCATGGCCACAAAGGTGATCAGCACCGAAATGGGAATCGTGACGATGGCGGTCAGCACGCTGCCCCAATTTTTCAGGAAGAAATACAGAATGACGACGGACAGGATAAGGCCGAAAATGATGGCGTCCCAGACGCTGCCCACGGAGTCCTGCACAAACTGGGACTGATCGTAAAAGAACTCGAGGCGCATGTCGGGCGGGAGTTCCCGATGCAGTTCCGCCAATTGTTGTTTAAGCGTGGCCGCGATTTGCAGGATGCTGGCGTCCGGCTGGCTTTCGATGTTGAACAGCACGGCCTGCCGGCCCTGGGCGGTGACGATGGTATAAGCCGGTTCCGGTCCGCGCTCGACGCGGGCGAGGTCGCTGATCTGGATGGGATGATTGTCCCGGACGGCCACGACCACGTCGCCAATGTCCGCCGGGGAACGCACCCGTCCGTCCACGGTGGTGAGATAGAGGTGATAATTCTGTTCCATCATGCCGGCGGCGGCGACGAGATTGTTTTTGGCCAGGGCATCGGACACGTCCGACAGCGCCAGGCGCGATTCCTGCAATTTCAGCGGGTTAACAATGACATGGTATTCGGGCGTCTGGCCGCCCATCAATTCCACCTGCGAGACGCCGGGGATTTGGAGAAAGAGCGGCTTGATTTTGTAATTGGCGGTGTCCCAGAGGTCCATCTGGTTGCGATTGGAACTGGTGAGGCTGATGCCGATGATGGGGTAGCTCAGGGAAAAGGCGACACGCGAGACATCGGTGGAAGCCGTCGCGGGCAAATCGCTCCGGATTTCGGACAAGCGGCCCAGGACGTACAGTTCCGATTTTTCGATATCGACGTTCCAATTAAAGAGGACGTTGATTTGCGCGGAGCCGCGCGCGGTGGAGGAGCGCACGGAAACCACGCCCGGCACGGTCTTCATCGCTTCCTCAATCGGCCGGGTGATGGTGGCCATCATTTCATCCGCCGGCATGATGCCGTTATTCACCATGACGACGACGCGGGGAAAATCGGTTTTGGGAAAGACGGAGGAAGACGTCCGCAATGCCGAGAAAAATCCGGCCAGGCAAAGCGCGATGGCGATGAACGTGATGGACAGCGCGTGTCGCGTGGCAAAATGGCCCAGCCGTGAAGTGGAATCGGGATTCATTTTGCCGCGGGCGAATTGGAAGTGTCCGATGAATCCGAAGCGTCAGCGGGATTGGAGGCGTCGTCCGACGGGTTGACAATCTGGACCTTGGTCTGGTCCGGCAACCCGTAAGCGCCGACCGTCGCCACCGTGTCGCCCTCCGCGATTCCCTTGCCTTCCACCTCGACCCACCCATCCTCGCGGAAGCCGGTTTGCACCGGCAACTGCGCGGCGTGATTGTCGGTGATGAGCGAAATGGCGCTCTGGCCGCTTTCGTCAGTGACAACGCTGTCCTCTGGCGCGGCGAGGCAATTGGTGTGGGTGGCGGTGACGATTTTCAACTGCACGAACTGGCCGGGATGGAGGGCGCTGTCCGGCGGCAACGCGGCCCAAGCCGACAGGGTGCCGTCATTCGTATCCACCGTGGGACTGACAAACGACACCGGGGCGGTGACCGGCGGAGTGGTGAGAACCTGTATTTCTTCGCCAGGCTTTAACGCCACGGCCTGCGCCTCGGGGATTTTGGTGGCGACGGCCAGGCGGGACAGGTCAATGACTTCGGCCACTTCGGTGCTTGAATCAACCGCCTGTCCCGGTGAAACACCAAGAAAAGTCACGGTGCCGGAAACGGGGGCAACGACTTCGAGCGAGGCCAACTGGGACTTGGCGTCTTCGAGGTCTTTCAAGGAAGTGTTTTGCTGGGCGTAGAGTTGTTGTTGCCGTTCGACTTCGGCCTTGGCGTAATCGTATGTGGCCGCCGCGGAGTTTAATTCCACGAGGACGTCGTCTTTTTGAACGCGCCGGCCGACGACCGCATTCACCTTGGCGACAACACCCGCGCTGGGCGCGGCCAATTGGCCGCCGGCGGCGGGTTGATTTTCGTCCGCCGGCGCCGCCGTCACAGTTCCGTATCCACTGATGTAGTCGTGGAGGGTCAGGCGCTGGAGTTTGCCGGTCTGGATGGAAACGACGGTGGGGAGGTTATCGTCGGCGGAGTCGTCACCGGAAGCCGGGGCGGCGGCCCGCCATTTGACGAGGGCAAAGATGCCGAGCGCCAGGCAGACGATAATGGCGCCGGCGATGAAGATGGGTTTGGGTTTCATGGTTGAGTCGGTTGATTCGCGGCGGCGTTCACGGTTTGCGGCGGCAGTGTGAGCGGGCTTTGCATGGCGTCCTCCAGGTTGCCGAGCGCCTGCTGGGCCTGGATCAGGGCATCCATCTGGTTTTGCGCGCCGGTGGCGTAATCCACCCCGGCCGTGGCGAGGGAGAGGCCGTCGATTTCTCCCAGGCGCGCCCGGGCGCGGGCGGAATCCAATAGCTTCTGCAAATCGGCCAGCAATTGCGCGGCGACCGCCGATTTTTTGCGCGCGGCCTCGCATTCCGCCAGGGCGGAATCAATCTCCGTGATGGCCGCGGCCTGGACGGAGAGGAAATGCGCGGCGGCTTCCGCGCGCTTGGCCCGGGCTTCCGCAATGGGTCCCTGGTTTTGGTCCAGCACAGGCAGGGTCACCGTCAAGCCGAGGGACCATTGATTATCGCCGGCGCTGCCGGTATTCCAGGCGTAGCCCGGGCCGAGATGGACATCGGGATATTGGGCGGCGATTTCGAGTTGCAACGCGGACTGGGCGGCGGCGAATTCGGCCAGCGCGCCGCGAACGTCGGCGCGATTGAACAGCGCCTGTTTCCGGACGTCGGCGGTGGTCAAGGTATCGGGGAAATTGGTAAAATCGGCGAAGGAAAACCGGAGGCCGTCGAGCGCAGACAAAGGCATGCCGAGCGCTCCGGCCAATTGGGCGAGAGAGCCATTCATCTGGCCCAGGGCATCCTGGCGGGCCAATTGGGTCGTTTCCAACGAAACGCGCGCCTGGGTCACTTCAAAACTGGAAACGCCGCCGACGGAGAATTGTCCTTGCAGGAGGCGCAGGACGTTGCTCTGGGCCATTTCCTGTTCCGTGAAAAGCGCCGCATCCTGCTGCGCGGCGTATAAATTGAGCAAGGCGGACCGGACCTGGCTGCGCGTCTGCCAGATTTGCCCCGCCAAATCCCAGCGGGCCGCTTCGGAAGCGTGTTTGGCTTCGGCGATGCGTTTTCCCCTTTTGCCCGCCGTTTCAATCGGCACGTCGAATGTCAGCGGCACGATCCAGGGACTGGGAGCGCCGGGGATCTGCGAGTCGTAGCCGGGCGTGACGGAAACGGAGGGGTTGGGGCGCGCCCCGGCGGTGATTTCCGCCGCGCGGACCGAGGCCCATTGGTCCCGCGCCTCCGCCAAGGCGGGCTGGTAACAAAAGGCAACGAGCGTGAGCGTGTTCAAATCCCAGCGGCCGTCGAAATGATTGGTTTCAAGAAAGGCGAGGAGGTCTTGATTGGTCAACGAACGGGCATCAAAATCGGCCAGGGTGGTTTCCGGCGAAATGGATTCCGGCTGAAATCGCGCGCAACCGGCCGGAAAAATCATGCCGCCGGCTAAAAAAAATAAAATGACGATCCAATAACGACGCATCACATTTTATTGGATGGATTATCCGGCAAACCAGGCCGGTCGCGAGCAAAATCCCCATTATGACAAAGAATTCATTATGTTCCGGGGGCGGCGCATTTCAAGATGGAGTCAACGCGACCCGCGAAATCGCGCTCGACGAAGCGGGCGCCAGCGGTTCTAATTTTTCCATGCGTGTGCTCGTCATCGAAGACGAAAAGAAGACCGCCTCGTTCATCCGCAAGGCGCTGGAGGAGGAGGGTTTTGCCGTGGAGGTCTGCCATCGCGGCGATGCCGGGTTGATTTCCGCGGCGGAATCGTTCGACGGGATCGTGCTGGACATCATGCTGCCGGGGCGCGACGGGTTGAGCGTGCTGCGGGAATTGCGGGAGAAGCAGAATCGCACCCCGGTGCTGCTGCTCTCGGCGCGCGGGGCGGTGGATGAACGCGTGGAGGGGTTGAACGCGGGCGCGGATGATTATCTGCCGAAGCCGTTTGTGATTGCCGAACTGGTGGCACGGGTGCGGGCGTTGAGCCGGCGCGGCCACGAGAACAAATCCACGGTGCTGCGGGTGGCGGATTTGACGCTGGACACCATCGCGCACCGCGCCCAGCGGAGGGAAAAGTTTTTTGACCTGACCGCGCGCGAATTCCGGCTTCTCGAATTTCTAATGCGTTCGGCCGGGCGCATTTGCGGGCGGATGAGCATCATTGAAAAAGTCTGGGACTATGATTTCGACCCGGGCACGAACCTGGTGGACGTGTACGTGAAACGGCTGCGCGAAAAGATTGACGATGATTTTGAACCCAAACTGCTCCATACCGTTCGCGGCGTCGGTTATGTTTTGAAGGAATGAAAATCCGGACGCGACTGACATTTTGGTACGCTTCGATCCTGGTCGTTTCCTTGACTGTCATCGGCGCGGGGGCATACCAGGAAATCGCCGAGCAAATGAGCAACGATCATCAGCCCGATTTATGGGAACACGCGCTGGGGGAAACCAGCGAACTGGTGTTCGACGTCGGATTGCCGGCGATTTTGCTGGGAATCCTCGGCGGCTGGTGGATCACGCGGCGCGCGCTCGCCCCGGTGATTAAATTGACTGAAGCGGTGGAAAAAATCCATGACCGGAACTTGCGCGAGCCGTTGCCGCGCTCCGGCAACAATGACGAAATTGACCGGCTCACCGACGTATTCAATGCCATGACCGCGCGGCTGGACGGCTCCTTCCAGCGCATCCGGGAATTCACCCTGCACGCGTCGCACGAGCTGAAGACGCCGCTGACGGTGATGCGCGGCGAATTGGAGACGGCGTTGCACGGGGAAAATTTATCGCCGGCGCAGAAGGAACGATTGATCAGCCAGATTGACGAAGTGGAACGGCTGGCAAAAATTGTGGATGGGCTGACGTTGTTGACGAAGGCCGACGCCGGGCAGGTGCAGCTCAAATTTGAGACGGTCCGGCTGGACGAGCTGGTCCGGGAAAGTTTTGCGGACGCAAAAATCCTGGCCCGGCCGCAAAATGTTGAAGTTGATCTGGCCGCATGCGATGAAATTTCCATTTTGGGAGACCGGCATCGCCTGCGACAACTGCTGCTGAACTTGGTGGACAATGCCATCAAATACAATGAACCGGGCGGAACGGTGGGAATCTCCCTGCGGGGCGTCCCAGGCCGGGCGGAATTGAAAATCGAAAATACCGGGGCGGGAATCGCCCCGGAACTGCAGGCGCGCGTGTTTGAGCGGTTTTTTCGGGGCGACGCGAGCCACAATCTTTCGGTGGATGGCTGCGGGCTGGGTCTGAGCATCTCGCAATGGATTGTGAAGGCGCACGGCGGCGAGATTCGATTCACGTCCACGCCGGGCAAGCTGACCACCGTGACGGTCCAACTGAAACAGTCCGCTACTTGACCCGCGCAAGCCCGTAACCAGAACACCACACGTAAGGCGGTTTTTTTACATGCGAAAGGTTGACAAAAATTGGACGGCCAGATACCCCTATCCCCCATACTGTTAATCCTGCATTCGGGGTGATGACCGAAGAACCTAAAAAAATTTATGAAAGCCAAATATGTCCGCCCCGGACTGGAAAAGCGCGCGCTGATCGTGCGCCTGCGCAAGATCAAGGGCCAGATTGAAGGCATCGAGAAAATGGTGGAGTCCAACGCCGACTCGTCGGACGTGCTGATGCAGGTGGTATCGGCGCGGGGCGCGTTAAAGTCGTTCAGCGAAGAGGTCATTGAATCGCGCCTGCATGAATTCATCGAGCATTCGGCCCGCAAGACCGAGGGCCGCCAGGATTTGCGCTCATTGCTGATGATGTTGGAACGCTACATTGCCTGAAAATTATGCCTGCCGACAAAAAAACCAACGGCCAGCGCGCCGCCGATTTAATCCGCGATGCGGCAACCCAGGAGATTGCCGGGGTTTTGCAGCGGCTCAACACCTCGGCCAACGGATTGAAGGAGGAGGAAGCGGCGGAACGATTGGAAGTCTTTGGCCCGAATGAGGTGGCGCAGGAAAAACAGCACGGCTGGCTCCAGAGGCTTTGGGTGGCGGTTCGCAATCCGCTGGTGATCCTGCTGGCGATCATCGCGGCGATCACGTTTGCCACTGCCGGCGGGACCAGCGATTACGTGGGGGGATGCGTGATGGTGGCGATGATTTTGCTGGCCGTATCGCTGCGGCTGGTCCAGGAAACCCGGGCCGATAGCGCGGCGGCCAAGTTGAAGGCGATGATTAAGGTGACCGCCACAGTACTGCGGGACGGCCAGCCCAGGGAAATTTCCTTGCAGGAACTGGTGCCGGGCGACGTGGTGAAACTTTCCGCCGGCGACATGATCCCCGCCGATGTGCGGCTGCTGACGGCGAAAGATTTGTTCATTATCCAGGCCACCCTCACGGGCGAATCCCTGCCGGTGGAAAAGAACGACGCCCGCGACCCGCGTCCGAACATCCAGCCGATCGAGCATACGAATCTTTGTTTTCTCGGGACCAGCGTGGAAAGCGGTTCGGCCACGGCGGTCATCATTGCCACCGGGCCGCAGACCCATTTCGGCAAGATCGCCAGCAGCCTGGCGATGCAACAGGTGGAAACGGCGTTTGACCGGGGTGTCCGAAGGTTTGTCTGGTTGATGATCACGTTCATGGCGGTCATGGCGCCGGCGGTATTTCTAATCAATGGTTTTACCAAACATAGCTGGGGCAAAGACACCTTTCTATTTGCGCTGGCGATTGCGGTGGGCCTGACGCCGGAAATGCTGCCGATGATCGTCTCGGTATGCCTTTCCAAGGGCGCGCTGGCGATGTCGAAGAAAAAAGTCATCGTCAAGCGCCTGAATTCCATCCAGAACTTCGGAGCGATGGACGTGCTTTGCACGGACAAGACGGGCACGCTGACCATTGACCGCGTCATTCTGGAAATCCACTGCGACGTTTTCAAAAATGAGAGCGAGGAAGTATTGCGGGACGCCTTTCTTGTCAGCCATTTTCAAACCGGGCTAAAAAACGTCCTGGACCGGGCCGTGCTGAAGTACACGGAACTGCACCGCGAAATGTCCCTGGACAAATACAACAAAGTGGACGAAATCCCCTTTGATTTTTCGCGGCGGATGATGTCGGTGGTGGTGGAGGGACCGGACGGGCAGCGGCAGATTCTGACCAAGGGGGCGCCGGAATCGGTCTTCAAGAAATGCACGCATTTCGAAAGCGACGGTGAAATTTTCGAGATGGAGCCGATTTTGGTGGGCAATTTGATCGAGCAGGTCAATTCCCTCAGCGAAGACGGTTTCCGGGTGCTGGCGATTGCGAATAAAAAAGTCGAGGCGAGAAATGCGTATTCGAAGGCAGACGAGGAGGACCTGGTGTTGACGGGGTACCTGGCGTTTCTCGACCCGCCCAAGGACACCGCCGCCAAAGCCATTGAGGCGCTGCGCCAGCACGGCGTGGCAGTGAAGGTGCTGACCGGTGACAACGATTTGGTGACCCGAAAAGTCTGCACGGAAGTGGGCATCCACGCGGAGAAGATATTGCTGGGCAATGACGTGGAAAAAATGTCCGACGAAGAACTGACCGGAGCGGTTGATTCCACCGATGTTTATGCCCGGCTCTCGCCGGCGCACAAAAAGCGGGTGGTGCAGGCGTTGCAAAAGAAGGGCCATGTGGTCGGCTTCATGGGCGACGGCATCAATGACGCCCCGGCGTTGCGCGCGGCGGACGTGGGCATCTCGGTGGACAACGCGGTGGACATTGCCAAGGAATCCGCCGACATGATTCTGCTGGAAAAGAACCTGATGGTGCTCGAAGAAGGGGTGATCGAGGGGCGGAAGATTTTTGCGAACATCTTGAAGTACATCCGCATGGGGGCCAGCTCGAATTTTGGGAACATGTTCAGCATGCTGGGGGCGAGCGCGTGGTTTCCGTTTTTGCCGATGCAGCCCATCCAGATCCTCACGAACAATCTGCTTTACGATTTTTCCCAGGTGCCGATTCCCACGGACAACGTGGGCGAGCAGTACACGGCCAAACCGCGGCCCTGGCAAATGGGGGAACTCACCAAATTCATCTTATTCATCGGGCCGATCAGTTCGATTTTCGACTACACGACCTTCTGTGTGATGTGGTTTTATTTCAAGTGCAACAACCTGCAGCTCGCGCCGCCACCGGAACTGTTGGCGCGATTCAGCCACGGGTCGGGCGAGGCGAACCAAACGTACGCCGCCGCCTTGTTCAACACGGCTTGGTTTGTGGAATCATTAATGACGCAGACGCTCATCATCCATGTCATCCGCACCAGCTTGATACCGTTCATTCAATCCCGCGCGAGCTGGCAACTGACGATGACGACCATTCTGATCATGGCCATCGGCGCATTCCTGCCGTTTTCGCCTTTGGCCAAGCCGCTGGGCTTCGTGCCGTTGCCCTGGCAATTCTGGCCGATTTTAGCGGCCACGCTGATTTGTTACGTCGGCTTGACGCAATTGATCAAGATGTGGCTGGTGAAGAAGAACTGGATTTAAATAAAAAGCCGTTCCGCATCACACGGAACGGCGTTAATAGGCTTGCGCAAGGCGATCAAGTTTGCTCAAGCCTCAAATGATTTCCCGCAACCGCAACTTTGTTTGGCGTTGGGATTTGAAATTTTGAAACCGCCGGCGGTCAGGGAATCGCTGAAATCCACCTGGCAACCGTGCAGGTAATTCATGCTGATGGGATCCACCAAAACGCTCACGCCCTCCTCTTGGGCGACGAGGTCGCCATCGCGTTTTTCGTCGAAAACCATGCCATATTGCATGCCGGAACAGCCGCCTTGTTCGATATAGAGGCGCAAATTTTTGCCGGCGTTCTCCGGTTTGGCCAGGAGCGATTTAACCTCCATAACGGCGTTTCCAGTGAGCCTGACGGCTGGTTCGATGGTCCCGATTGCACTCATTTGCAAGCCAACCTAACCTTGCGCGGCGCGGGTGTCAAATTTCGTTTCTAACTTTTTGAGGCGGGCAGCGAAGCGCGCATCTTTTCGAGGGAATCCTTCATTTGCGGCAGCATTTGCTCCATTTGGTCGATGAATTTGCCGGGGTCGTCCACTCCCAGGGTCTGGATCAAACGCAACGCTTCCACTCCCGCTTTCCGGGTCCAAAACGGGTCCGGCGCGCTTTCGCCGCCCGGCGGAATGTTTCCATAGAAGACATCGAGATAATTGTTCAAGGCCGCCCGCAAGAGCGGAATCTGGTTGGTGGCGCCCGGCAACGCGGCCTGCTTTTCCAGCGCCGCGCCGAGGGCAATTTGCGCCATGCTGCGGGTGGAAACGGTGGCGGAGATATTGGGGTTCAAGACCTGGGCGTAGTCGTTGGTGGCGGCGTCATAATTCCTTAATTGCAGGTCCGAATCTCCCAGGTAACAGAGGGCCAGCGCCCCGATTTCGTTGGTGGGAAATTTTTGGCGGAGCTGGATGAAAACATTCGTGGCGGACTGGTAATTGGCCAGGGGATTGTTGGTGTCGGACGAGGTCATTTGCATGCAGGCCTTGCCATGGGCCAGCATCACCTGGCCGTATAAATCCAGCGGACAATTGGTGTTGACCTCCAGTTTGGTGAAATATTCGCTGATCGCCTCCGAAAAATCCTGCCGCGCCGCCGCGGCGCGCCCGGCCATGAACTGCGCGGGACAGGCCAGGCTGCTGCCGGGAAAATTTTCATAAACATATTCATAATTCGCCTCCGCCAGCCCGTAATTGGTGCCGCCGAGCCGGAAATAATGGTCGGCAATCCACCATTGCGCCTGGGGCGCGAGATTGCTGTTGGTGTATTGGGCGACAAAACCGGTGAAGAGCGTGAAGGCGTTCGATTCATTGCCGGCCTGGAAATTAGCCAGCGCCAGCGCGTAAACCGCCTGGGGCCGGAGCGGGTGGTTGGGAAATGACACCAGCCAATTTTGGTATGCGGCCACGGTGTTGGTCCAATTGTTTTCCAATTCGTAACAGTGGGCGATGGCGAATTCCACCTGCGGACGCAACGGTGAATCCGGAAACTCTTTCTCGAATTCCTTGAACATTTGCAGCGCTTCAGCCGTCCGTCCGGATTCCGCGAGATTTTCCCCCAGGAGCAGTTTGGCCGGGGAGACCAATTCGGCGGACGGATAATCCTTCAAAATTCGGGCCATCGCGTCGCCCGCCTCGGCGGTATTGGTCAATTCCAGGCTGGCGCAGAGGACCTGATAGAGCGCCCGTCCGCCGAGGTCCTGCATGACGGCGGGAAAGTTGGTAAAATCATTTGCCACGGCGAGGTAATTTTGCAGGGCGTTGGTGAAATCGCCCCGGGCAAACTGCGCGTCGCCGGTCTTGAATTCGGCCACCGCCAAATCTTCCGACGAGGGCAGCAAACCGGCGGCGGCCTGAAAATCAGTCAGGCTTTCCGCCGGTTTTTGTTCCACCCAAAAGCACCAACCGCAGTTCAAGTAGGCGAGGCCCAGCAGCGGACTGTTGGTGAAGGTGGAAATGAATTGGTCAAGGTTGGCATGGGCCGCCGTTATCAGATTGGTTTCCGCGGGTTGGGTCAGGTGGTCTCTTAATTGCAATTCACCCAGCGCAAAAAGGGCCGCGTCCGACGACGGGAAATTCGTGAGATAATTTTGCAGGGCGGCTTCCGCCGGTGGAAATTCGAGATGCTGGATGGCCAGCGCGGCCATCGCCTGGATGGCGTTGCGCTG
>JBKQUF010000246.1:0-4934 GCA_052140285.1 Limisphaerales bacterium | reverse complement strand
TCGAATGAGGAAAAGCGGTGTCAGCCCTGTTCCCCGCCAGCCACCGCACTCCACGACGCCAGCGAGTTCGGACGCAGCGCCAATTCTTTGTCAGGAAAGCAAAGATTTGCATTATTGCAGGACGGATCTGAGGATGAAAATGAAAGCGTTGGCCGCGTAATATTTTACCACATATGAAAAGTTTTCGGACATTGCACTGCGAAGACGCAAAGTGGTTGTGAGAAAATTAAATTCCTTTGCGTTCATTGCGCCTTTGCGTGAGGCAGCTTTTTCATTTCGTGTCGTTTCGAGTATTTCGTGGTTAAAAGTTTTTGACGTTTCGTGTTCATCCGTGGTTCATTTCAATTCCAGTTTGTAGCCCACGCCGTGAACGGTTTTGATCCAGCGCGGCTCGTCGGGATTTTTTTCGAGTTTGGCGCGAAGATTGGCCACATGATTATCCACCGTGCGGGTGGTGGGAAAGGCGGTGTAGCCCCAGACGACATCGAGAAATTTTTCGCGCGTGACCGGTTCGCCTTCAGCCTCGGCCATCAGCCGGAGCATGTCGAATTCCCGGGCGGTGAGGTGGACTGGCCGTTTCCGGCGAAAGGCCGTCTGCCGGGCGAGGTCAATTTCCATGTCGCCCAGCTTCAGTTTCACCAGGGCTTTGGTTTGGCGTTCCATGCGGCGGAGCAGGGCGCGCACGCGCGCGAGCAGTTCCCCGGTGCTGAACGGTTTGACGAGGTAATCATCGGCGCCGGCATCGAGTCCAACGACGCGGTCTTCAATCTGGCCCTTGGCGGTGAGCATCATCACCGGCAGGTTGCTGGCGAGGCGGCGCAGTTCGGCGCAGAGGGCAAAGCCATCGAGCTTGGGCATCATCACGTCGAGGAGGATGAGGTCGGGCTTTTCGGCGAGGGCGCGCTGGAGGCCGCTCTCGCCATCCGCAGCCGTGAGGGCGCGGTAGCCTTCCGCGGTCAACAAATCGGCCAGGGCGGTGCGCATCGGCGTTTCGTCTTCGATGATTAGAATTCGCTCATTCATGCCGGCTCCTGATTGGCAATTCGATGGTGAAACGGCTGCCCTGGCCGGGCCGGCTTTGGACCGACACCCGGCCATGATGGGCCGCGACGATGTGTTTTACGATGCTTAACCCGATTCCAACACCCTGGGTCTCGCGGCGCAATTCAGAACCGAGGCGGTAAAATCGCTCAAAAATTTTCTCGTGCTCTTCGGGCGGAATGCCGGGGCCATGGTCGGCGACGAACAGGCTGATGGCAGCGGCCCCGGAATCAAGGTTCACCATTTCCAGGCCCACCGTCACAGTGCCGCCCTTGGGCGAATGTTTGATGGCATTGTCAATGAGGTTGAGGAGGGCCTGTTGAATGGCGCGTCCATCGAGAGACAGTTCGGGGACGGGAACCGGCGGGGCAGGGCGGTATTCCAGCCGGACATCCTTTTCCGCGCCGTACGGTTCCATCAATTTCACGGTGGTTTGGGTGAGCGCCACGGGATCGGTCAATTCAAATTCATACTGTTTGCGGCCCTGTTCGATGCGGGAGAAGTCGAGCACGTTTTCGATCAAGGCGGACAGGCGGCGGCATTCCTGCACGATGAAGTGGAAATACTCGCCCTGGCGAAGGGCGTTCTGGATTTTGCCGCGCTCGAGATTTTCGGCCATCAACCGCACGGAAGCGATGGGCGCGCGCAATTCATGGGAAACGCTGGAGACGAAATTGGATTTCAATTCGTTGAGCGCCTGCTGGCGGCGGAATGCCCGGTAAGCGGCGAACAAGGCGCTCAAGGCCGCAACAGTGGAAACCACGATCAGCCCGCCAAACATCCAGGTGCGTTGCCTTTGATGCGCGTAGAGTATGTTTGGGTCGGCCAGAAGAACACGGATTTGAAACGGATAGACGGATTGATTTTGTGGAGTGTCCATTTCCGGAAGTCCCTTCCAAGCTCCATCGGCCTGACCCAAAACCGGCAAAACGCCATTTGTTGCGGTCGCAGTTTCTTTGGAGAACAGGGTTATATTTTGCCCGGCCATTTCAAATTCGACCCGGGCGTAAGGCGGCAGCGAAATATCAGATTGGCTTGCTGCCGTTGCCAGCGCCCTTTCCACCACGGCCTGCGGGATCATCAAATACGAAAAAGGCGGAATGACATTGGTGCTCGATCCGGAAAATCTGAACCCCAGCAAAAGCATGAATTTGCCGGCGCTTGAATTCGCCCAATAAGTTCCCGATTTCCAGGTGTTGGAAGGGTATTGTTCCCGAACATTTTCCAAAACGGTCTGCGCCTTTTGCCCCGCTTCCCACCAAGCCTTGAGCGCCGATACTTTTGTTTCGGAATCCGTCCCTTTGGCCACGCGCCCCGCCTCGGTGATGAGATGTTCCGAAAAAAACGAAGGATGCCAGATGATCACCCAGGAAATATGTTGAAGAAAGTTGTTCTGCACTCCCGTGCCGTTGGTCATTAAACGCAGTGCCTGATAACACATCAACTGGCCGATGGGCAGGCCGGCTTCGGTGAGGTAGTCCGATTGATTCCACTTTGAAGCGAATTCCGCGGCGGCTTCCTGATTCGCAAGCCCCCGCGTTTTCGCCAGCAACAAAAGATATTCCGCATTGGCCCGCGCGCCGGGAGGCGGCTTAGAGGCAATGAATTTTTCGATGGCGATTTGCCCTGCTGACGAATCCGCGGACTTGAATTCCGATTCCTTTGCCCATTGCCAGAGTTGCCGCTGGTCTGGATTTAATTGAGCAAGCCATTCCGGCGGCTGCGGCGGCATCGGTTCGACTGCCATTTCATAAGACTCGCGTCCTGCCGGTGGCAGCGTGGACAAATCAATGTCAGGATTCGCCTGCTGCCATAGTTTGATGCGCCGCCACGCATCGTTCTCCGATTGGATGCCCCCTTGCCAGCTTGACACGCCCATATCAGCCTCGCGGTTGGCATGTAGATCGAAGCTCACCTCGCGGTAGTCGCTCAATGCCTGGCTGGCGCCGGCGCTGATGGCTTGCGCCAGACGTTGGGCCAATACCTCGCCGGCTTCTTGCGCTTCCTGTTCGGCTAGGAGCCGGTCCTGCCGCAATGAATACAAGCCGAAACACGCCAGTCCCGCCACCGGTAATAAAATAAAGATCGCCTGCCAGAAAAGCGGCGGCAGGCGTTTTGGGTTTCGCCGGAACCCGGGCGGCTCCGGCAATTTACGCCTGGCTTTGAGAAGGACGAAAAATTGAGAAATGCAGGCCACGCCAATCAGTCCGCAAACAATAAAAGGTAATATTCGATTGAACGTGGATGGATGATTTACCGGCATGAATATGGATTGGCCATTTTGTACTTTCGGGTGGAAAAAGATGATGACTTCCATCACAAATAAAATTGTCCATACGATCAGCACGACGAAATTTATTTGGTAGCGCGCCTTCAAATCGTTCTCATGCCGGGGGAATGAGCGGAAAAATACGAAGGCCAGTGTGGCCGTCAAAAACATTA
Organism: Limisphaerales bacterium; assembly: GCA_052140285.1. Taxonomy (GTDB): domain Bacteria; phylum Verrucomicrobiota; class Verrucomicrobiia; order Limisphaerales; family UBA11358; genus UBA11358. The sequence goes on along the minus strand of JBKQUF010000246.1, from coordinate 1,451 downwards.
TCAGAAGGAAAAAGATTAAATTTCCGTCGCGCATCATCAAAAGTGTAATACAAAGTCGGATTCAATTGTCATGGTTTTGCAAAATTGAGAAGCGGCATGAACCGCAAGAGGCAAAAAGAGGTTCCTCGACGTCTGTAATGGGTAAAGCGCGATGGCGTTGATTGAAAACCCGGCGCGTCCGCTCGAAATCACGAAGCTCAAGCCCAAGAGCATCTCGTTCCACTGGGAATTCATGTTCACGCGCTCGCGTTATGAGACGCCCGACATGAGCGAGCAAGGCCGCCTGTTAAACGAAGTCGCCGCTCTGGTGGACGCCGGGCGGATCGTCACCACAGTGCAAACGAATCTTGGCGCCATCAATGCCGCGAACATGAAGCGCGCCCACGCGCTGGTCGAAAGCGGGAGAACCATCGGCAAAATCGTGCTCTCAGGTTTCTGATTCAATGGCCCTCAGTTATCTGCCGGGAACCAGCGCGCTGAGTCGGCCTCTTTGATACTAAACAATCAACGCGGCTGGTGACGGGGTTGATTTGGTTCGCCCTTGCAGGGCGGAGAAGAAATTTGTCTCACACCCTTTATTTTGTCGCGGCTGCTATCTTTCTGGCAAATAGGAGCTACAGTATGAACCATGAATTGGAGTCCCTTGAATCTCACTGTCCGCGTCGGCTGCAATCTTGCCTACGAAACAACCGTGCAGACGCCCGGGTTGTTTGTGCTCAAACCACGACTCGAAGGCAGGGTGCTGGTGATGCAGGAAAAACTTTCGTTCGGCATCGGCCAGCCGTCATATGAATTTCAGGATTCCCACGGCAACATCACCTATCGCTCAATGTTGATGCCGGGCCGGAATGAAATTCGGCACGACGCCCTGGTGGCCGTCTCTTCACTGCCCGACAGCCGGGAAATCATGGGCAACATCCTGCCCGTGGGACAATTGCCTTTTGAGTTGTTGCGTTATACGTTGCCGAGCCGTTATTGTGATTCGGACAAGCTGATGAATTTTGCCTGGAACCAGTTCGGGCAAATCCCGCATGGCCTCCCGCGCGTCCAAGCCATTTGCGATTGGGTTCACAACAACATTGAATACCGATTCATGTCCGGCCGCTCCGACCTGTCCGCCTCCGAAGTCATCGAACGGCGCTACGGGGTCTGCCGTGATTTCGCGCACGCGGCCATCGCGCTGTGCCGCGCCTTTAATCTCCCCGCCCGCTATGTGACCGGACATCTGCCGGACATTGGATACGTTGATCCGGGCACGCCGATGGATTTTCACGCCTATTGCGAAGTGTATCTGGGGCAGGACTGGCTGACGTTTGATCCTCGTTACAATGTGCCGCGCATTGGCCGCGTTAAAGTTGCCCATGGTGCGGACGCCGTGGACGGTGCGTTTGCGACAATCTACGGCGAGGCCAATCTGACCCATTTTGAAGTCTGGGCCTATCAGGTGAATC
>JBKQUF010000245.1:0-14755 GCA_052140285.1 Limisphaerales bacterium | reverse complement strand
GCTGGAAAAACTGGGCCTGATCAAACTTTTCGCCACTGTGCCGCAATGGGCTTTGTAGCCAGACAAAAACCGGAAACCGCCGGTTTTACTGGCCTTTTTGAAAATCTCCGAGGAAGTTAGGTTAGCGCCGCCGCATCGGACGTGCTTTTCGGAACAACTGGCATGTCCACTGAAGATTTTGTCCAAAAATTTAACGACGGCTACAATCTCGGAACTTTTCAATCAAGCACCGATGGAAATGGCAACGCGGTTTGGACTTTGGAAAGTGACAAAGGGATTCGCATTATCATTCAGGACAAAGCCGTGGAAATTGTTCCCATAGCTGCCGCAAGCGATACAAAATTTAATTAAACTTGCATTGCAAAAGTTATGAATGAAGCCAGAGTTCAAATTAAGGAGATTGAAAGTGCCAAATTTGTTAATGCAATTTGGAATGAAAACGGCAGAGAAAAAATAACTTTTTCGACCAAACCACCAGAAGAAGCAGGTGTTTATGTAATTTATGAAAAAGGCAAAAACAAGCCATTTTATGTTGGCGAAACGAGAAATCTATTTCGCCGACTAAAAATGTTATTTCGATGCAATTCAAAACAAAATCCACACCCGTGCCAATTAAACTTTGCTACGGCAATCGGTAAAAAAATTGATGGGGTTAAACCTAAAGAATTTTGCGCTCGTATGAAGGTTAAATTTCTTTCAACTGCGAAGCTGGTTGGAAGAATTGAAATTGAAAGAGAATTACAGAAAAAATATGGAACGAATTGTGACTCGTTCTACAAAAGATTTGCAGAATAGCTTTACATTTTCCTCAAGGCGAACGGGCAATTTAGGCGGGTTGATTCGCTTCCGTTTTCAGTCTGGCCGTCTCCATAAATGGACTTGCCGGTCACGCCACCCGGCCTTTTTGATTGGCACATTGAAGTCCCCGCCAGTCCGCGCAATCAGAAAAGTGGTTCCCCCTGAAGGTCGCCCCCAATTTTCCGCCTTGCCCGTTTCGCTCCGCCCTGGCTAAAAGGGACTTCCCGCCTTGTGCCATCAGGCCGCGATTGGCGCAGCCCGATAAACTTAAAATAGGAGACTTTACCATGACTGATTCTACCGAAACCAAAACCGTCACTTCCAAATCACCCAGCCACTACGCCTACAATGTTCGCAATCGCGAAGGCGGTCAACAATGCATCTGTCTGTGTCGTGCGCGTGAATCGAATCTTCCATTGTATGTCGCTGGGCGGCGCGTCAAGGTTGTATTCCCCTGCCGCCCTTGAATCTCCACCTTGACCCGCCGCCCGGCTCCGGGGTTTTGCTGGTTAGGAATTCGCGCACGAAGGATTTTTCACGGCTGAATGCAAATCATTGCCTGCGACTTGCATTTTGATTCGGCTGTGCCAATTATTCTTTTGAGACAGGACGAAAGTCTGGATTCTCCCTTCTTGGCTAGAGCCGGCGAAAGCCGGTTCGATAATGCCCCTTATCCCATAATGGGTCAGGCAAATGCCTGTTTATTTCCTCAATTGAGGCGTATTGGCGAGAACTGACGCCGGTTTTGCCGTCAGTTTGATGACCCCCACTTCCAATCTTGGCTTCGGCCTCGTTACTTGGACGTTGGTTTTTATCCCGTAATTCTGAAAACCTGTGCGGTTTCCGCACAATCAGAAAACGGAAATGCGGTAAAACCATGAGCAAAATTTTGTTTCAGAATGAAACAAATCAAGACTGGCAACATGAGACAATGCCGCGAAGACGCGAAATTGTATAAGAAAATGGGCGACAAAACTTTGTTCGTAATACGAACAACGCAGATGACATTTAATGAAATAATGGCGAGGCTAAATGATTTTGTCCCGGATTCGGGACAACGGAAATGAAGTCGCATGGGAAAGTGAGCCGAATCGCCATTTTGTCCAGAAAACCGGACAAAGAACTGGCGGGAGAATGAAACATTTGAAGCAGTGAAACAGCGGAATTTCATAGGCCGACTTGTCAGCCGATGGCGCAGCAACCGGCGCGGTTGGACGCAGGATACGTTCGCTGACAAGTTGCAGCTCGCAGGCTGGTATAACGCGACCCGTAGCACTGTTTCCAAAATCGAAGACGGCTCGTTGAGGATTGATCTGGTCCAGTTGTATTACATCGCGACGGCGCTTGGTGTCCGCCCCGGTGATTTTATTTCCGAAATTGATTGGCGCAAGCAGGTTGAAAAGCTGATTTCGCTCCCCATGAAAAAACCACAACCAATTGAGACGTATGGAGACCATTCCAAAAACTGAAATGCCACAGGCCGCGCCAGCACCCGAACGGCTGGCGTATTCCATCCAAGAAGCTGCCGATATGCTCGGCGTAAATTATTTCAGCGTTTATCGGTTGATTCAGCGCAACAAATTAAAAGCCTGTCGTGCCTTGCGCGGCAAATTACTTGTGCCCCGAACCGAATTGTTGAAATTGTTGGCAACCGAATGAGGTGAATTATGAACTACCAAAGACCCACCGAATTGCATGAAAAGGTCAACGCCGAGGCGATGACCGTTTTTGCGGAACACATGAGCCAGTTCAAGGGCGTTTGCAACGTGCTCCGAGACATTGAAAGCAATCTGTCAGCAACGCTGGCTTGGCTGGCCTGGCTGCGGGAAGGTGGCGCGGACTCCCAAACCAGCGATCTCCCCTCCCGTCCGATGGGGACGTCGTCTAGCCTCGTTGTCTGCCCCAAATCCGTGATGGACAACTGGCGCGCGGAAGCAGAACGTTTTTATCCCGGTCTGCGCGTCCGACTATGGCGAGGCGAGGCCGGCGATGAACTATCCGCCGCGCGTGAAAACTTTGATCTCATCGTTATCAACTACGCGCAACTGCGCTCGCTTTCGCCCGAAATCGCAAACACGCAGTGGCTCACCGCGATTTTGGACGAAGCCCAATGCATCAAAAATCCGAATTCGCAAACGGCCCAGGCCGCCCGTGCGCTGAAGGCGGAGCATCGCCTCGCGCTCACCGGCACGCCCATCGAAAATCGCCTGCTGGATTTGTGGAGCATCTTCGGCTTTGCCATGCCCGGCGCGCTGGGAAATCGCGCGCATTTCCTCCGCCGCTTTGACGCCAAGGACGATCCGCTTGCCCGCCTCCGGTTGGCCGCGCGCGTGCGCCCTTTTCTTCTGCGGCGCGCCAAGTCGCAGGTCGCCAAGGACCTGCCGGACCGCGTCGAGGAGGATTTGCTTTGCGAAATGGATGGCCAGCAACAAACGCTTTACCGTGCCGAGCTCAAACGCGCCCGGCAACTGATACTCGGACTCAAGTCCAACCGGCAACTCAACGAGGAACGCTTTAATATTCTCACGTCGCTCCTGCGGCTGCGGCAGATTTGCTGCCATCCAGCGCTGGTGGACGGAAATCTGCGCGAAGCCGAAAGCGCGAAACTCACCGCGTTGGAGGATTTGCTCGAACCGCTGATTGAGGGAGGCCACAAGGTGCTGGTGTTCTCGCAATTCGTCACGATGCTCGATTTGCTGCGCGAAACCGTGAAACGGCGCGAATGGCCGCATTTTTACCTCGCCGGCGACACGGAAAACCGCGGCGCGCTGGTCCAGGACTTTCAATCGGCCCCAGGCGGCGCGGTATTTTTGATTTCGCTCAAGGCCGGCGGGTTTGGCTTGAACCTGACCGCCGCGTCGTATGTGGTGCTGTTCGATCCGTGGTGGAATCCCGCCGTGGAAAACCAGGCCATTGATCGCACGCATCGCATCGGCCAGACGAGCAAGGTGATGGCCTACCGGCTGTTGATGCGCGACAGTATTGAGCAAAAAATCCGCCTGCTGCAAAAACAGAAGGCCGCGCTGGCGGAAGACGTGCTCGGCGAGGATCGCTTCGCCCAGAGCCTGACGCTGGACGACCTGCGGTTTTTATTTGCGGAATAACGGTGGTTTTTAATTTGCGCCGCGTTCGATTGCATGGAAAACTGTTCGTTTGACGGGACGTTATGACACAAGAGCATTCCAAAGGCGCGATTGAATCAATCCTCGAACAATTTGGCGACCTGAAACCGGCGTCGCAACCGGCCTGGCTGGCGCCCTTGCGCAAGGCCGGCCTGGCGGCTTTTGCCGAACAGGGCTTTCCCACTCTTTGCCAGGAGGATTGGCGTTTTACAAACGTGGCGCCCATCGAAAAACTGCCCTTCCATCCCGCGCCCGAAGTGGCGGTGAACGGAGCGGAAAGCAAGGTGTTGAGCGAGGCGCCTTTTACCAAACTGCCCGGCCACCGCCTGGTCTTCGTAAACGGATTTTTTTCGGAGAAGTTGTCATCGATAAAACCCCTGCCGGAGGGCGCGCGCGTGGAAAGTCTCGCGGCGGCATTAAAAAAGGATGGCGCGCTGATTGAAAAGCACCTGGGCAAGTACTCGCACACGGCGAATAATACGTTTGCGGCATTGAACCAGGCGTTTTTTGCGGATGGCGCCTTCATTTTAATCCCGCCCGGCGTGGAAATCGCCGAGCCAATTCAACTGCTCTATATTTCATCGGCGAAAGAGAATGGCGAAACGATCCAGCCGCGAAATCTGGTGATCGCCGGGGCGAACAGCAAAGTGACCATTGTGGAAAGTTATTTGAACGCGGGAAGCGCGGCTTATTTCACGAACGCCGTCACCGAAATCGTCGCCGGAGATGGAGCCACGCTGGAGTATCTGAAACTCCAGGATGAGGCGGCGAACGCGTTTCACATGGCGGCCATCGCGGGCGAATTTGGAGGCTCGAGCAATGTGAGGGTCCATTCGTTTGCACTGGGTGCCCGGCTCTCGCGCAATAATATCCACGTCAGGCTGGCGGGGGAGGGGCTGGAATGTATATTGAACGGGCTGTACCTGACGAAGAACGAGCAGTTGGCCGATCATTTTATGGTGGTGGAGCATGTGCAGCCGCATTGCGCGAGCCACGAGTATTTCAACGGCATCCTGGACGACAAATCGAAGGGCGTCTTTCACGGGCGCATTTACGTGCATCCGATCGCGCAAAATACCGACGCGAAGCAGACGAACAAAAACCTGCTGCTGTCCGGCGACGCGACAGCCGACACAAAACCGCAGTTGGAGATATATGCGGACGATGTGAAATGCACCCACGGCGCGACGATCGGACAGTTGAACGATGAGAGCGTGTTTTATTTGCGCGCGCGGGGCATCCCGGAGAAGATGGCGCGGCGGATGTTGATCCACGCGTTCGCCGGCGAGATTGTGGAACGCATCCGGTGCGCGCCAATCCGGGAGGAATTGGACAGAATCGTCTGGGAGCGGTTGGAAGCAAACCGTTCCCTGGCGGATGCGCGTTAGCCAGCCGGACGGAGTAAGCAGTCATTCCATTAATTGGCCATGTTCGAAGACATCAACGACCTTTACCAGCAGGTCATTCTTGATCACTGCAAGCAACCGCGGAATTTCCACGAAATGCCGCAGGCAACGTGTTCCGCCCAAGGACATAATCCGTTGTGCGGCGACCAATTGAAACTGTTCCTGACGCTCGACGGCGACCGGATCAAGGACATCAGTTTTGTCGGTTCGGGTTGCTGCATTTCCAAGGCGTCGGCGTCGTTGCTCACCGAATTTGCGAAGGGGAAAACGAAAATGGACGTGGAAAAAATGTTTGGGCAGGTGCATGAGATGGTGATGACCGGAACGATTGCGGGTGAGGTGGGCAAACTGGCGGTGTTTGCGGGCGTCCATAAGTATCCGGCGCGGGTGAAATGCGCGATTTTGTCGTGGCACGCGGTGATGTCGGCGCTGAAGGGGGAAAACCAGCCGGTGACGACGGAGTCGGAAGAAAATTGAAAAAACGCATGGGTGGACGCGAACCAATCCTTTCGGTCTCATTCTTTCAAACTGAAACGGGACGCGAGCCGGTTCGGGAATGGTTAAAATCTTTGCCGCGAGACGAACGGAAAATCATCGGTGAAGATCTTAAAACCGTTCAATTCGGATGGCCGCTGGGAATGCCGCTGGTGCGAAAACTGGATGCCGGACTTTGGGAAGTTCGCTCGCGTCTGGCCGGACAAATTGCGCGCGTATTTTTCACCGCCAACGCGGGCAGAATGATTTTGTTGCACGCTTTCATCAAAAAATCGCAAAAAACTCCGGTGGATGATTTGGCACTGGCAAAAACACGGTTGCGAATGCTACAATAGTGATATGAATGAAAAACATGTTGGTTCTGATCTGGATGATTTTCTAAAGCAGGATGGCTTGCTTGCGGAATGTGAAGCGGGTGCGCTCAAGCGGGTCGTCGCATGGCAGATTGAGCGGGAAATGAAACGCCGCCGCATCACGCGGGCGAAACTGGCGAACCGCATGAAAACCAGCCAGGCCGCTTTGGACCGCCTTTTTTCAGAAAATGATTCTGCTATCTCATTGCAGCTTTTAGAACAGGCCGCGCTGGCCTTGGGAAGAAAATTGAAAGTAGAATTGGCGTGAAGTGATTTATGCCAGCCGAATCGCGCCGAAAGAAGAAAACCGTCGCGCAAAAAAAGCTTCGAAAAATTTATTGTTTCAGCAATGGCGAAGCTTGTTTGACTGACTTTTCCCAATTTTTCATGCCACCAAACGGGGGCCGAATTGGATGATTTGGCCAACAAATGGCAGTTATTTTTCCCCAGGATGATTTTAGCCGCCAAATTGAATAACAATACATTCTTTTAGAATCACATTTGAACGGAATCTTCTTCTCTGGATCTGAATTTACCAAAATTCCGATCGGATGAGACGAATCCCAATGGTTTTTTAATTTTCCCATCAGGGATTTCCAACCAAAAAGAATTACAACGCGTGGCTTCAGCGTTTCCAAAGCTGTCGGAATCCATTTTATGATTTTTGGATCCGTCGCGTCGAAAGTGCCACGCCCCTGTTGCTTTGTGCCCAAATTCAAATGTCCGCTGAGAGAAAGACAGTCCATTGGCAATTTAATTTTTGGCTCAAATTTCTGAATCATGCCAATGCATAACTTGCGGGTTTTTTGCCAATATGGCCCGTCCCATGTCGGCTTACAAGGATCAGCAAATTCCCCTCCGAATCCTGTATGAACATGGCCAACTGTTGGCAGTGGATAGAATGAATCATTATTCTCATGCGTACCGTGTCCCGGACTTATTCCCATGACTAAAATCCAAGGATTTATTGATGTTGGCATTCCGAAAGGCCAATGTCCTGAAGGCGTGTTTCTCGAGAGTTCGCGGCTGATTCGATTTGCGGCCTTTTGATGACAACGAACTGATTGCAGGCGACGTAAAGGAGAATCAGACCATATTCCCATTTCATTCATGATTACTTTGAGTGATTATACTTGTGCTTGTTACTTTAAGCACATTCAATGCGTTCAGCAATTGATTTTCTTCACGTTTGCAACGATGATGATGAAGCAGTTAAATTGAGCGTTTATGAATCCGAATGAAGCAAAAATTTTGACGCGGGACGTGGAAGCGTCGGTGGTTCCCGTCGGCACAAAGATCACGCTGCAAAAAGGCGGCCAGGCGTACGTCACCCAATCGCTCGGCGGCGCCTACACCGTAATCGTCAACGGCACCATGTTCCGGATTGATGGGAAGGACGCCGATGCGCTGGGCCTCGAAATTAAATCTGCGCCCGCAACGGCGATTTCCGGGCCGGTGACACAGGAGCAATTGGAAAAACAGATTTGGGACGCGCTTAAGACATGTTATGACCCGGAAATTCCGGTCAACGTCGTTGATCTGGGACTGATTTACGATTGCCATCTCGCGCCCGCGGGCGAGGGCAGTTTCAAGGCCGACGTGAAGATGACGTTGACGGCGCCCGGGTGCGGCATGGGGCCGGTGCTGGCGCAGGATGTGCAGAATAAATTGCTTTCGCTGGAGCCGATTGACGAGGCGAATGTGGAGTTGGTCTGGGACCCGCCGTGGAACCAAAGCATGATGACCGAGGCGGCGAAACTGCAGTTGGGACTCATGTAATACAGTGAAAACAATTGACTGGACCGCCTTGCGCGCGGATTTTCCGATCCTCGACCAACAGGTCCACGGCAGGCCGTTGATTTATTTTGACAACGCCGCCACGTCGCAAAAGCCGCGCGTGGTGCTGGAGGCGTTGCGGCATTATTACGAACACGACAACGCGAATGTCCACCGGGGCATCCATGAATTGAGCAATCGCGCCACCACGGCCTATGAAGCGGCCCGGTCGCGCGCGGCCCGGTTCATTAATGCGAAAGCGGCGGAGGAGATTGTCTTCACACACGGGACGACGGAGGGTATCAATCTGGTGGCGGCTTCCTGGGGCGCAAAGAATCTCAAACCCGGCGATGTGATCCTGCTCACGGAGATGGAGCACCACAGCAACCTGGTGCCATGGCAGATGCTCGCGCAGCGCACCGGGGCCAGGATTGCCTACGTGCCGGTCAACGGAGACGAAGGTCTTTTGGACTTGGCCAAACTGGATTCGTTATTGGCCGGGCCGGTGAAAATTTTTTCGATGGTCCATATTTCCAATTCGCTCGGCACACTGAACCCGGTGGCCGAACTGTGTGCCCGCGCGCGCCAGCGGGGCATCGTGACGCTGGTGGACGGCGCGCAAAGCGCAGGACATTGCCCGGTGGATGTCCAGGCCATCGGATGCGATTTCTTCGTGTTTTCCGGCCACAAAATTTGCGGGCCGACGGGTATTGGCGTTTTATGGGGGCGCGGGGAATTGCTGGACGCCATGCCGCCCTACCAGGGCGGTGGAGAAATGATTTTGAGCGTGAGTTACGACAAGACCGAGTTCAAGCCGGCGCCCCACCGGTTTGAGGCGGGAACGCCGGACATTTCCGGGCCGATCGGCCTTCACGCGGCGATGGATTACCTGGACGCGATTGGGCGCGACAACATCTGGAAGCACGACCAGGAACTGGCGAATTATGCCTATGGAAAACTCGCCGGATTAAAGAACATCCGGTTGTTCGGGCCGAAATTGAATTCGGAACAGCGCGCCGGTTTGGTGAGTTTTTTGCTGAAGGACGTTCACGCGCATGATGTGGTGACGCTGGCGGACCAGGCAGGCGTGGCGTTGCGCGGCGGGCATCATTGCACGCAACCGCTGATGCGCAAGCTGGGCGTGGAATCCACCGCGCGGGCCAGCTTTTATTTTTACAATACCCCGGGCGAAGTGGACCGTTTGGTGGAGGTCATCCGCGAGACCCAGAAATTTTTCGGGCAATGATCAAAAGGACATATTTTACTTGCTAATAGTTTAAGTTAGGTAAAATTGTTGTTTGACCCCATTTACGGCATCTGATTTGCCGTAAGAAAAGAAAGGAACATTATGCACCTGCTGTTCATGCCCATGCTGGCTGTTGACGAAATGGTCACGCCGAGCGGGGCTTTGGTCATTGTGGTTCTGACTGTTCTGGCTGCATTTCGCGGCAAATAAGTCCGCGGCACAAAACGAACGCAAAGGAGTTGATGGACAGGCGCCAGAGTTGATTTTGGCGCCCTTGCCCGCTAGGGGAAGTTTTATGTCGCGCGGCGAATATTTTTGCCCTGCCTGCAAGTTCACTCTTTCAATTTGACGCAATCGTCAGAAAATTGATGACAAACTGGTAGGGTATGGCCGGGAATACGAATGCCCACCGTTGCCCATCCAAAGTGACAGCGGCAAGGGCATTGTTGCCGTTGAAAATTGGCGCGCCCATGGTGACGGTGTCCTTCTGGCCGTTTTTAAGTTGCACGGTGATTTGCAGGCTGTCGGAGTTGATGCCGAACGGGGCGGAGTCGGAAAAATTGCGCGCCATCCAGCCGTCGGCCGTGAGGTTGCTCAATTGCTGCACCGCCTGTTCGATGCTCCGCCCGGTGACAATGCCGGTGGAACCGACGCCCAGCGACCATTTATTGTTGCCGTCATGGATGAGCTGCCGGGTTTTGCCGTTCTGCTGGATGATGACCTGCGCGACGTCCGGCATATTGAAACTCCAGATGTGCCGGTCGCGGAACCCCCAGTCGGCGGAAAACAGGCTGCTATCGCTTAAATACTTGTTATAATCGTCCGCGGAGATGGCGTAGATGAAATCTTCATCGGCGCGACGGACAAAAACCTCGTTGGTGCCGGTGCCGCCGAAGAACAATTGGGCGATAACGGCGTTGGTGTCCGCAGTGTTCGGGCTGACGGCGGAGCGCAACGTGATCACGCGTTGGGGATTGAGCAGCCCGCAGTTTTGCAAATCCGGCTTCGTAACGACATCCTTCACAAAACGCTCGATTTGCAGTCCGGCGAGGTCCTGGATAAATGCCTGGACGGTGTCCGGATCCGCCGGAAAGGTTTCGCCGACGATCTTCCAATCATTAGTCCCGGAGCCACGTTGCAACGCGAAATGGTTGGTGCCACTGACATCGATTTCAGCCACCGGCGCTGTCAATTCAAGCAGATTGCGGTCGCGAAAGTCGGTCATGGAACCGGTCCAGGGAACCAGGGGATCCTGCGAGGTAGTGAATATGCCGTTCCAACCATCGCGGCGGGCATAGACCTGGGTGGAATCGTCCGCCGGATTTTTGCCCACGGCAACGCCCGCGAGCAAATTCGTGCCATGGCCCAGCCACACGTCGAGGGCGGGCGGCTGAAGGCCGAACCTGGTGAGGTCGGCGTTGGGATCGTCGGAAATGAATTGGGTGACGTGGGCGGATTGCAGGCGTTGCAAGGCATCGGTGATGCGGTCGGAATTGGCGCGGGCCGAAAGCGGCCGAATCATCCGCCACAGGTGAGTGGCCGGGTCGGTGTGCAATTCAATGACTGCGGCGCCATTGGTGACGGTGATCCAGTCGATGTCCCGGTCAACGTCGGCCAGCGCGGTGTCGCGCCAAACCGTGGCCGATTGGGGAATTAGTTTGAGCCAGGTCGAGTTGGCCACGTAGGCGCCGTCTTCGCCAGCGACACTAAGATAGACCTGATTGCCAGGCGCAGTGCGATTGCCGACGGCGAGTTGCCAGCGCTGGTCCGGCGTGTTGATGACGATGGACCAGGGCGGGTTATCAAAGCCATATTCGGACTCGGAATTCTTGTTTTCGAGCAATTCGGCGGCGGTGATTTTAAGGTCGGGCGTCAATTTCCGGAGGGCGTCCAATAACGCGCCGACGGCGGTGGCTTGGGCGGGATAGTTGATGGGTTTGGTCAGAAACCAGTCATTGTTGGTGCGGTCAACGCGGATTTCGAGTTGGTTGGCGGGGATGACCTGGATGCTGGTGACGGCATCCGCGCGCAAATGGGGCAGGATGGTGGAAGGCCCGGCGATGACCGAGGAAAAATAATGCTGATAAATGAAAATGAACGCCGCCAGCCCCGCGGCAATCACAAACCAAATGCCTGTTGTTCTTGAGTTCATTATTTTCTTCGGACAAACCAGACCAGCCCGCCGAACATCAACACGGCGCCGGGCAATGCGCCCAACAACAGCCAGCGCGTGTCCTGCTGCTGCTTTTGCGTCATCAACAGCCGGTATTCAGTGACTGGTTTGGGGCCGATGCCGTTGAGCATTTGGGTTTCGTCCAGGAGCCAATTGACGGCGTAACCGATGAAATCGCGGTTTTCCCAGAGGTCGATGATGCGGTTTTCGAAGGCTAAAGAATCGCCGACCACGACAATCCGGGTGAGTCCCCGGGGCTTGGCCACGCCCGCGCCGGGCTTTTGCGCAACGGCAACCATCAATGGATACGCCTGTGGCGGGGCGCCTGATGAATCGGAAAGGGTGGAGTTCGGCCCGGAAAAGGCCAGTTCATCCACTTCCGGCGCATCGGGGGGCGGGTTCTGGAAGTTCACGCGGCTTACGGGGCGGGGCAGGATCAAATAGAGGCTTGAACCAACAAGTGAATTGACCATCGGATGCTTGGCAAAGCTGGAAACCTCGAGGTCTTGTCCGCCATGGGATGGAGAATTATCCATGTCCCGGACCCAGTCAAACCCGATGTTAACGCCCCAGCGTTGGAGAATCGGCTCGAGACCAGTCGGGTTTTTGATGGAATAGTAGTTAAAGAGTGCGAACAAGCGTCCGCCTTGCGACAGGTATAGATCAATCTTTTCGAGTTCCTGCTCAGAGAAGGCGACTTGCGGCCCGGCGATAATCAGCAAATCGCAGTCATCTGGAATATCGGCCCCTCCGGTCAAGGTCAGCGGCTCAAGGTTGATGTCATTTTGCGCAACGACGGTGGCGAATTTGTAATAGCCAGTGTCGCTGGTATCCGTAAACGCCTCCTCCTTTTCGCCTTGCAAATAATAGGCTTTGAATGGCTTCGGATTGGTTATCGCCAGCAGCAGGGACGTAAATATCATTTCGCCATTGAAGGCCACCGGCTTTTTACGAAATTCCGGTTCCTTTTCATCCGGGTCCTGGTGTAAAGCCGGTTCCAACTTGGATTGGACAAGAGCGTCGCCGGGGGCGATTTTGAAACCGCGGTTGCTGGCAAAAATCACAAGGTTCTCCTCCGCGCCCAAATTGTATTGGTCCTTGATTTTTTCGGCGTCGGCCATGTTGCGCACGTAATCCACGGTTTGAACCGAGATATTCGGGTTGGCCCGTTGATACTCGGTCAACAAGGCTTTGATGGTCGAATACATTTCGTCGCCCTGGTCATAATAGAGCGTCACGGTAACATGGTTGGTGATGGATTGAAGGACATTGATGGTGTGCGCGGACAATTTGATGCGGGTCTGGGAACTGAGATAAAACCGGTGGGAGAATTTGGCGCTGATGAAATTGGCCATGACGACAATGGCCATGACGAGCAGCGTGCGCAGCAGAATGTCGAGACCGATTCCCCACCGGCGGGCCGGGGAAAAGCTGGGGTTATGTTTGGGGTCGGCAGGCATTATTTCCAGCGGCGGCTTTCCACCACCCGTAAGGCTAAAAACAGAAACAAGAACGTGAGGCTGCCGTAAAAAACGACTTCCCGCGTGTCAACGACGCCGCGAATGAAGTCGTTTACCTGGGACTGCAGGTTAAAAAATGAGAGCGTTTGCGCCTGCCAGCCGGTCAATGAGACCTGATTGGACAAATAGCTGACCAGGATGACCGTCACCCCCAGCGCCAGGCTCAAGACGGCGGCCACCATCTGGCTGCGGGTCAAGGCCGAGGCAAAACAGCCGATGGAGAGGAAGAAGCCGCCAATCAAAAACAGCCCCAGATACAATCCGGCAATGTCGCCGGCATCCATCGCCGAAGATTGGTTGGCATAATGTCGCACGATGAACAGCCCGCCCAACATGGGCAGCCACATCACCATGTAAAAAATCAGGGCGGCTGAGTATTTGGCGGAGACCACCTGCATCTCGCGGACCGGCGTCGTCATGAGCGTTTCAAAGGTGCCGGAAAATTTTTCCAAGGCAAATAACCGCATGGTGATGACGGGCGTCACCAACGGCAGAATGATCCAGAACAGGAGGGTTTGAAAAAATAATTGAGTGACCGGCATGGGAAACACGTCGCTGCCAAGGTTTTCAATCAAGACTTCGACAATCAGCCCGGTCAAAAACGTCACGGCGGCGATTACCACATATCCGGTCAGGGAGAAAAAATAGGCCGAGAGTTCGCGCCGCAGGAGGGTCCAGTAAATCTTCACTCGCCTTCCTCCTCCTCGTCCGGCCGCGTGATCTGAACGTAAATATCCTCCAAGGTGTGGCGGCTGCGGGTCAATTCGCGGATGACCCAACCGCGCTCCCGCGCCAGGGCAAAGATCATCGGGCGCAGGTCCAGTCCATCGCGCGGGGTGAGGGCGCAGCGCTGGAATTCGCCTTGGCTGGAGGAGACATCGAATTGCTCGACTTCAGGCATTTGGTTCCAGCATTCGCGCAACGCCTCCGCGGGCGCGGCGATTTCCGCGATGACCTGGCTGCTGCCGGCCATCAGGCGCTGGAGGTTTTCGGGCGTGTCCGAGGCCAGGATTTTTCCGTCGTACATGATGAGCATGCGGCTGCACATCATTTCGGCTTCCGGCAAAATATGCGTGGAAATTAAAACGGTATGCCGGCCGGCGAGACTTTTGATCAATTGCCGGACGGAACGGATTTGGTGGGGGTCAAGGCCAATGGTCGGCTCGTCCAGGATGATCAACTCTGGCTCATGGACCAGCGCATCGGCCAGGCCCACGCGCTGGCGGTAGCCCTTGGAAAGCTGGCCGATGACCCGGCGCTCCACGTCGGCCAAGCCGCATTGTTCCATGACGGTGGTGACGCGCTCGCGCGACCGGCGCCAGCCCAGGCCCTTGAGCCGCGCGCGAAATTTCAAATATTCGCGCACCCGCATTTCGATGTAGAGGGGGTTGTTCTCCGGCATGTACCCGATGCGCCGGCGGACGTCTTCGGATTGCCGGAAAACGTCGTAACCGGCCACGCGGGCGGTGCCGCTGGAGGCCGGCATAAAGCACGAGAGAATGCGCATCGTGGTGCTTTTGCCCGCCCCATTGGGGCCGAGCAAGCCGACGATCTCGCCGCGCGCGACGGTGAACGAAATGTCGCTGACCGCGGTGCGGCCGGCGTAACGCTTCGTCAGATGTGAGACTTCAATCATTAAACCTTTGAAAGTGTAGCTGAATAAAACCAGCATGAGCAATCGCTCTTTTATTTAACAGGCAATTCGGCGCTTCGTTGCGTTCAAAATTCGATAATGTTCTGATTTCGGCGGGGCGCACCACTCCGTGCGCGCCGTTGTCCCGTGTTCACGGCGGGCAGAGGACTGCCCCCCCCCCCCGCATTTTGTTATTAATAAATTTTACAAAAATTTTAGAACATTACTTTTGA
>JBKQUF010000244.1:0-30605 GCA_052140285.1 Limisphaerales bacterium | reverse complement strand
CTCCACCGCGCGCCGGACCACTTCGGGCAGTGGCGCGGGAGCCAGAACCAACGGAATGCCATGCAGCAACAACGGCAGGACCAGGTTCGAGAACCCGTACGAATGCGCCAGCGAGATGACGCCCAGGTTCGGCCAATCCGCGCGCAAGCCCATCGTCGCCACGATATTTTGCGCGTCGGCCGCGAGTTGTTCCGCCCGGAATGCGACCAGGCGTCCCGCGCCCGCCGTGGCGGAGGTGCATTTGAAATGAACACAGTTTTTCGGAACGTCCGATATTTGCGGCGGCGATTGTCCCGGTTCCAGCGGACAGGCAATTTTATTTTCCCGCCATGCCGCCAGAAGTTGGAAGATGAATTCAGGCGAATTTCCGCAGGGAAAAATGATTTGTCCATTCGCCCTGGCCCGTTCGCCTTCGGAGAACAATTGCTGGAACGTCCAGCGCCGGCCGGTGGCAAACTCACGCAGCGCCAATGCGTTCCGATTGGCGGCGCAAATTCGGGTCCACTGTTCGTAAAGCATTGTCAGTTTGTCGCTGCGGTTCTAAATTAGTCTATTTACATGGCCGAGAAAACTCCACGACGTTTTGATTTTGCGCGCGACACCTTTGCTTTTGCCAACGAACTGCTCTGGGAATATCAATTTGATGCGGCCACCAAGCGGATGACCTTTCGCCGGCGCGAACCCACGCCGCAATATGCCCATCGTTGTTTTGTGCTTACCCGCGTCGCGCGCCAGTTCCTTTATCACGCCCGCTTCGACAACTCGCAACCCCTGGCCGACGATTGCGCCTGCCGCGGTTTGATCCGCTCCATCATCCACCAAAATCCCCGGGTACCTTCCGATAACCCCGTGGTCATTCCTGGATTTTCCAGCCTGCGGGATTTCAGCCAGGCAAAAGAAACCCTGCTGAAGGCCGAATGCGGCGGAGCGTGGCGTTCCTATTTCTTGCGCAGCCATTGGCGCATCATCTTCCCGCTGTCACCCGAGCACCAGCAACGGACCGCCGGCGAATTGCTTTCAAAAATCCAAAACGATTTTTCGCCCATCATCCATCTGATCACCTTCCCTTCCCTGACGATCAACCACGGAATGATTCTGTTTGAGGCGATGGAATCCGGCGACGAGATCCATTTCTCCGCCTACGATCCAAATTTGCCGGGGCAACCGGCGGCGGTTACCTACCATCGTGGGCGGCGCGTGTTTTCCCTGCCGGCTAATTCCTATTGGGCCGGCGGAACCTTGAAGGTCATGGAGATTTTTCGGAACCGGATTTTTTAGGGCCGCCCGGTCTCCAAAACAGCGGACCAAAAAACGCGAGGCCGCAGAGGTTGATTCCGCAAATATAACCAATCTTGTAAATCCGCCCCGAATTGTTTGTGGAATAAATCGGCACGTCGCGGCCCAGCACGAGGCTCGGCAACGCAATCGGCATCAGGGCGCCATGAAGCATCCCGTACCCGAATCCCACGGTTTTTGTTTGCGGAAAGGCCCACGGCGATGCCCAGCCATAAGCATAAGCAAACACGACCGTGACAATGGCGAGCATGACGGCTTTGCGAAAAAGCTTTTTCAATCGGCGAAGGATGTTTTCGTTGCCGCGGACGGCGCAAGCAAAATTTCCGGCGCTTCCGCGTCCGACTGCGCCATCCGCCAGCGCAGCCAGCGAATCGTGTCCGTGATTGGCCGGATTTTGCTCGTTCCATTCCGGTAAATCGTCTGGATCGGAACAAATCCAACCGTCCGTCCGGCCCTGGCCAAAGCCACGAGCATTTCCGATTCGATTTCAAAATGTTCCGACGTCAGGCGCAGATTCAACAACGCTTCCAGCCTGGCCAGACGAAAACCGCACTGGGAATCCGGCGCTTTCATGCCGGCCAGTTTTGAAATCTGCCACGACAAAAAGCGATTTACCCATCGGCGCGCCAGGGGAATCTTGCCGGGTTCCCTTTGTCCGATCACGAGTTCCGCTTCCCTGGCTTCCGCAAACTCAAAGAACGCCGGAATATCGCCGGCCGCATGTTGCCCGTCGCCATCAAGCATCAAGGCCCATTCAAAACCGTGATGCCGCGCCCACTGCCATCCCTCTCGCAACGCCGCGCCCTTCCCGCGATTGTTCTTCAGGGAAATAACCGTCGCCCCCGCCGCCCCGGCGATTCGCGCGGTGCCGTCAGTGGATCCGTCATCCACGACGATCACCGCTGGCAGGACTTTCTTTACCGCGGCGACGACCTCTCCAATGGTCGCCGCCTCGTTGCAGCACGGGATTACCGCCGCGCATTTTTGCCCCCATTCACTTTTTGTTCGTATAACGATTCCCGGATGAAATCAGTTAACACTGTTGGGATGCAAATTGTTTTTGACGACCGAACCGTCCGTGGCGGAGAGAACCATCTCGCCAATATCCACATCTTCGTTGTAATGCGTATCGCGGGACGCCCACAGTTTGACGTGCCAAACGGGACCCATTTCGCCGTGGTCCAACTCGAGTTGCGTGCCGGTGATGGTCAAACCCTTCAAAAACGCCTGCGAGGTGGCGATTTGAATGGCACGGTCTGAATCCACCTTTAACAGGCTGGAATCAAACGGCTTGTGTTCGTCACTCGCCATTTCCAGCAGCCGGCCCGGATGCGACACATCCACCTTTTCCCCGGAAATCAGCTTCACTTCCACGGCCTTGAAGGTCGCGTCGGGGTCGTAATAAACCACATACCAGACGGTAGGCGTGGTGCTGTTGAGAGATTTTTCTGAACGGATTTGAACCACTTTATCCTTGGATTGGTCCCCAACGTATTGGTCCCCCGTTTTGATGAGGTTGAACGCTGTCGGTTCGTCCGCCAGCGCCAGATGTGAAACGGCCAACGTCATGGCCATGATACCCAATGCACTTTTCATATTCATAAACACTCCTTTTTTGTGTTGATGGAATCTAATCCATCCTGGCGCGACTGCAAAAAATAAAATCCGTTGCGCGGTCCGCGTTTGCAAATTATCCTTTCTTGTGCCGGTCAAAGGATATTTCCCGCAAGAAACCGACCTGAGCGCCCTTGGCGATAAACAGGAGGCGCTCCATCAGTTTGCCGCCGCCGAAACCCGCCGGCATTTCGGCAACAAAGTTTTCGTGCGCGCCGTTGTGGAAATTTCCAATTTTTGCCGCGAAAATTGCCAATACTGCGGCATGCGGCGTGACAATCGCGACCTGCGCCGTTTTCGCGCGCGCCATGAACAACTCGCGGAGATGCTCATCCATCATCGTCCTGCCAGTGTCACCGATGTGAATATTCAGGCCGGGGAAGACCCTGTCGCGGTCCGCGAAATCGCCTTGCCGCTCATCCTGGCATTGCGTCGCGAAACCAATCTCGGCATCAGCGTCTGTCTCGGCACCCTTTCGCCGCGGTTAAACCGTGAACTGCAAATGGCGGGGGCGAACATCTTCATCATCAAGTTTGAATCCGCCAACGCCTCTCAATATGAAATGCTCGAAGCGCCCGGCACCCTGAATGAGCGGATTGGCGGCATTCGCCAACTGGCGGAAATCGGTTGGAATGTCAGCTCGGGGTTTATCGCCGGGTTGCCCGGACAAACGCTTCAAGATCTGTTGAAAAATTTTGAACTGGCCCGCTCCCTGCCAGTGCAGGGTTGCAGCGTCAGCCCGTTTATTCCCGGCTCAGATACTCCGCTCGCAAAAAATGCAACCGCCGATCCGGACCAAACCTTTAACTGCGTCGCCGCCCTTCGCCTGATGCGGCCGGATTGGGTCATACCCGCCGTCAGCGCCTTCAACCTGGCCGCCCACGATGGCTACCGCCGCGGCCTTCGCGCCGGAGCGAACCTGGTGACCATCAATTTGACACCGGACGAGTTGCGCGGCGACTACATCATTTACCAGCGCGACCGCTTCATTATGACCGAGGAACGCGTCCTGGAGGCCATCGCCGCGGAAAATCTCGTCGCGTCCAAATCATCGCTCGCGGGCTTTTTCCAGGACAAAAAGTCAAATGGCGCCTTGGTCCCTTCTCCCGCAACCGTTTCGGCATGAGTGGAAAAAATCACTAAAACCTAATGACCAAATTCCGCAGACCCCTTCGCCTGTCCATTGTTCATCCGGGCTTGCTCATTTCAGAGTTATTCGAGCTTCGTCATCAGTCATTTTTTATTCCGTGCTCTTTCCTCCAAAACAATCCGGGCTGAATCGAGTGGTGGTCACCGGAGCCGGCATTGTTACCGCGCTAGGAATCGGTTGGCGAACGAATGCCGACGGATTTCGTTCCGGCCAAACCGCATTCGGCCCCGTGACCCTCTTCGACGTTTCGCGTCAGCGCGCCAAAATCGCCGCTGAAGTTTGGTTGCCCCGGGATTTCCCATGGACCCGGCTGACACCCAACCATTTTCGCAGGCTCGGCCGCGCTTCCAAAATGCTGCTGCTCGCCGCGCACGAGGCGTTGTCACAAACGAACTGGCCGGAAGTCGGGCAGTTGCCAATCGTGCTCGGCACCACGAGCGGCGAAATGTCGTTGGGCGAAAATTTCCTGCGCCAGGCCATCCAATCGCCGTATGAGAACAGGCGCCAGCCCTCGCGCGTCGTCCATTACCAGGTGCAACAACAAGGACTGGATTTATGCGATGCCTTTGGATTGTCGGGCAGCGTCACCACGATTTCGAACGCCTGCGCCTCGGGCGCCAATGCCATCGGCCACGCCTTCGAATTGGTTCGCAGCGGCGGCGCCGAAAAAGTGCTGGCCGGCGGTTACGACGCCCTTTGCCAATTGACCTTTGCCGGTTTTGATTCACTTCATGCCCTATCCCTCGCGCCCTGCCGCCCGTTTGACGCGCGCCGCGATGGGCTGACCCTCGGCGAAGGCGCGGCGATTTTGACAATCGAAACCCTGGACAGCGCTCAAAAGCGGAGCGCGGAAATTCTCGGCGAAATCGCCGGTTACGGCGCGGCCACCGATATTCATCATCTCACGCAACCGCATCCGAACGGCGATGCCGCGCTGGCGGCGATGAACTCGGCCTGCGCCACCGCCGGTTTGCTGCCGGAACAAATTGATTACCTCAACGCGCACGGCACGGCCACTCCGCAAAACGACGCCACGGAAGCCGCCGCCATCAACCGTTGGGCCGGCGCAAAGGCCGACAACCTCCGCGTCAGTTCCACCAAGGCCGGCATCGGCCATTTGCTGGGCGCGGCCGGCGCGGTGGAATCCGTTGTCTGCCTCATGGCCTTGCGTGAACAATTCCTGCCGCCGCAAACTTCGCTGAACGAGCCGGATCCCGCCGTCCATTTTCAAATTGTCCGCCGTCCCATGGAGCAACGAATTGAAACCGCGCTTTCCAATTCGTTCGGCTTTGGCGGCGCCAATGCCTCCCTGATTTTTCGGAGGTGGCCATGAGCGGCATTTTTGTCCATGGCATCGGCGCGGTTTCTCCGGCCGGTTGGGGCGCGCCCGATTTGTGCAACGCGCTCGAAAAAAATCTACCCCTACCACTCAAGCATCCCACCTGGCCTTGCCAGGATAAACCGCTGCGAAATCGGACGGCGCCCGCACCCGCCAGCCGACCGGCTTTTATTTCGCATCCGCGCCTGCGCCGGGCGACGGAGATCGCCCAGTATTCCGTGGCCGCCGCGCTTGAAGCCATCGGTGGGGATCTCGCCCAAATTCAATCCGGCGCTTTGCGCGCCGGCATCATCGTCGCCACGCTCAACGGTTGCGTTAACTATTCCCGTCGTTTTTATGAGGAGATTTTGGCCAACCCCAGCGCGGCCAGCCCCTTGATTTTTCCCGAAACCGTTTTCAATTCGCCCGCCAGCCATCTGGGCGCCTTTCTTGGTTCCAATGCGGTCAGTTATACCCTGGTCGGCGATGACGGAACGTTCCTGCAAGGGTTGGCGCTGGCCGCGCAGTGGCTTCTGGGGAACAAAACCGACGCCTGCGTTGTTGTCGGCGCCGAGGAAAGCGATTGGGTGATCTCCGACGCGCTTAGTTTATTTCAGCGCGAAGCGATCCACGCCGGCGGCGCCGGAGCACTTTATCTTAAGAAATGCCCGGCCAACTCGATGGCTCGCCTGGCTGCGGTCACGGACGCGTTTTCTTTCATGTACGGCCAAAGCCGGCCCCAGGCCGCCAGGAAGATGCGCGCGCAGATGCCGCCCCCGGCGGAACATGAACTCCTCTGCACCAGCGTTCAAAACATCTCGCGGTTGGATGCCGCTGAAAATGCGGCCTGGGAGGATTGGGTCGGGTCGCGGCTTTCGCCGAAGACGATTTTGGGCGAGGCCTTTACCGCCTCCGGCGCCTGGCAATGTGTTGCCGCCTGTGAAGCCATCCGGCGCGGAAATTTCGCCGCCGCCAATGTCAGCGCCGTGGGCTTGAACCAGCAGGCCATCGGCGCACGGTTCCAAACCCCCAGCGTACCGTGAGATTTCCGGCTTGCTTGAAGCAAGGGGCCGATTCAGTCTTTGCCATCAAATGATTGTAACTTTATTTCAATGAGCGATTCGAGCGATTTAAAAAACGAAATCAAACAACTGCTGGTGGACAATCTCATGCTCAAAATCCGTCCGGAGGAAATTGGCGACGACCAACTCCTTTTCGGACCCGACAGCCTCGGCTTGGATTCGGTGGATGCGCTGCAATTGGTCGTGGCGCTGGACAAGAGTTACGGAGTGAAATTGTCCGATGCGGACGCCACCCGGAAAGCGCTCCAAAATGTCAATTCCATCGCGGCCATCGTGGCGGCGGCAAAACAAAAATAACGGACATCATCGTGGCCTTCGAAAACTTTCCCAAACACGCGCAGGGCATTGAACTGCTGACCCGTTCGCTGGCCCGCGGCCGGCTGGGTCATGCGTATTTGTTTGCCGGCGACCGGTTGGAAGAGTTGGAATCGATCGCACGGACACTGGCGAAAACGCTGAACTGCCAAAACCCGGTCCGCAAAAATGACGCCGCGGTGGATTGTTGCGACCAATGCTTGAGTTGCCGCAAGATTGACGGCGAAAACCATCCCGACATCCATTGGGCGCGCCCCGAGTCCAAATCGCGCGTCATCACCGTGGAGCAAATGCGGGAGCTGATGCGCGAAATCCAGCTTAAGCCGTCCGAAGCCCAATATAAAGTGGCCGTCGTGGCCGGCGCCGACCGGTTGAACCCCCAGGCCGCGAATGCCTTTCTTAAAACTCTCGAGGAACCGCCGCAAAAATCAATTTTGATCCTCCTCTCCACCAATCCCCAGCGAATTCTTGAGACCATCTTGTCGCGCTGCCTGCGGCTGAATTTTTTCGCGAATCAGCGCGAGTTGGACGCCGCGCAGGCCGCGTGGCTGGAAAAATTCAGTTCCCTGGCCGCCGGCGAACAGGCCAGCCTGCTGGGACGTTATCGCCTGCTCGATGTTCTGCTCCAAAAACTTGCCGAAATCCGCTCGCAGACCGATGAATCAATGACCGCGCGCTCGCCCCTGGAAAAATACGATGACGTGGAAAAGGATTTGCGTGAAAAATGGGAGGAGGAACTCACCGCCGCAGTCGAATCGGATTACCGCCGCCAGCGGGCCGACTTGCTGTTGCTTGTGCAATCCTGGTTGCGCGACGTCTGGTTGCACACGCTCCGGGCGGGAAAAGAGTTGCTGAATTTTCCTGCCATCGGCGGCGCGGAAACCATCGCCCGGCGAATTTCCCGCCGGGAGGCCCTGGAAAATCTGCAGACCATTGAACGAATCCAGCGCCTGTTGCATACCAATGTCCAGGAAGCCCTTGCCCTGGAGGTCGGACTCCTGAAATTGCATTTTTGAGCGCGCGCGGGCACACTCCCGGCGATGAAATCCGAAACGTCTTCCGCCCCAAATAAAATTTACGCGGCGGCGTTTGGACTTTTCCTCGGGCTTTGCATCTGGAAATTTGGCAACCCGGTCATTCTTGATGAGAAAATCAGCCCGCCGGATTCCTTTTCGGAATTTTGGCACGACCTCTGGCCGACCCATTGGGCCACCGGCGTCCTTTTGCCATTCCTCGTTGCCGGAATTTTCCTGGTTTTAAAAGGCCGGTTGCGCTGGCCGGCATCCCAATGGCTTTGGCTCCTGCCGTCAGGGTGGCTGGGCTGGCAGTTTCTCTCCGCCACCCAGACGGTGGATGGCAATTTGACCGCCGCAACCCTTTGGCAATTCGTCGGCTGCGCCTCCTGTTATATTCTGGGCGCGTTTCTGTTCAATCAGCCGCGGATGCGGAATTTGCTGCTCTTCGGCATCCTGGCCGCATTTGTCTTTTGCCTGATACGCGCCGTGGACCAGCGGCTCATCGAATTTCCCCAGAGCCGCCAAACCCTGATGGAAGGCCAGCGCACCGGGTGGACCAACATCTCCCCGGCAACCTTTCTGGAGATGAAACGCGACGGCGTCATCATTGCCACCAACGGCATGGAAGAAGTGAACCCCGCCGTGGCCGCCAGATTTGGCAAGGCCCCTCCGGCGGGACTGGCCGGCTTTCATTTGTTGTGGTATCAATTATTTGCGTCCACGCCCCGCGTCATGGGCACGCTCGTTTATCCCAACGCGCTGGCCGGAATCGTCTTATTGTTGTTGCCGGTTTTGTTAACGCTGGCGTTCGGCGCGCAAAATCTGCGGCCGGCGATTTATGCCGCCGTCATTGCGCTGGCCGTACTTTTGGGCGGCGCGGGATTATTCTGGAGCGGGTCAAAATTGGGCTGGCTCCTGGTCATGGGAATCGCCGGCGTGTACTTGTTACGGCTCGATTGGCCGGTGAAATTAAAAATCGCCGTCATCACCGGCGTCGCCATTCTAGGCCTGGGTGTTTTTGCCGTCCGTTTCCATCATTATTTTGCCACCGGCGCCACGAGTGTCGGCGCGCGATTCGATTATTGGCGCGCGGCGATTCAAACCACCAAGGACCAGCCGCTGTTTGGCACCGGACCGGGGACATTCCAACGCTCCTACGCCGTTATTAAATCGCCGGAAGCGGAAATGGCGCGGCTGGCGCACAATGATTACCTTGAACAATTCTCCGATTCCGGGATTTGCGGGGGCATTCTTTATTTTTCCTGGATCTCTTTGGCGCTGGCAACCATCGGCAGGCGTGTATGGAAATCCGGGGATAAAATGGGCTTTGCCATTTTCGCCGGGTTGCTCGCCTGGTTCATCCAGGGATTTGCTGAATTCAGCCTCTATATTCCGGCGCTGGCCTGGACGGCTTTCACATTGCTCGGCGGTTCAATCGCCTGTGCAAATCAACTCGACAAAAAGTCCAAAACCGCTAAAAATCCAGTCGGCAAATGAAAATCCTCTTCCTCAACGGCCCCAACCTGAACCTGCTCGGCCAGCGCGAGCCGGATGTGTACGGACGGGCGACTTTGGCCGATATTGAGGCCAGTGTCCGCGAGCGGGCGGCCCAGTTGAATGCAGAAATTGATTTCAGGCAGACCAATCTCGAAGGTGAACTGGTGGATTGGATCCAACAAGCCAGGGAAAGGTTTGATGCCATTGTCATTAACGCCGCCGCCTACACCCACACCAGCATCGCCCTGCGCGATGCCATTGCCGCCGTCGGTATTCCGACGATCGAAATTCACCTCTCCAACATCCACGCCCGGGAAGAATTCCGGCATAAATCACTGATCGCGCCCGTTTGCCGCGGGCAAATTTGCGGGTTTGGACCGAAATCATACGTTTTGGCCGTGGAAGCGTCCGTTTTCGTTAACGAATCGAAAAACAAGCGTTGAATTTGGTATTTTTAGCCGTTTTTAAACATCTTCCGGGGTTTCATTTTTTGAAGCTTGACTTGCTTTCCGTTTTTCGATACCGTCACATAGATTTAACAATAATTTACAGCAGGGTCAATTCGACCGTTGTTTGGTTATTTGTGGGCTAAAAAACAATTTCTTTAACGAAAACGACTGTGGATCTCAAAGATATTAAAGCAATCATCGACCTGATGAAAAAAAACTCCATCACGGAGTTTGAATTGGAACGGCAGGATTCAAAAATCAGGCTCAAACGCGGTCTTAACGGCGGCGCTACCGGCAACCAGTCTGACGAGGCGACACCGATGCCGGCACCCGTCGCATCACAGCTTCCAAATTCCCCGGCCACCGTCCCCGCCGCCGCAACGGGCGAGATTGAGATTAAATCCCCCATGATTGGCACCTTTTACCGTTCCCCGTCGCCGGAAGCGGCACCCTATGTCGAGGTTGGCACCGAGGTGGGCGTGGAAACGGTCGCTTGCATCATCGAAGCCATGAAGGTGATGAATGAAATCAAATCGGAGGTGAAAGGCATTGTCACCCAAGTGCTGATTGAAAATGGCAAGCCGGTTGAATTCGGCCAACCCTTGTTCAAAGTCCGTCCGAACTAGGCGCTCAAGCCGCTCAACGATTTAATTCGCTCTCAAGCTTAATTAACCATGTTTGAAAAAATCCTGGTCGCCAATCGTGGCGAAATCGCGGTTCGCATTATCCGCGCTTGCAAGGAATTAAACATTCGCACCGTCGCAGTTTATTCGGAGATCGACGCCAATTCCATGCATGTGCAGATCGCCGACGAAGCCATTTGCATCGGCAAAGCTCCCGCCTCGGAAAGCTATTTGCGCATCGACCGGATTATCAGCGCGGCTGAAATCACCGACGTGGACGCCATCCATCCTGGTTACGGTTTTCTCGCTGAAAATGCCCATTTCGCCGAAGTTTGCGAAAGCTGCAACATCCGCTTCATCGGCCCCAGCCCCCGCGCAATGCAGGCGTTGAGCGACAAAGCCGTCAGCCGCGCACTTGCCAAAAAAGCGGGCGTAGCCATTCCCCCAGGCTCCGACGGTCCGGTTGAGAATGAGAAGGATGCCCGTGAAATCGCCAAGCGGATTGGCTATCCCGTGATGATCAAGGCCATCGCCGGCGGCGGCGGCCGCGGCATGCGCGTGGCGCACAACGACCCCGCCCTGGTGAAAGGTTATCACACCGCCCGTTCCGAGGCGGAAAAGGCTTTTGGCAATTCTGGCGTTTATATCGAAAAATTCATCGAAAATCCGCACCACATTGAAATTCAGATTCTGGGCGACAACAAAGGCCATATCATCCATCTTGGTGAACGCGATTGTTCCGTGCAACGGCGCAACCAAAAGCTGATTGAAGAGGCCCCCTCCCCCCTTCTGGACCATAAATTCCGCAAATTGCGCGATAAGATCGGACGCGACGCCGTCAGGATTGCCGAAGCCGCCCATTACGTGAATGCCGGCACCGTCGAGTTCATCGTGGATAATGCCGGCAACTATTACTTCCTCGAAGTCAACAAACGCATCCAGGTGGAACATGCCGTCACCGAGGAAGTCACCGGAATTGATCTGGTGCGCTACCAGATCATGATTGCCTCCGGCGAATCTTTGCAACATTCACAGCGCGACATCGAGATAAAGGGGCACGCCATTGAATGCCGCATTAACGCCGAGGACCCGTTTGACGATTTTCGCCCCAGCCCGGGCCGCATCGAAATGTATTATCAACCCGGCGGGCGCGGCGTGCGCATGGATACCCACGCTTATGCCGGCTACACCATTCCACCCACTTACGATTCGATGATCGGCAAGCTGGTCGTCACCGGCAAAGACCGGCGCGAGGCGATCGACCGCATGAACCGCGCTCTTTCGGAATTCATCCTCACCGGCGTCAAGACCACCATTTCCTTCCAGCAAGCCATCATGCAGGACCCCAACTTTCGTCGCGGCGTCTATTCCACCTCTTTCGTCGAGCAACTCCTCGGCGGCGCGCGAATGGAGTTGATTGAGGAAAAGACTTAGGGACATACCGACAAAACCTTCGAAAAAAATGGACGGGAATTCGGACGCCAACATTGGTTTAGGGGAACTTTTTTATATGTTGCGTGACATGGGATTGGCAAGAGCAATTATCACGCAAAACCGATTTGCTTCCCGGTTGATAATTCCTCATTCTTCCTCTGTTTTGAGCATCCCCGAACATCGCAAAGCCATCGATAAATTGGACGAACACCTCGTGCGGCTCTTGAATGAGCGCACGCGCCATGTCCTGGCGATTGGCGATATCAAACACAAAGCCGGCGAGGAAATCTACGCGCCGCACCGGGAGCGCGCCGTACTCGACCGGGTGGCCGGTCTTAATTCAGGTCCCATGACCGCGCCGCAGCTTCGCGCCATTTACCGGGAAATCATGTCCAGCGCCCTGGCCCTCGAAAAGGCCATGAACATCGCCTATTTCGGCCCGGAAGCCACCTTTACCCACCAGGCGGCCATCCGCCGCTTCGGTTCGAGCTTGAAATATACCCCACTGAAGACCATCTCAGACGTCTTCGCCGAAGTCAGCAATGGCCGCGCCGATTACGGAGTCGTGCCGGTGGAGAACTCCACGGAGGGCGTCGTCACCCACACCCTCGACATGTTCGTGGACAGCGACCTCAAAATTGTTTCGCAAATCGTTTTGCCCATCCAGCAATGCCTGATGAGCAATTCGCCGCGCGCGCAGATAAAAAAACTCTACGTGCATCCCCAATCGCTGGCGCAATGCCGCGGTTGGATCCAAAACAATCTGCCCCGCGTGGAAATCATCGAAACGTCCTCCAACGCCCGTTCCGCCGAACTGGCCGCCCGGGAGAAAAATACCGCCGCAGTCGGCGGTGTGATCGCCGCCGAGAAATACGGACTGCCTGTTCTGGAACAGGACATCCAGGACAATGCGACGAACGCCACCCGGTTTCTGGTTCTGGGACGCCAATGCAGCCCGCCCACCGGACATGACCGCGCCAGTTTGATGATGAGTGTCGCGGATAAAGCGGGCGCCTTGCATCAAGCGTTGGAGGCATTTCGCCGATATAAAATCAACATGACCAAAATCGAATCGCGCCCGAGCAAACGCAGGGCATGGGAATATTTCTTCTTTATCGATTGTGACGGACACGCGCAGGACAAAAAGGTCGCCAGCGCCATCCAGCACCTCGGCGACCATTGCAATTTCGTAAAAATTCTGGGATCATATCCGAACGCGGAATAGGTTTTCCGGTCAAACCCCCTGTTAAATTTAGCCGTAACGTAGGAATCACCATGTCGCAACAATTTGGAAACATGTTTAATGTCAAATCCGCTTTAAAAGCCGGGGGGCGCGCCGCCCCCAAGGCGGTCGAGCGCAAGCCAACTTACAGCAAAATTTTTCGTTGGAGCCTGCCACCGGAGCAAACCGCGGCCCCCTCCGCCGTCGAAATCGCTGGAACATTTAGTAATTGGAAAAAACTGCCCATGAACCGCGATGTTTCCGGCGCCTGGCTGCTGGCCGTGCCCCACATTCCCGGTCATCGCACTCACCATTATATGTTCTTTGCCGACGGCAAGCCCGTCCAGGACCCGCAAAGCGACGGCCTGGCCGCGCCGCACGGCCCGGAAGAAGAGCAATTTGCCATCGCCACTCCACGCGGTCCGCGGGTGTTCATGCTCTTCGCCCAGACCAAGTAGAAGATTGAAATCAGCCGCCGTTCCGCGCATTCTCGGCGTGTGAATCATCTGTCCAAAGCGCGGGACGTCTTCAATATTGAGATCGCCGCGCTGAAAAAAGTGCGCGCGCTGTTGGATCAATCCTTTGATCGCGCCGTCGAGACCGTTGTCGAAGTGCTCAAACATCGCGGGAAAATTGTCATTGTCGGCATCGGCAAATCCGGCAACGTTGGCGCCAAAATCTCCGCGACCCTCACCAGCACCGGCTCCCCAAGCGTCGTCCTCAACAGTGTGGATGCCCTCCATGGCGATGTCGGCATCGTCAACGACGGCGACATAATTCTCGCCTTGAGCTATACCGGCGAGTCCGAGGAGTTGCTCAATCTCCTTCCCGCGCTTAAACGTTTCTCGGTCAAGATCATCTCCCTCACCGGCAACCTCAAGTCGTCGCTCGCCCGGCACAGCGATCTTTCGCTCAACGTCAGGGTTCCGCGCGAAGCGTGCCCGTTCAATCTCGCTCCCACCAGCAGCACCACCGCCACGCTCGTCATGGGCGATGCCCTGGCGATGGCGGTCTTGCAGGCGCGCGGGTTCAAGCAAAAAGATTACGCCCGCCTGCATCCCAGCGGCGCCATCGGACGCGCCATGTTGCTCAAAGTCGCCGACATCATGCGCAGCGGCGAACGGAACGCCGTCGCCTCCGAAAGACTGCCGGTCAAGGAAGCCCTCCTCGTCATGACCCATGCCCGCAGCGGCAGTTTGAGCGTCGTGAATTCCTCCGGCAAACTCATCGGCGTCTTCACCGACGGCGATTTCCGGCGTCACATGGCTTTGGACGAAAATCTTCTCTCGCAGCCGCTCAAAAAGGTGATGACAGCGAACCCCATTTGTATCCGGGACGAGGCCCTGGCGGTCGAAGCCCTGAAAATCTTCAACGAACGCAATATCGACGATCTCATCGTGGTAAACTCCAAAAAAGAGCCGGTTGGCCTGGTTGATTCCCAGGATTTGCCCAAGCTCAAAATCATGTGAATGACCCGGCAACAGGCCGTCCCATTGTCTTGATTTTCATGGGTGTCAGCGGCAGTGGCAAAACGACCGTGGGGAAATCGTTTGCCCAAAAAACCGGAGCGGTCTTCTACGAAGGCGACGATTTTCATCCGCCAAAAAACATTGCTAAAATGCGCGCGGGGATTCCCCTGACCGACTCCGACCGCGGGCAATGGTTGAAGAAATTGAGAAAAATAATTGTTCGCGCGCTGGCCAAAAATAAGTTTTCCGTGCTGGCCTGTTCGGCTTTGAAATCGAAGTATCGCAACGAATTGGCCGGTGGCAATCCAGGGGTGAAATTCGTCTATTTGACTGGGTCGGTCGCTTTGCTTGAAAAACGGCTCAAAAATCGCCGCGGACACTTCATGCCGCCTTCCTTGCTGGAGAGCCAGTTGGCCACCCTTGAACCGCCCGCCGACGCGCTGGTGTTCAATTTTAAAAAGTCCCCGCAGAAAATCATTTCCAAATTGATTCAGATTTTTGGCCTGCCTTTTCATGAACCGCAGACCCCCACCACACCCTGACCCTCTCCCCTCCCATCCGGTGGGAGCGGAGAGGGAAGAGCAGGCGAATGCCAACAGTCACTCGAAGGCCCGGCAAGATGCGGCAGGTCCAGGGGGGGCAATGCGCGTCCAATTTTGGAGTTCGGAGCTTCCCATGAACCAAAGTAGCGTGGATGGCTGATGATGACTTCTGAAAAAATCCAACGCGCTCTGATTGGCGTAAGTTTTTTCCGCCGGGCTGGGAAGCCCCGGCTCTACAGCAGGCAGGGGATGCCTGCCGCTACGGTTCATGCGCGATCTCATTCCAGCCCTGAATTCTTGCGGGCGCGTTTCAAGACCTTATCCGCCAACGTCCGGGCCTTGGAGGCCCCATCCGCCAGCACCGTGTTGACGTAATCGAGGTTCGCCGCCAGGTCGGCGCGCTTTTTCCGCGCCTCCGCAAAGTAGTTCCAGTAGTTCTCGAACAATGCCTTCTTCAAGTCACCGTATCCCAACCCGCCGGTCCGCAGCTTCTCTTCCAATTCCTTGCCGGTATTTCGCGGCGACACCAATTTCAAAAGCTGCACCGCCAGGTTCTTCTCCGCGTCCGGTTTTGGCTCCTGCGGGCTCCGCGAATCCATGACGATGCCCATGATTTTTTTGCGGATGGCCTTTTCCTCGCCGAAAATCTCGATCGTGTTGCCATAGCTCTTGCTCATTTTCTGCCCGTCCACGCCCGGTACCACGGCCACTTCCTCTCGGATTTGCGGTTCGGGAATCACGAAGGTCTCTCCGTATGCCTCGTTGAATTTGATCGCCATGTCCCGCGTCATTTCGACGTGCTGTTTCTGGTCGCGCCCAACCGGCACCACGTTGGAATCGTAAATCAAAATGTCCGCCGCCATCAGCACCGGGTACGCAAACAATCCGTGGCTGGGGGCGATGCCCTTGGCAATCTTGTCTTTATAGCTCGTAGCCCGTTCGAGCATACCCATCGGGGTGACGGTGGACAACAACCAGGAAAGTTCCGTAACTTCCGGCACGTCGGATTGCTTGAAGAAAACGGATTTCGTTGGGTCCAAGCCGCAGGCCAAAAAGTCCAGCGCCACATCTTGCGTGTTCTTTCGGCGCTCCCCGGCATCAAAGAGCGATGTCATCGAATGGTAATCGGCGATGAAATAGAACGCCTCGCCTTTGTCCTGAAGCTCGATGGCGGGACGCATCATCCCGAAATAATTTCCAAGATGCAATGCGCCCGACGGTTGAATGCCTGACAAAATTCGCATGAACAAAAGATAGGAAATCAGCCGTGAATTGCACGAATTTTCACGGTGACGCACCCTACCGAAGTAAGAACGCTGCCATCAGACCAACTACTTGGCGCAGCAGGAACCGTGAGATAAAACCGGGCTGACGTAGGGGATTCCCAAAGACATCCCCCGCAAAATCAACAGCATGGCGAGGACGAAAACCGCAACCGGCACGGCCTTTACCCATTTGAGCCGGAGCTTCACCGGAAACAGTCTTCCGAGCAGACCAATCGCCACCAGCATCGGCAAGGTACCCATTCCAAACGCCAGCATGAAGGCCGCGCTGGGAAGAATTCCGCCGGTGATGGTGGCCGCCGCCGCCGCGATATAGACGAGTCCGCAGGGAAGCAATCCATTGAGTAATCCCAAAATCATCAACGAGCCGACCGAGTGATGCCGCAGGCGCCCCGCCATCAGAAATTTCAGTTTTTCAACGAGTCGAATCACCGGAAAGGAAAATGCGAGTTTGCGCGAAGCCAGCAACCCGATTAACAAAAGGATGCCAAGCGAGATGGAGACCCAGCGTTGGATTCCGGCCAGCACGAAAGACCTTCCAATCAACCCGAACACGAGGCCAATGGCGCAATAAGTGAGGAGACGGCCCGTATTATAGGCGATTCGCCCCACGAGGTATCCCATGCGCGTTTGGCCTGCGGACGGCAAGGCCAACACCAGCGGCCCGCACATGCCCGCGCAATGCAGGCTGCCAAACAGACCCAGGATGAATGCCTCCCAGATATTCATCAGGATTTCGCGACCACAATTTTCTGGTCGAAATAATAATCAGCGCCGCCGGCGGTCCACGAAACCTTCACCCGCCACAGTCCTTTACGCAGCCTCGACGCATCGATGACCTGGGCACCATGGGCATCAAGGCGCAAATTAAAATCCTGGTCGAGGCCGGCGTCGGACGGACGATACAATTGAATTTGTCCTTGCACGCTATCGGTCCCGGAATAAATTGGAAGCGAAATGGTGACCTTTTGAGCTGCCCGGTCATAGGCTGCGGTCGCCTTGGTTTCGAGGAGGCTGGCGCGTTCCACGCGGTCAATCTGCTTTTGGAAACGGATTTCATCTTCGTAATAATTATTTGTCACCAGGTCCGTTCGTTCCATGCACGACATTACAATCAAGCCGATGGTGCCCAGGAAGAACAGCGACAACGTGAGGGTAACGCCGATCGGCCAATAATTTCTGGAGGTATTCATAAATCAAGGAGTGTCATTTCGCGGCCCAATAAAGGCGGTGTTCAAAGTTTCAAGTTTTTTTCCATTGGAGTAAACCACCACCACGA
This sequence comes from Limisphaerales bacterium, assembly GCA_052140285.1. Classification (GTDB taxonomy): domain Bacteria; phylum Verrucomicrobiota; class Verrucomicrobiia; order Limisphaerales; family UBA11358; genus UBA11358. The sequence continues at coordinate 13,016 of JBKQUF010000244.1, read as the reverse complement.
GCGGCGTCTTGCCGGATTTCATGGAGGCGTTATCCAATTCGATGATCACGGAGGTTTCCGCCAGCTTGTGTGCGGGAACGACCAGGTCGCCGCCCATTATCTGCAAATTGCCCGCGGGGCTTTCCAGTTTCATTTCAACCGGCAGGTCCTGTCCGGTTTTGTTGGCCAGCCGGATGGTGTAGAGGTTGCTGAACTTTCCGTCCGGCATCTGCTGGAACAAGGCGCCGGGCGCGCGCAGCATTGTCGTTTCCACCGTGGCGCGGGAGAAGATCAGGAATGTTTCCAGGCTGATCAGCGCGAGCAGGATCACGGAATAAACAACCAAGCGCGGGGTGGCTTTGAGCCGCTCACCGCGTTCAATTCCATTGATCGAGGCATAGCGGATGAGGCCGCGCGGGCGGTCGATTTTGTCCATCACCCGGTCGCACGCATCAATGCACGCCGTGCAATGGACACATTCCATTTGCGTGCCGTTGCGGATATCGATGCCCGTCGGGCAGACCGAGACACATTGGCGGCATGAGATGCAATCGCCGTAACCGCCTTTCGGACGCCCGTCAATTTTCTCCTGGCGATGCCGGGGTGCGCGTTTCTCGCCGCGTTTATAGTCGTAGGCCACCACGATGCTGTTTTCATCGAGCAACACCGACTGGAGCCGGCCATAGGGGCAAATGAACGTGCAGGCCTGTTCGCGGAACCGGGCAAAAATCAGATAAAACACCGTTGAGAACGCCACCATAAATGCCAGGCCCGTGAGATGGTTCAGCGGATTGTCGGTGACGATGGCATAAAGTTCGCGCCAACCGATGAGATAGGAAAGCAGGGTGTTGCCGACGATAAATGACAGCGCGTAGAAGATGACGTGTTTGAGGATTTTTTTCGCGCTCTTGGAAGCCGTCCAAGGCGCCCGCGCCAGCATGCGTTGTTCAACGGCATCGCCTTCAATCAGGTATTCAATCTTGCGAAAAACCATCTCCATCATCACAGTTTGCGGGCAGGCCCATCCGCACCAGAGCCGACCATAGACAGCGGTAAAAATGGCGATCCCCATGAAGAACAGCAGCAGGCCGATGGCGAGGATAACGGCGTCCTGCGGCCAAAAAATCTGCCCGAGGATGGAGAATTTGCCATTGAGGATGTCCACCAGCAGAAGCGGTTCGCCCTTGATGGTGATGAACGGCCCGAGGAACATGACAGCCAGCAACACCCACGTAAACCAAGTGCGCGCGCGGTAGAAATTTCCGCGCGGTTTCCGCGGATAAATCCAGATGCGCCGCCCTTCCTTGTCGGCGGTCGAGAGATGATCGCGAAAATCCTCCCAGTCGATTTTTTTTACGACCGAGGCCTTCTGCGTAGCGTCATCGGTTGGTGGTTTCTGGATCATTCGAATTGACTGGGCGCGGCGGGTTGGGCCGGCGCCAGATTTTCCGGCGGCTTGCCCGGCGTGGCGAGCTTGGCGTTCCGCAAGGTGTAAATGAAGCTGGCGACAGAGTAAATGTCGTCCGGTCTCAGCGTGTTCTTCCACGTCACCATTCCTTTGGCGGGAACGCCGTTCCAAATGATCGTGACGTTATCGGAGAAATTGGAGCCGTGGATCCAATAGCTGTCGGTGAGGTTGGGGCCAATCAGTCCGCCGCCGTCGGCGCGGTGGCAGGGAGCGCAGAGTTTCGCATAAAGTTCGCGGCCATGCCCAATCACCTCCGGGTCTTGGGAAGGTTCGAGCGTGGGAATGCCGGTCTCGAATCGCGACATCGCCGCGGTTTTGACGGCCTGACCGGCTTTGATTTCATTTCGGTACTGGGCGGCCGACGAATTGCCGATGCCCAACACGTGGTAATACATGAGGTAAAACACCGCGTAGATGATGGTAATGTAGAACAGCCAGACCCACCAGCGGGGCAGCTTGTTGTCCAATTCACGGATGCCGTCGGCATCGTGTCCCTGCATCATTGGTTCGTTATTATCATTCATGGCGCTCGTGTGGTTGGTCGGTGATGGCTTTAGCTTCAGAGGGTTCATCCTCCAGCGGAAGTTCGCTCATTGAATGGAGGTAGGGCTTTTTGAGGCCCAGCATCCAGATGAAGGCGACGAGGAAAATGGTGCCGAAGATGCAGATCGAGATTATGCCGTACAGGCCAATCCCGCCGATGTTGCTTAATACATTTTCAATCATAAGAGAATGGGGTTATTTCGAGGCGGCTTGCAGTTCGGCCGGCGACGCCGATTTGATGTCGGTGCCGAGCCGCTGGAGATAGGCGATGAGCGCGATGATTTCCTTGTCCGGCTGGGCGGTGACCATGCCAGTCTTTAAATCAGCGACAACCTTGTCTGCTTGCGCGGCGAGGTCCTTCTGGGCGGGGCCATTCTCGAAACCTTCCGCATACGGCACGCCAACCCTCCGCAACGCTTCAATGCGCGCGGGCAGAGAATTGGTGTCCAGCGTCTGGGTGAGCAGCCACGAATAACGCGGCATGATTGAGCCGGGGGAAACAGCCCGCGGATCGTCCATGTGATTGTAATGCCAGGCGTCGGGATACTTGCCGCCGATGCGCGCCAAGTCCGGCCCCTTGCGTTCCGAGCCCCAAAGGAAAGGATGGTCATAAACGGATTCCCCGGCCTTGGAATAGTCACCGTATCGTTCGGTCTCCGAACGGAACGGGCGGATCATCTGCGAATGGCAGCCGAGGCAGCCTTCGCGAATGTAAATATCCCGACCCAACAATTCCAACGGCGTATAGGGCTTCACCGAGGAGATCGTCGGGACATTCGCTTTGATGACGTACATGGGAATGATTTCCACCATGCCGCCCACCAGGATGGCCAACACGGCCAGTCCAGTGAAGATCATCGGGCGCGCTTCCAACCAGCGATGTTTGCGATATGGCCCGGTTTCATCACCGGTGCGATTGAACGGCACCGCCTGCGCTTCGACTTCGCTCTGGAACTGGCCGGATTTGGCGGTTTTATACAAGTTGAAGATCATCATCAGGTAGCCCGCGATGTAGAGGCTGCCCCCAACGGCGCGAAGGCGGAACATCGGCACGACCTGTACGATGCTTTCCAGAAAATTCGGGTATTGAAGGAATCCGTCCTTGTTAAATTCCTTCCACATCAACCCTTCCGTGACGCCCGCCACATAGATGGGAATGATGTAAAACATCATGCCCAGCAGCGCGATCCAGAAATGGTAGTTCGCGAGTTTCGTGGACCATAGTTTGGTTTGGTAAAGCCGCGGGAACAGCCAGTAGAGCATCGAGAAGGTCAGGAAGCCGTTCCAGCCGAGCGCGCCGGTGTGCGCGTGGGCGATCGTCCAGTCCGTATAATGCGAGAGGGAATTGACGCTCTTGATCGCCAGTGCCGGCCCTTCCAAAGTGGCCATTCCGTAGGCCGTGACCGCCACCACCATGAATTTCAGCACGGGGTCCTGCCGCACCTTGTCCCATGCGCCGCGCAGCGTCAGCAAGCCGTTTAACATGCCGCCCCAACTTGGCGCGATGAGCATCAGCGAGAAAACCATCCCCAGCGATTGCGCCCAATCGGGCAGCGCGGTGTAAAGCAGATGATGAGGCCCGGCCCAAATATAGATGAAAATCAACGCCCAGAAATGGATGATGGAGAGCCGGTAGGAAAAAACCGGACGGTCGGCGGCTTTGGGCAGGAAATAATACATCATTCCCAGATAAGGTGTGGTCAGGAAAAATGCCACGGCGTTATGGCCGTACCACCATTGCACCAGCGCGTCCTGCACCCCGGCATACATTGAGTAGCTCTTGAACCAGCCCGCCGGCATCGTCATCGAATTGGTCACGTGCAACACCGCCACCGTCAACGCCGTGGCCAGATAAAACCAGATGGACACGTACATGTGTTTCTCGCGCCGTTTCAATACCGTCCCGATGAGGTTCACCGTGAAGGCGACCCAGACGACGGCGATGGCAACCTTGATCGGCCATTCGAGTTCCGCGTATTCCTTGCTGGTGGTGTAACCCATCGGCAGGGTGATGGCGGCGGCCACGATGATTGATTGCCAACCCCAGAAATGAAACCAACTGATGGCGTCGCTGAACATCCGCGCCTTGCACAGCCGTTGCAGGGAATAATAGATGCCGGTGAACATGCCATTGCCCACAAAGGCGAAGATCACCGCATTCGTGTGCAGCGGCCGGATGCGTCCAAACGTGATGAATTGGAAGTTCAGGTTGGCGTTCGGATAAAACAATTCCACCGCCGCGAGCAACCCCACGCTCATACCGACGATGCCCCAGACGACCGTCGCGATGCCAAACGCACGGACGATTCGATTGTCATATTTGAATGTTTCTACGTTCATATCATTTTATCTGTTCTGCGGCTTTTAAGGACGCCTTTCGGGTTCACGGCGCTTTTAGTTTTTCCACGCTCTGCTTGTTGGCCGGGCTGGACACGGAGCGATCGTGCCCGCCGGGTTTTTTACCGTCATCATCCGTCAGAACGCGCATCGAGGGCGTCAACGTGTCCTCGTATTGACCGTTGCGGACCGCCCAGATAAAGCACCCCAGAAAAGCCACGGCAACTCCCAGGCTGGCCACGATCAGGATGTTCACAATGCTCATGGCGCGGTCCTTTGGATGAGGGTCGCCGGCAAAATGGCGTCGGAAATGCGGGTTTCCGGCGCTGGTTCGGACGGACCCAGCAGGCCGTTGCGGCGAGCCGCCCACGTGGCGGCGGCGCAGGAGAAAATCACGATTGTGGCCGTGCTCAAGGGCATCAAAACCGCGCAGACCACCGGCGCCAGCAGCCCGGCTGCGGCCACGCTCACACCCGCCAGGTTATAGACCGCCGATATGCCAAACCCAACGCGGACGATTCGCACGGCGTTCCGCGAATATTCCATGACCCTTGCCAGGCGCGGCAGTTCCGCGGCGTCCACAATGACATCGCTCGCCGGCGAGAAGACGCCGATTCGTTCCACCACGGCCACGCCGACATTCGCCTGTTTCAATGCCCCCGCATCGTTCAATCCGTCGCCCACCATCATCACTTTTCGCCCGCGCTGTTGCAGTTCGCGGACGAAATTCAACTTGTCCGCCGGGCTTTGATTGAATCTCAGGATGGCGTTATCGCCGAATAAATTCCGGAATCGTCGCGCCTCGCGTTCGTTATCCCCGCTCAACAGCGCCAACTCGAACCGGTCATCCAACTGCGAAATCAAGTTTTCGACTTCCGGCCTCAAATGGTTCGTCAAGGCAAACGCCCCGCAGTGCCGTCCGTCGATCGCCACTTGGACGGTGCTGGCGACCGCGGCGCCGGTGGAAATTGAATCAACTGGCAATTCGATTCGTTTTTGGAGCCAGACCGGCGACCCGAGCAGGATTTTGTGGCCGGCCACCTCCCCTTCGATGCCGTGACCGGACGTTTCTCTAAAGTTAGCCACCTGGACTTTCCCGCCTCCAAGCCATTGGGCGATTTGCACCGAATGTGGATGAGCGGATTGACGGGCGAGTGAGGCGATCCAGTTTTTTTCGTCATTATTGATTCCGTCGGATGAAATAAATTCCACCACGCTGGCGTCCGGTGTCGTCAACGTTCCGGTTTTGTCGAGGACGATGGTATCGACCTTGGCCATGGCCTCGACGACGTGGGCGCTCTTTAAAAAGATTTTCCGGCGCGCGAGCAATCGCTGCACGGTGCCATGCGTCAGCGGAGCGGCCAGGGCCAGGGCGCAGGGACAGGCGACGATTAAAACCGCGGTAAACGCTTTGAGCGATTTTCCAGCGTCGGTAAAAATCCATAAAATCGCGGCGGCCATTGCGATGCCGACCACCATCTTGGTAAACCTGCGGCTGTACCGGTTGGTGAGCGAATCGAGGTCGGTGTCGTGTTTCTTTTTAAAGGCTTCGTTGTTCCAAAGCGAGGCCAGGTAACTTTGCGCGACCGGTTTGACGGTTTCCACCTCGATGGCGCCGCCGACCTGCCGCCCGCCGGCATAAAGAAGATCGCCGGCGACGTGAGCAACCGGCTCCGATTCGCCGGTGACGAAGCTGTAATCGATGCACGCTTCGCCGCCGGTCAACTGGGAATCCGCCGGCAACAATTCGCCGTTGCGCACGACCAAATGGTCTCCTGTTTTCAGTTGGGTCAGAGCCACGCTTTCCTCGCCATCCGCTGTCTTTCTTACGATCGCCAGCGGGAAAAAACCCTTGTAATCGCGGTCGAACGTCAGCCGGTCATGGGTCTTTTTTTGGAACAACCGTCCGCACAACAGAAAAAAGATGACCCCGCACAGCGAATCGGAATAGCCCGGCCCGCGCTGCGACGCCACTTCGTAGATGCTGCGCAGATAAATCGCGCCCAGGCCAATCGCGATGGGAACTTCCAGAGTGAGCACCCTCTGCCGCAGGCTGGTCCATGCCGCCCGCCAAAAATCCGAGGCGCTGTACGTCACCACCGGCAGGGCCATTGCCAGGTTCAGCCAGCCGGCTACTTTCTTGAACCATGGGCCGTTCACCGAGTCGAGGCCCAGGTAAAAGGGCAGCGACATGAGCATGATGTTGCCGAATGCAAACGCCGCGAGGCCGATTTGCAGCCAGGCCTTCTTCCGCCAGTGCGCCGGCGCCGATTTTTGCTTTTCGCCGAAAGTCAATTCCGGTTCGTAGCCGATCGAGGCCAGGAGCGTTGCCAATTCGCTGAATTTGATTTTTGCCGGCGCGAAGACAATCGACACCTCGCGCCGCGCGAAGTTCACTTGTGAGCGTCCGATGCCCGGATTCAGCTTGAACAAATTTTCCAGCAGCCACATGCAGGCCACGCAATGAATCGCGGGAAGATGAAAAGTAACGCGGCTGGTTTTGCCATCGGCAAAGTCGAGAAGTTGTTCCCGCACCCCTGGATCGTCCAGGTACGCGTAACGGTTGGGCCGTAAATTGCGCTCGATCCGAATGCCGGGAGTGCGGCCCAGGTCGTAGAAATGTTCCAGCCCGCTCTGAGCGAGAAGGTCGTGGACCAGCAGGCAGCCTTGACAGCAGAACGATTTCCCCTCGTGCTTGAAATCGGTATTGGCGCAGCTTTGACCGCAGTGGAAGCAGGAAATTGGTTCAACCGGCTGTTCGCAATGGGACGAACGGATGTTGCCTTTGCCGGAAAGGGCGGTGGCAACACCTGGATCGGGATAACCTTCGTTCAAAACAGTTTTCTGCACACGTTTTGTCGTTGGTCATCTTTACCCCTTCGCCAGTCAGGAGACTTTACGGAAATTGCTTTTTGTTTGGCCTTTTTTGGCTGGTGTCTCGATTTTCCCAGTGGACCAGCAGGGAGAGCTTGCGGCAAGCCGTGACTCTCATCGCTTTGCGTCTTGGAGTGCGGCGGCAAGTGGAGCACGACGCCGCTTTGAGAATGGCGCTGGAACGAGCATGACTATACGCATCTGAAAAATCACACCCGATTGGAAAGCGGTGTACGGCCACCGCACTTCAAGACGCGAAGCGGATTTGGGTGCGCCGGGCCAATCACTCCGCCGTGATCTTAAACGGCAGCCGTTTGCGAATGTCGTCGGAAGCGGAGGCAACCAGCAATTCGTATTTGCCCGGCTCCACGACGTATTTCTGGCTGGTGGTGTCCCAATAACGAAATCGGTCCGCCGGAATTTCCAGCGTCATCTTTTTGCTCTCGTCCTTGGCCAGGTGGACGCGTTGGAAACCGCATAGCGCTTGTTCCGGTTGCGGCACCGCCGCGTTTACATGCCGGAAATAGACCTGCGCCACCTCATCCCCGTCCAACCGGCCCGTGTTCTTGAGCGTGAAGGTCAGCTTCACCGTGCCGTTCGCGGGGATTTTCTTCGATTCCAATTTGGCCCTGGCATAAGAAAATTTCGTATAGCTCAATCCATGGCCAAAACCGTACAGGGGCTTGCCGCTGAAATAACGGTAGGTGCGGTTGCTCATGGAATAATTTTCAAAATCTGGCAGGTCCGCAGTGGAACGGTAGAAGGTGATCGGCAGACGTCCGGCGGGATTCACGTCGCCGAAGAGCGTCTCCGCCACGGCGCGTCCGCCCTGCTCACCCGGATACCACGCCTGCACGATGGCGTCGAGATTGTCGTTTTCCCACGGCATCGCCATGGCGCTGCCGCTGCAATTAACGTACACCACTGGTTTACCGGTGGCTTTTAACGCCTTCAACAGCATCTCCTGGAGCGGTGGCAGTTCGATGCGAGTGCGGTCGCCGCCATTGAACCCGTCCAGATAAACGCGCATTTCCTCGCCTTCCAGTTGCGCGCTGATGCCACCGACATAAATCACCACATCGGCCTGGCTTGCGGCAGTGACGGCGTTGCTGAAGTCCTCATCCGGCTGCGGGGTTTCCCCAAGGGGCAGGGCCAAACGGCAACCGCGCTCGAAATCCACCACGATATTGGTCCCGGCGAGGTCGCGGATGCCATCGAGGATGGTGACGGGGTTTGAGGGCGTGCCGTTGTAGTTGCCGAGCAGAACGGCGACCGATTCGGCGTTGGTGCCGATGACGGCGATGCGTTTGATCCTGGCGCGGTTCAACGGCAGGATGCCGTTGTTCTTTAAGAGTACCATGGATTCGCGGGCGACCGTCAGCGCCAGCGCCTGATGTTCCGGGCTGTTGTTTTCCGACGGCGGAATCTGCGAGAACGGCACCAGGGACGGCGGGTCAAACAGACCGAGGCGGAAACGTGTCTTGAGCAGGTAGGTGAGAGCATTATCAAGGTCCCCTTCAGTCAGGAGACCCTCCTGGACGGCGCTCACCAGGGCATTGTAATCGGTGCCGCAGCAGAGGTCATCGCCCGCTTTCACGGCCACGGCGGCCGCTTGTTCTGGCGTATTCACGAAATGATGATTGGCCCAAATATCGAAGATCGCGCCGCAGTCGGAAGTGACATAGCCGTCGAAGCCCCATTGGTTGCGCAGGAGATCGGTCAACAGGAAGGGATTGGCGCAGGCGGGTTTGCCTTCCACGCTGTTGTAGGCGCCCATGATGCCGCCGACATGGCCTTCGCGCACCGCCGCTTCAAATTGGGGAAGGTAAGTTTCATAAAGATCGCGCTGGGGCGGATCAACATCGAAGCTGTGGCGGAGCGGCTCCGGCCCGCTGTGGACCGCAAAATGTTTGGCGCAGGCCATCGCCTCCATGTATTTGGGGTCATCGCCCTGGAGACCCTGGATGAAGGAAACAGCGAGGCGACCGGTCAGGAACGGGTCTTCCCCGTAAGTTTCCTGGCCGCGGCCCCAGCGCGGGTCGCGGAAGATGTTGACGTTGGGGGTCCAGAAATGAAGGCCGAAGTATTGAACACTGTTCCCATTGTGGGTGGCGGTGTATTCGTTGAATTTGGCGCGGGCTTCAACCGCAATGACGCGGGCTTCGTCATGGAGCAACGCGGGGTCCCAAGTGGCCGCCATGCCGATGGCCTGCGGAAAAACGGTGGCGTATCCGGCGCGCGCCACGCCGTGAAGACATTCGCTCCAGTAATTATAGGCCGACACACCCAAACGCGGAATGCCCGGCGCGGTATTGCGCATTTGCTGCACTTTTTCCGCGAGCGACATCCGGCGGACCAGATCATGGACCCGGTCATCGACTGGTTGCGAAGGGTCCTTCCAGATTTCAGGGCCGGCAACGACCGGCGGGGTGAGCGCGGACGCATCGCCGATGGGAAGCAGGTCCGGGGCGCGGACAAAGACGAGGCTTTGATTTTGCGCGTCGCGAACCTCAAACGAATTCAACTTGGCCGGCCCGACGCGTCCGGTGAAATTCACGGTGAGCGGGCCGCTGATGCTGTCGGCGGCGTGGTCTAAGACGTTGCTGATAAAAAGAGCGGCACCCGCGCCGCCGGCGGCGGCGAAGAGGTCGAGATTGCTCGCCAGCACTTGATTGCCTGAGGTGATGTCAAAGACGCGCTGGCTGGCGTTGGTATAATCGACCTCGACGAGGCCAATCACGACGGTATAACGGCCTTCGGGGAGTCCGTCCACTGTCACGGCAAAATTGGTTCCGAAGATTTCTTCGCGGAAAGCATCGCCACTGCGCCAGGTTTCGCCGCGGATGGTGGTGACGCCATAGGCGCGCCGGTGCTCGAATTGGCCGGTGACGGTCACTTTCGATTCGCAAGCCACGCAGGTTTCTTCATCGGCGAGCGCGATGAAATTTGAGCAAAAACAAACCGTGGCAATCGCCAGATAACCGATCAATCGCTGCATGATACTTCCTTCGATGTTTTTGAGGCGACGCGGCAAATTAGACGGGTTAGAGAAATTTGTCGCGGGCCAGAGTTTGCGTTAAAGAAACAAATTTTTTACGGATGGCGCCATAATCGCCGGCATTGCGGCCGTTGGGTTCGGCGGCCTCGTCGATATTGACCGTGGCGCAACTCATCGCCAGTTCGGCCACCGATTTGTCAGTTTGGACGGCCGCGAACGCCTGAATGGCCGCTCCCAGCGCGGCGCCTTCGGCTTCGGCCAGCGTCACCACGCGGCAGTTGAAAATATCGGCGCAAATCTGGCGCCAGATGGCGCTCTTGCTGCCGCCGCCAGTGAGGCGGATTTCGTCCGGCTTAATCCCCAATTCACGCATGCGTTCCAAGCCGTAGGCCAGCCCGAGCGTGACACCCTCCATCACCGCGCGGGCCATCAACGCGGGCTTCATATTGCGGGCGGTCAGGCCGTGGAAAAGCGCGGTGCCGGACGGCAAATTCGGGGTGCGTTCGCCGGTCAGATAGGGCAGGAAAAGGATGCCTTCCGCGCCGGCGGGCGCACTGGCGATCACGGTGTCCAACTGCGAAACCGACCAGCCAAAGAGGCTGCGAAACGCCTCGGTGGCCACGGTGACATTCATCGTGCAGAGCAGAGGAAGCCAGGCGTCCGTGCTGTCGCAGAAACCGGCGATTTCGCCGAGCGGATCAATGACCGGCTTCTCGCAATAGGCGTAAATCGTGCCGGAAGTGCCGATGCTGGCGGTGACCCGTCCGGGAACCACGTTCGCCGTGCCGATGGCGCCCATCATGTTGTCGCCGCCGCCCGCGCTTACCACCACGTCCGGGGACAGGTTCCAGCGCACGGCCAGTTCCGATTTCAACGTACCCACTGGTTTGCATGACGATTCCAACGGCGGCATCTTTTCCAGGAGCGCCGCGTCAATGAATTCCGCGATCTCCCGCTCCCAGGTGCGATGGTGAATATTCAACAGCGCCGTGCCCGAAGCGTCGCCGTACTCCATCCGGAACTTGCCGGTAAGATAAAAATTCAGGTAATCATGGGGCAGCAGGATGGTGGCGAGCCGGGCAAAATGATGCGGCTCATGGCGTTTGAGCCAGAAAATTTTGGGCGCGGTAAATCCGGGAAGCATGTCCATGCCAACCCGGTTAATCAAAAATTTCGAGCCGCCGAAATGGTTCCGGATCACCTCGCATTCCTCCGCCGTGGAGGTATCGCACCACAATTTCGCGGGGCGGATGACGTTGCCCTCCCGATCGAGCGGGACGAATCCGTGTTGCTGACCGGAAACGCCGATGCCGCGCACTTCCTTGCGACGCGGGCCGAGCTTTTCCAGGACCTTGGCGATGGTTTCATCGACCGCCCCGGTCCACGTGGAGGGATTTTGCTCCATGTGGCCGGAGGGCAGGCCGGGCAGCACGTCGTAGTGTTTGGCGGCAGAGGCAATCAACTTGCCCGTGCCGCCATCCAACGCGACAGTTTTGGTGCTTTGCGTTCCGCAGTCGATGCCGAGCAAGATCATGTCAGTAGAGGCATTCGGCCAGATAACCAGCCAGGGCGGTGTAACGCTGCGTCTTGCGGAATTCGAGGATTTTTTTGCGGTCCACTTTCAAAGCGCGGTCCCACAACCGTTCGAGGTTCGCCGCGCTGGTGCGCAGAATGTCGGCAATGTCTTCCTGGCGGTCCGTGCGGGGGGCCTTCACGTCGAACGCCAGAATGCCGGGCCACTTGGCGTCCTGCAACACCACGCAGAGGGCCATGTCCTTCAGCGGTTCCATGTAACCGAACGGCATGTCCTGGTCGTAGCGGGTCGTATCCTGCGAGTTCAGGTGGATGTGGAAGAGTTTTCCGGCTTCGAGTCCGAGTTCGACATCCCAGAGATAATCCAGCCCGGCCATCCGGCTGTGGGCCGTCTCGGGATTGAGTCCAAACAGATGCTGAACCTTCGGGTCGATGCGGCTGATCAGGTAGAGCGCTTCGCCCACGTTGCCCAGGTACATGTTCGCCCGCGGTTCATTTGGCTTGGGTTCGAGCGCGAATTTCGGCGATTTTTTTCCATACTTTTCCACCGCATATTTGCCGACGGCATTGAACCCTTCCACCATCCGGTGAAAGGAATCCCGCCCGTTTTTGGCGAGCATAAAATCGAACCCTTCGCGGCCATTCCAAAACACCATGACTTCGGCGCCCAACGCCACCGTCACGTCCACCGCGCGCAGCGCGTTTTCCAGCGCCAGCTTGCGCACCGCCGGGTCGTTGCTCGTCATGGCGCCGTCTTTGAAGACCGCATCGGCAAAGAAGGAGGGCGTGTACATGCCCATCTTGACGCCGTGCTTCTTCATCAATTCCTTCGCCTTGAGCACATCCTGCGCGGAGATTTCCACGTCGTGCGCTTCGATGTAGGTAATGCCGGCGTTGGCCAGCAGTTCGATGCGGTCGAGGACCGGAATTTCTTCACGAGTCGGTCCGCCAAATGGATCGCGACCCGCGCCCAGATTCCAGACGCCGGCGCCGATACCGTTTTTGCCAGTTTTGTTTTTGATGATGATTTTATTACTCATAATTAATTTTCCCAATTTTGTGTTGCGGTTTTGAGAATGGCCTCAGCGGCCGGTTTCATTGATTAGCCAAGAGCATATATCGGAATATCCGCCCCCGGCAATTTTTTTATTAAGCGTTTTAAGATGAAGCGGATGCGCCCGCCAATTTTCTGCGTTCGGCCAATTCATTGGCCATTTGGATGGTGCGGCGTTTGTTGAGCGGATAGCTGGCCAGGAAAATGGTGCAGATACCAAACAGGATGCC
>JBKQUF010000243.1:0-18552 GCA_052140285.1 Limisphaerales bacterium | reverse complement strand
GTGTTTCTCCGGAAACATGGCGTGGAATACGATGAAAAATTCTTGTGGTGATTTCCGGCGTCCTTTCAGGACGAGTCCATTAATGCGCGTTCACCAGACACATCGTGTCTGGCTAATGTCCAGTGTCGCTCCGCGACTCTTCCCCTTTGGGGAACCATGGCCTCGATCACCTCGTCGAAATGGTCTTCGGTTTTCGTCAGGGCGAGAACATAATTCACCCCGTCCGGCATGATTCCTTTGACTTGCTTTGCCAGCGGCTGGCGATGGTCAACCACGTGATGCGCGCCCATGCGTTGGCACCATTGGACCGTTTCCGGGCGGGAGGCCGTGGAAATGATTTTGAGGCGGGTGAGTTGTCTGGCTAGTTGCGTGGCGATGGAGCCGACGCCGCCGGCACCGCCAACAATGAGCAAAGAGCCATCGGTCGAGTTGTCAAGACGCAGGCGGTCGAACAGCGTTTCCCAAGCGGTAATGGTGGTCAGCGGCAGCGCGGCAGCCCCGGCAAAGTCGAGGGTGCGCGGTTTGCGCCCAACGATTCGTTCATCGACGCAGTGGAATTCAGCGTAGGATCCGGCGCGGTCCACCGAACCGGCATAATAAACCTCGTCTCCCGGTCGAAAGAGTGTCACCCCGGCCCCGATTTCCTTTACTACCCCTGCCGCGTCCCAACCGAGAATCAGTAATTCGCCATCCGGTCTGCCCGGACCTCCGCCCGCGCGAATTTTTGTGTCCACGGGATTCACGGAGATCGCCCGCACTTCAACCAGCAAGTCGCGCGGCCGGGGTTTGGGCGCTTCCACCGAAACATCCACCAAGCTTTCGGGGGCTTCAATCGGCAGTGATTTGTAAAATGTCACGGCTTTCATACAAAATCGTTCTTTGCCTCATGGAGTTGTGTCTCCGGCTGCTTTGGCAACAATATCGGCGAGGGCCAGACTCATCGCGGCTGTGGTGCGCTCTGCCCCACCCACTTCGTGCCGCTTTGCCAGCCATGTAGGTTCATTGTAGGACAGCCAGGTCTTGCCTGCGGCATCCTGCCAGACGAGCGTCTTCAACGGCAGGTCTATGCCTATGGTTTGATTCATCTGCATCAACGGCGTGCCGCCGCGTGGATTGCCAAAGACAATGACCTCGGTCGGGCGCAGCTTCAGTCCCGCTTCCGCCGCCAGCGCCGCATGGTTGATTCGGGCAAAGACCTTCATGCCGTGCCCCTTGATTTCAGACTCGAGCCGGGTCATCGTTTTTTCCGGCCCGAAATTGCTGCTGATGGTCGTTAGTCCTTCCATGGGGATATCCTTTAACTCTTTGCCTCTATCGGCGGAACGTTTGAAAAGAGCGTATTTAACCCTTCCAACATGGTGGGATGCGTAAAGATGGCATCGCGCAACACCGTATAGGGCAGGCCAGCTATCATGGTAACTTGAACGGAAGCCATGATTTCTCCGGCAGCCACACCGAAGGCGGTGAACCCAAGGATGCGATCGCTGCCGGTGTCAATCAGGGCTTTGAGGAAGCCTCGAGTCTCGGAAAGCGTCCGGGTTCGTAATATCGCGATGAGCGGGATTTTCACGAGGCGATAGGCAATTCCACGCTCGTGCGCCTCCATCTCACTTAACCCAATCCGGGCAAATTCGGGATCGGTGAACATACAGAACGGCACTTGCCGGCCGGTGGTCGCACGTTGACCACCCAGGATATTGTCATGCACAATTTTGAAATCGTTTTCAGCGATGTGTGTGAACTGTGGACTGCCGGCGCAATCGCCCGCGGCCCAGACATCCGGTGCCGTTGTCTCCAAACGCTCATTCACTTTCACATACCCATGGTTGGTCGTCTCCACTCCGGCGAGATCCAAACCGATTCCGTCGGTATTAGGCGTGCGGCCGGTCGCAACCAGAAGGTGCGTGCCTTGTAGAATAATTTCAGTTCCGTCGCGGTTCGCGTGAAGTTTCACGGATTCACCAGACTTGCCTTCAACGCGGGTGATATGAGCGCCCGTAACCACCTCGATTCCCTCGTCCTTGAAAAGTTCATGCAGGCCGGTTGAAATGTCCTGGTCCTCTCGATGCAGCAGGCGGGAGTTACGATCAATAACTGTCACCCGGCTGCCGAAGCGGCGCATGGCCTGCGACAACTCGAGGCCGACGTAGCCACCACCCAGAACGAGAAGATGCCCGGGAATGCGGTCAAGCTCCAGGGCTTCGATATGGGTCAGGGGTTTCGCTTCCAACAGTCCCGGCGTTGGATCAAGGGTTGCTCGGGTTCCCGTATTGATGACGACCCGCTTCCCTTGAAAGATGCGTTTAACACCATCGGCAGAGGTTGCCTCAATGGTTTTTGGCCCGGTAAAACGCCCCGATCCGATAATCAATTCCGCCCCGCTCTTTTTGTATAAATCGAGATGCAAATCAACCAACCCGGCAACCATCTTGCGTTTGCGCTCGCGCACGGCGGTCATGTCGATTTTGCAATTGTCCTTGCTGATGCCAAACTCCGCGCTCCGAAAAAAATAGTTGGCGACCTTGGCGCCATGGATGATGTTCTTGCTGGGAAGGCAGGCGATGTTGGGGCAGGAACCGCCGATGTATTTTCGCTCGATGACAGCGGTCTTCATCCCCTTTTTCGCCAGGGTCCAGGCGACGAGCTTGCCCGCTGCCCCGCTGCCCAGCACGAGGAGATCGTATGGTTCAGCTTTTGTGGTTGGGGTTTTCACGGATTGATTTGTTGGTGATTTTATTGGCGCATGATTAAACATGGGCCGCGAGGAACGCGCGTATTTCCTGACCAATCTCAACGGCATGAGTTTCGAGCGCGAAGTGGCCCGTGTCGTAGAAAACCACCCTGGCCCCCGGATTGTCACGGCGGAAGGCTTCGGCGCCGGCAGGAAGAAAAAAAGGATCGTTCCGGCCCCACACGGCGAGCGTGGGAGGCCGATACGTGCGGAAAAATTCCTGAAATTTCGGATAAAGCGCGACGTTGCTTTTGTAGTCGCCAATGAGGTCGAGTTGAATTTCGGCGCTCTGCGGGCGGTCCAACAAAGCCTGGTCGAGAAAAATGGCTTCAGGCGCGACGCGTTCCCCGGCATTGGTCACACCGTGATGATATTGCCAGCGGGTGGTGTCCAGACTGGAAAGTTTACGCAGGACGTCACGGTTTTGCGGGGTCGGATTCTCCCAGTAGGCCCGCACCGGCGCCCAATCATCACTAAGACCCTCCACATAGGCGTTGCCGTTTTGAGAAATCAGGGCCGAAATGCGGTCCGGAAAACGAAGTGCGACCCGGAACCCGACCGGAGCACCGTAATCAAACACGTAAACAGCAAACTTTTCGAGGCCCATCTGTTCGACGAAATCTCCGATGACCCCGGCAAGATGGTCGAAAGTGTACTGAAAGCTCTTGTGATCCGGCGCGTCGGAAAATCCAAAGCCGGGAAGATCCGGGGCGATGACGTGAAAATCGTCGGCGAGCAGCGGGATCAAGTTGCGGAACATGTGGCTGGACGTGGGAAATCCATGCAGCAACAACACTGCCGGAGCTTTGGGATCGCCCGCCTCGCGGTAAAAGATTTTGACGCCGGCCACTTCCAATGTATGAAACGAGAGGGGAGTTGTTTTTATCTTCATTTTGAGGATTGCTTGTGGTTGAAGGGAAGCCGGACCTTGAAACGGGTTTCACCGGGCTGTGATTCAAATTCGATTTCGCCGCCGTGGCGATCGGCCACGATGCGGTTGCTGATGACCAGACCAAGGCCAGTTCCGGAACCGACTGATTTGGTGGTGAAAAACGGCTCAAACATATGTGACTGAACGTCCGGCGGAATTCCGGAACCATTATCAACGACTTCGACAACAATCTGGTCATCCTCCCGGTAGGTGCCGATGCAAATCTCTCCGGAACCATTGACCGCATCGATCGCGTTATCAATGAGGTTGGTCCATACCTGGTTGAGTTCGCTGCCATAGGCGGTGATGCGAGGCAAAGAGCGATCAAATTTCCGGATCAGCGTCACATTTCGTAATTTGTGACCCAACATTGTCAGCGTGCTTTCAATTCCCTCGTGGATGTCCACTTCCTGCGTCGGGGACTGGTCCAAGTAGGAGTAAGATTTGATTGCTTTTACCAGTTCAACGATGCGTCCGGTGCTTTGCTCAACCTGCTGGATGAGCAACTTTAAACTCAAGCGGGTTTCCAGCCAGCCCAGGGCATCGCCCCGGCTCCCCGGCGGGAGTTTTTCCGCCAAGTCAGCCAGCCAGCCCGCATCCAGTCCGGCAGACACAAAAGTTGGAGCAAGGTTCCAGGCGAGAGGGACGTTGTGAACCTCAAGCCACTGGGCGATTTCCTGCTCGCGGTCGCTCCGCACGAGGTGATCCAACACCGAAGCTCCGGCGAGTTTTTCATAGGCCTCCAGTTCCGCATTCAAAAGGTGTTGCCAGTGCGTGGAATCCAGGAGCCGGCTGAGCTGGCAATGATACGATTGGGCTTTGTTTGCGGTTTCACCGAGGTGCGTGGCTGCCCGGCGCGCCGCCGATGCAGGATTATTCAGTTCGTGCGCCAGGCCAGCCGCCATGGTGCCAAGGGAAGCCAGTTTCTCCCGCTGCTGGGTGTAGCCCTCCACGTTTCGCATGCGGGTCGCGGCGGCGCGAAAAACTTCCAGTGCGATTTCGTGGCAATGTTTCATCATCCGCCAGAAGCCCGCTTCATCGAGCTGGAACAACCGCGCCGGTTTTGTCACGCGCACGGCGGAAAGCCAGGGGATGTCCAACAGGAACATGATCTCCCCGAAATAATTTCCCGCCTTGCTTACCCGCATCAGGATGGTTTGGTTGTCATACGTGCGCGTGATTCGAACTTCGCCTTCCAGCAAGACATGGAAAAAACCATTTCGCTCGCCTTCGACGGCCAGGATGGTGCCGACCGGCGCCTCGATGATCTCGCCACCTTCCAAACACTCCAGCTTGTCATCCGGCAAACCGGCGAATAAGGGGGCGGAACGCACTTGCTGGAGTTCACTTGGGTTTAAGCTCATAATAAACCGAGGTATTGGTGAACGAGTTTGACCGCCATGGCGCCCTCTCCCACCCCGGAAGTAACGCCCTTGGCCGAACGATGCCGGACATCACCCACCACAAAGATTCCGGGGACACTGGTCTCCAGATAAAATGGATCGCGATCCGCAGTCCATCCGGTGGGACGCTTTCCTTCCAGCATCAGGTGCTGGCCGGAAATCAGGTAACCCTGCGCATCCCGCTCGACCACTCCGGCGAGCCAGTCCGTGCGCGGCACCGCGCCGGCGTAAATCAAAAGAGCGCTGGCGGGCACGGTTTCTGTTTGATGTGTTTGATTGTCCTCAATCTTGATCTTTTCACAACGCGCGGCGCCTTCGACCGATATGACTTTTGAATTTAGCTTCACCTCGATGTTCTTCGTGGCGGCGATCTGCTTCTCCAGGTACTGAGACATGGTATCGGACAATGATTTACCCCGCACCAGCATGGTGACCCGGCGGGCAAACCTGGAAAAATACATGGCCGCCTGGCCGGCAGAGTTCGCCCCGCCAACGATGTAGATATCCCCATCCCGGTAGGAAAATGCCTCGGACATCGGCGCGTAATAATAAACTCCCGCCCCGTTCAACTGGTCAAGCCCGGGGACATCCAATTTTCGAAAAGCAATGCCGGTGGCGATTACCACGGCACGACATCCCACCTCCGAACCGTCGGCCAGTGTCAGCACGCGGGACGGGCCTTCAACCCGGACGCTGCGGACTTCCTGGGGCGCGAGTATTTCCGCCCCGAAACGCCGCGCCTGGGCGACCGCGCGCCGCGCCAGGTCGGTGCCGCTAAGTCCCGTGGGGAAACCCAAATAATTTTCAATGCGTGAACTCCGGCCCGCCTGCCCGCCGGGCGCTTCACGTTCAATCAGCAACGTGTGAAGACCGTCCGCCGCGCCATAGACGGTCGCCGCCAGACCGGCCGGTCCCGCGCCGACCACCACCAGATCGTAAAAAGGAAATTCCGCCTTGGTCCGGAGACCCAATTTCCGGGCAACCTCGGGGATGGGCGGGTTTTTCAGGAAGGAACCGTCTGAAAATACCACCACCGGCAATGAGGCCGCGTCGGCGCCAGCCGTCTCAAGCAATTTCCGGGCGGTCTCATCGTCTTCCACATTGAGCCACTGGTGTGGCACAAAATTGCGGCCAAGAAAGTCCCGGATCTCGTTCGATTGCGGAGACCAGCGAAGGCCAATGACCCGGACCCCTTCAAACGCGGGATGGTGAGCGGCCTGCCAATCATCCAGCATGTCATCCACCACGTCGTAAAGACGTTCCTCCGGCGGGTCCCATGGCTTCATCAAATAATGGTCCACGTGTACGCTGTTGATGGCGCGGATGGCGGCATCGGTGTCGGCATAAGCCGTTAACAGGGCGCGTTTGGATTCTGGATAAAGCTCGATGGCCTTTTCGAGGAATTCGACACCGGACATGCGC
This sequence comes from Limisphaerales bacterium, assembly GCA_052140285.1. Taxonomy (GTDB): domain Bacteria; phylum Verrucomicrobiota; class Verrucomicrobiia; order Limisphaerales; family UBA11358; genus UBA11358. The sequence goes on along the minus strand of JBKQUF010000243.1, from coordinate 12,065 downwards.
GGCATCCGCTGGTCCACGAGAAACAGCGCCACCGCTTCATTCCGCAACTTCAGTTGTTTCACCCCTTCAAGGGCGGAAATGCCGGAATCGGCGGAGATGACCCGGTAGCGGTCGCCATAATGGCTGCGCAGGTCGCGCTCCACGGCGCGCAGCACGTCCGGGTCGTCGTCCACTGTCCAAATTATAGGCTTGGCCATAACAGCAGGGGTTAGTTCTCCGGTTAAGTTTCTTGGAGGAGCGGTTCCGCATGCCAGGTGTCGATCGGGACCTGCGCCACTCCGGGATAGGCCGTATATCCCGCCAGATGAGCGAGGTTGACTACTCCGAACCCACCTCCGCGGAGACGCAGGTGAAAGCCACCTTTCGACAACAGAAATTGCATGAATGAATGGTTCTCAATCGGCAGCCCCACCGGGAATTCGATCATCACATAAAGAGGCTTGGCTCCGGTGATGTGCAGCTTGAGGAATGACACCAGCAGATCACCCACCGGAGTGGGTTGGTCCCGTTTGACCATCAGCTCCGGCTGATCCAGATGCGTGTGCTTCCGGAAATCCGCTTCCGACAACTCAACGACGTCGGAATAACCGCCGGGGAATTTCCAGCATTCGTAGGTGTCCTGAACAAAATCCACTCGCAGGATCTGAGCGGTGACGAAAACCGACTGGGAGTGTTCCCCCGCCAAAACGAGGCGTGGTTGCGCGAACAAACGCGACGGTTCGATCTGGTCCCAGAGCTTTTTTGCTTCCGCTTCACTCGTTGGCGCGAAGGACTCCACCGAGCCGTCCGCCAGGTGGACACGAATGGCAAAAGCCGGCTGTTGCGATTGGGATTTTGTTTTCATAGCTTGATTGATTTATTCACTTAAACGATTTTCAAGGCATCATTCCTTTCGATTGGTCATTCGCGCTTTGACCGGCTGGTGTTCGGCATTAGGAGAAGCTGGATCGGGAGGCGGTGTTCCGGGTTCCGCGAACAGAAGCTTGGCGCCGGCCGCTCCGATGACGCGCAGTTCCACCGGATAATTGCGATCCCGCCAAGCATCAAGCCCTCCCAACAGGGGCCGCACCCGTGAGATGCCTTTTCGGTGAAGCTGCAGCGCGGCGCGCGCACTGCTCACTTCGTTTGGGCAGGAACAATAGAGGATGATATCCCGGTCGCGGGGAATCTCCTGATGGCGATGCTGCACCTCATCCATGGTCATGTGAAGCGCGCCGCGGATAAAGGAAGGATCCCGTTCAAGTTCCAACTTGGACCGAAGGTCCAGGATAATTGGGTTTTCACCCGCCTCCAGCTTCTCATGCAGCTCGTCCACCGAGATCCGGGCAATTCGCAGCTTTCTTAACAACTGTTGCCGCTGGAAATACTTGAGGCCGATGTAAAGAACCGCCAATCCGGCGAGCACCCCGAGCGCGCTGTCCCCAAGGCTGGCGAGCGCATGGATGATCTGATTCAGTTGGCGGCTGAAGAACGCGCCCAACAGGATAAAACCACCGCCGTAAAGCAATGAACCCAATCCGTCGAAAAGGATGAATCGGGAAGTGCTGACACCGGCATTGCCGGCCAGGGGTGGCACCAAGGTGCTCAAGCCGGGGACGAATTTCGCCACCATGACTCCTGGCATTCCGTATCGCGTGAAGAGGTTCTCCGTCCGGCGAACGCACGAGTCTGGCTCCAGCGAAATGCGGCAGAGCAGATTCAATACGCGTTGTCCGCGGTAACGTCCCAGGTAAAACCAGATCAAATCAGCCAGCAACGAGCCAATCGTGGCGGCACTGAGTGCCACCGCCCAATTCATTTTGCCCGCCGCCGCCAGGGCGCCGGCCGCCAGCAACCACGGCAGGGCGGGCAGGGGAATACCCACTTGTTCGACGAATAGCGCCGCAAATAAAACGGTGGCGCCGTGCCGAACCAAAAAATCCGGGGTTTCATTCATGCATCTCCTCTATTATTGCGACCGGAAATTTCGACAATGTTTTGTGTTTTGGCAAACAATTCTTTGCGATGAAAGCATAATTTCGATTTTTTCAGCAGGTTCATCCGTTGGTGCGGGTTCATTTGGATTGTCTTTTTTCATCGCCTTAATATGAGGCATCACTGGCCACGCTCCATGAGTGCAGCAAGCAGCGCATCAGGCCCGCCTTCGTGACGCACTCCGTTAATGAATAGTGTGGGCGTGCCGTTGACGCCCCCACGAGCCCCGCTGCGAAAATCGTCCCGAACACGCGCGGTATGCACGCCGGTCAACACTTCGTCAATGAGACGACGGACATCAAGTCCCAGAGTTGAGGCGTATTTAGCGATGTCCCCATCCTCAAGCGCTTCCTGATTCTCAAACAGGAGGTCGTGCATTTCCCAAAACCTCCCCTGCGCGCCGGCCGCTTCGGCCGCTTCGGCCGCGTGTTGCGCATGGGGATGCGAGTTGATCAACGGAAAATTACGGAAGGCGAAGCACAGTTTGTCACCCAACCGTTCCTGAATGGCCTTGATGATCGGATAGGTTTGGCCGCAATAGGGACATTCGTAATCACCATATTCAACAAGCGCGATGGGCGCATCAATTGGCCCTTGGATGTGATCACGTTTGGCGACGGGCAGGGTGAGTGAGCCCGGGGGGATGCTGGTGGTTTCACGTTTCATTTCGCCTCCTTCTTAATCTGCAATTCTTCAAGCGCGGACAGAATTCCATCCGCGCCTGGATTAACGCCAACTGGAGAAACATAGCTCCAGTGGATAATGCCCTCCGCGTTGATTACAAAGAGTGCTCGTTCTGAAGTTCCGTCGGCCTCACGATAGACGCCATAAAGTCGGGCAACTGCTCCCTTCGGTTCAAAATCGGCGAGGAGGGGGAAATGCAATTTCCGATCTTGGCTGAAGGCCGCGTGACACCAGGCACCGTCCACGGAAATGCCGATGAAACCGGCTCCCAGTTCACGGAAATCCGCAAGCATTTCATTATAGAGCGCTACTTGGTCGCCACACACGGGACTCCAATCAGCCGGGTAAAAAACAAGCACGACCGGTTGTCCGCGAAATTCACTTAAACTAACCGTCTGGTCAGGGGTGCTCTTGAGGCTGAATTCAGGAGCCGCAGCACCTGCCGGGAGTGCGGATGATCCATGACTTTTCAAGTGGCGTTGTTCAAGCGGGGGTTCGTTGTTCATTGGAGTTTACCTTTTAATTCTTTGGGTTCAGCACATCAGATTTGCGTTCGGGCATAGGTTCCGACAAACCCCAACCATTTATCCATGCCGCTGGAATTATCCGGGAAAATCGCCGGAGCCGCCATGCCACGGTTGATGAGAAGTTGAGTCGGATGGGTCATAAATTCAGCAGTTCTTTGGCAACGGTGATCAGCCGTTCCGGCTCGAACCCAAACTTCTTTTGAAGCTCCTTCAACGGCGCTGAGGCTCCGAATGTCTTCATCCCGATGACCCGGCCCCCGGCGCCGACATAGCGTTCCCACCCAAACGTCGATGCTTGCTCAACCGCCACCCGCGCCGTAACGCCAGGCGGCAATACGCTGTCGCGATATTTCCGGGGCTGGTGTTCAAAAATGTCCCAGGCCGGCATCGAAACCACGCGCGAACGAATCCCTTCGGCGCACAGCGTTTCATGCGCCTCAACGGCGAGACTCACCTCGCTGCCGGTGGCGATAAAGATGATTTCAGGATTCGCGTCGGGCGCATCGGCCAGCACATAAGCCCCGTGCGCGACCCCGGATGCCGGGGCATACTTGCTCCGATCCAGCGTCGGCAACGGTTGGCGCGATAAAACCAGCGCGGCGGGTTCATGGCGCAGTTGCATCACGTAACGGTAGGCCTCGACAACTTCGTTGGCATCGCCCGGGCGCAACACCACCAGCCCGGGAATGGCGCGCAGTGATGCCAGTTGTTCCACCGGCTGGTGAGTCGGCCCGTCTTCGCCATCTCCCATCGCATCATGCGTGAAGATAAAAAGAGTGGGCAACTCCATCAAGGCCGAGAGCCGGATGGCGGGTTTGGCGTAATCGCTGAAGATGAAAAAAGTCGCGCCGAACGCCCGGAGCTTGGAGAGGGACATTCCATTCACCGCCGCCGCCATGGCGTGTTCACGGATGCCGTAATGCAGGTTCTTTCCGCCGTAATTATCGGGCTGGAAATCACCGGCGCCTTCGTATTTTAACGTGGTTTTATTCGATGGACCCAGGTCCGCCGAACCGCCGATCAGCCAGGGAATATTCTGCGCCAGCACATTCAATACCTTGCCGGAGGCCTCGCGACCGGCGATGCCTTTCGGGTCGGCCGGAAAAACGGGCAGATTGCGGTCCCACCCGGCGGGCAGTTCGCGCTTTTGCATCTGGTCGATCTCGGCCGCGAGTCCGGGAAACTTTGTTTGGTAGGCGGCAAAAAGTTCGGTCCAGTTTTTCCGGGCGTTCGCGCCGCGTTGTCCGATTCCAGCGGCGAAATGTTCCCGGACGCCGTCCGGCACGAGGAATTTCGCGTCTTCCGGCCACCCATAACTGCGTTTCGTGAGGCGGACTTCTTCATCCCCCAAAGGCTCGCCATGGGCTTCGGCGGTGTCTTGCCGATGCGGCGAACCGTAACCGATATGGCTGTCGAGGATGATAAAGGTGGGACGGCCTTTGGTCTGCCGGAAGACTTCGAGCGCGTGTTCGATGCGATCAAGATCGTTGGCATCACCGACGCGCAGGACGTTCCAGCCGTAGCCAAGAAACCGGGCGGCAATGTCCTCGGTAAAGGTGATGTTGGTGTTCCCTTCAATGGTGATGTGGTTGTTGTCGTAAACCCAGCAGAGATTGTCGAGGCTGAGATGTCCCGCGAGCGAAGCCGCCTCGGAAGCCACACCTTCCATCATGCAACCATCACCGCAGATGGCATAAATGTCGTAGTCGAAAATTTCGAAGCCCGGTTTGTTAAAACGATTGGCCAGCCATTTTTGGGCAATCGCCATGCCAACGCTGGTGGCGACGCCCTGTCCCAACGGGCCGGTGGTGGTCTCGACACCGGATACCCAGTGATATTCGGGGTGACCGGGAGCCTTGCTGCCTAGTTGACGAAACCGGCGGATGTCATCCAGCGTGACCGAAGGTTGCCCGATCATCTCATAATTGGCATTCACGGCCTGGACGCCGGTCAAATAAAGAATGGACCACAACAGCATCGAAGCGTGGCCATTCGACAAGACAAACCGGTCGCGATTGGGCCAGATCGGATCCTGGGGGTCAAAATTCATGACGCGGTTCCAAAGCGTATAGACCAGGGGGGCCAGTGCCATGGGCGTGCCAGGATGACCGGACTTCGCCGTCTGAACCGCATCAATGGAGAGGGTGCGAATGGTGTTGATGGCCAGTTGTTCCATTTCTTTATCAGTCATAAATGTCTTCTGGTTATTTGAGATTTTGTCCTGCTTCCGACGGTGGCGTGGTCGGATTCGTTTCTTGTCCGGCGGAATTTGGTTCGGGAGGCGGAACGGTCGCTTGATTTGCATTAAACTGTTGTTCTTCCACCTCGTCCTCTTCCGCCAACAAATGGATAAAGTGCCAAACGAGAAATCCACCGCAGGCAACAGCACAGAGCGCAGCGCCAACGCCTTCATACTCTTTGGCCAGCGCCGGTCGCAGCAGATAAACCACAACCCCGATTGCGCCCAAGGGCATCAGGACAGCCAAACTCGCGGAATGCCAGCGCTTCCTCCTAGTAACCGGAGTTGCTGGGCGCAGCGGCCCGCCGGGTGGAACGGACTTCGTTGTTGGAACGGCTACAATTGATTCGGTGCGGATGGAATTTTTCGCCAGATGATCCATTTTATTATCCTGCATAAGCGTCTTTCTCCCGGGCTATTTTCGTTCGTTCTCCAGCGCGGCGACCTTCCCCAATCGGCGCACGTGCCGCGGAGCCTCGCTGAATTCCGCTTTAAGAAATGTTTGGATTAAATCCCAAGCCAGTTCCGGGCCTTCAATGCGCCCTCCCAGACAAATCAAATTGAGATTGTCGTCCTCGACCCCTTGCCGCGCGGAAAAATTATCCTCGATCAGGCAGGCGCGGACTCCCTTGATTTTGTTGGCGCAAACCGAGGCGCCCACGCCGCTGCCGCAGACCGCCACGCCGCGCTCCACTTTTCCCTCCGCCACCGCTCGACCGAGCGGAATGACAAAGTCTGGATAATCATCCTCCGGCGCCAACCGGTGGGCGCCAAAATCCTCAACTTGATGGCCCGCGGCACGGAGCCGCCCGGCCAGTTTCTGCTTTAATTCAAAGCCGCCGTGATCGGTTGCAATTCCTATACGCATAAAACTCCTTTGGCTGGTCTAACGGGCGCCACCCGCAAACTTTTTCTACGAACTGACGCTGGGGTTTCGCCAGCCGCCTGGAGGTCGTACCCCATCGACCTCGTTCGGTCCCCAGGTTTTGGGTTCATATTCATGGACCGGCGTATTGCTCTTGAGCACGGGATCCACGATACGCCACGCTTCTTCGACATAATCTTCACGAGCAAACAACGTGGCGTCACCCGCCATCGCGTCGCTCAGCACCCGTTCGTAAGCGTCCATTTCTTTAGCCGACGGATGGTGGCTGGCCTGCAGCTCAGATAGCCGGTTTGCCGATTCGTTCGCCGGCGAAACGGTGTTGACCCCAAACGCGGAGATGACCTCGGGGCTGATCCGGAAGCGCAAATAATTCGATTTCAAGTCATAGCCCGTGTACATGGTTGGAGGTTGGCGCAGGGTGACTTGGAGTTCCGTGCAGGTAACCGGCAAGGATTTTCCGGCGCGGATGTAAAAGGGGACCCCCCGCCAGCGCCAGGAATCAATTTCCAGTTTGAGCGCGGCGAACGTTTCGACCTTGGAATCAGGCGCTACACCCGGCTCATTGCGGTATCCTTTAAACTGCCCTCGAACCAGATTTTTTGCTTCAATCGGCGGTATTGCCTTTAACACTTTCACCTTTTCATCGCGGATGGATTCGCTGTCGGTTCGAATGGGCGGCTCCATGGCGAGGTTGGCGAGGACTTGGAACAAGTGATTCTGGATGACGTCGCGGATGGCGCCGACCTGTTCGTAAAATGCGCCCCGGCCCTGCACTCCGAAATCCTCAGCCATCGTAATCTGCACGCTCTCAATGTGGTGGCGGTTCCAAAACGGCTCAAACATGGCATTGGCAAAGCGAAAGAACAACATGTTATGCACCGGCGCCTTGCCCAAATAGTGGTCAATGCGAAAAATTGAGGATTCATCGAAAATTTTGAGCAGTATGACGTTGAGCGCTTTTGCCGAGGCCAGGTCACGACCGAAGGGTTTCTCAACGATGACGCGCGCATTGTCATTCCCCCTGGTGCAGTCGGATTTGGAGAGTTGTTCCACCACCGTGCCGAAAGCCGCCGGCGGGATGGCCAGATAATGCGCGGGCCGTTGAGCATCCCCGAGTTCGTGGCACAGAGCCTTGAATGTCGATGGATCATTATAATCACCATCCACGTAGCGGAGCAATCGGCACAGCTTGTCAAACGCCGCCGGATCCAGTCCGCCGTGTTTTTCCACACTATCCCTGGCCCGGGCTTTAAGCTGGTCCAGGTTCCAGCCTGCCTTGGCCACGCCAATCACGGGCACATTGAGCGTGCCCCGCTTGACCATCGCTTGAAGCGCTGGAAAGATTTTTTTATAGGCCAGGTCGCCCGTGGCCCCGAAAAACACCAAGGTATCGGAATGGGAATTGTTCATTTTGCGTTCTCTCCTTTTTTCTCCAAGTGTCCTCCAAACCCAAAGCGCATCGCCGAAAGCACTTTATCCTGGTAATCGGCCTCGCCCCGCGAGGTGAACCGCTCGTAGAGAGCCGCGGTGAGCACCGGCACCGGCACCCCTTCGTCAATCGCTGCTTTGATCGTCCAACGGCCTTCGCCGGAATCCGATACATGGCCGGCAAACTTGGTGAGGTTGGGATCTTCCACCAGTGCGTTGGCCGTCAAGTCGAGCAACCATGACGCGATCACGCTGCCACGCCGCCAAACTTCAGTCACGTCAGCCAGATTGAGGTCGAACTGATAGTCTTCCGGATTTCGCAAGGGCGTCGTTTCGGCGTCAGCTTCGGCATGCTTTTTCCCCGCGCCGGCGGATTTCAAAACCCCCAGCCCTTCGGCATAGGCAGCCATCATCCCGTATTCGATGCCGTTATGGACCATCTTGACGAAGTGACCGGCGCCATTTGGGCCACAATGCAGATAACCCTCTTCCGCCGTGCCGCCAATCTTCTCGCGTCCGGGTGTGCGCGGAATGTTGCCGATGCCAGGCGCCAGCGTGGCGAAGATGGGATCGAGAAGTTGGACCACCTCCTTTTCGCCGCCAATCATCATGCAGTAACCGCGTTCCAAGCCCCAGACGCCGCCGCTGGTACCCACGTCCACGTAATGAATTCCTTTGGGCACCAGTTCTTGGGCGCGGCGAATATCGTCCACGTAATAGGAATTGCCGCCGTCGATCAGGATGTCTCCCGGTTCCAGCAGCGGGACGAGCGAGGCGATGGTTTGGTCCACGACACCCGCCGGGACCATCAGCCAAACCGCGCGCGGCTTTGCCAATTTTTGCACGAAGTCGGCGATTGAGCTGGCGCCCATGGCCTTCTCCTTCGCCAAATCCTTCACCGCTTCCGGTGCGCGATCATAGACCACGCATTGATGACCGCCTTTGATTAATCGCCGGACCATGTTGGCGCCCATCCGGCCCAGTCCTACCATACCGAGTTGCATATTTTTACTCCTTTGTTGCTGTTAATGTGACGTTAATGACTCGTTACTCCCCTGTTTTCAGGCTGGACGCCTCGTAAATGCTCTGAATGGCTGAATCGAGCAGGGCGTCGAATTCTGTGTCGGATTGCCGGGCCGACAAGCCCTCGACCAGCGCCCGCGAAAAGCTCGCCACGACGCCGTGATTGCGGCGAACGCGACTGTTGCCTTCCTCCCGCGAATAGCCGCCCGAGAGCGCGACCACTTTCAGGACCCCCGGATGCCGGACAAGTTCGAGGTAAAGGTCGTCCTGCTCCGGCGGGGTAATCTTGAGCATGACCAATTGTCCCGCCGGCAGTTCATCCAGCTTTTCTTTGAGAGCCGCCTTGAGCAACGCCTCGGCCCCCCGCTTGTCCGGGCAATGAATGTCCACTTCAGGCTCGATGATGGGCACCACGCCTGCCGCCAGAATTTGCGCCGCCACTTCGAACTGCTGGCGGACAACGGCCTGGATGCCGGCGGCATTGGCCTGGTTGATGACCGAGCGCATCTCGGTTCCGAAGATGCGTTTGGCGTTGGCCCGGTTTAGCAACGCGGGCAGGCCTGGCATTGGTTTCATCAAATGCACACCGTCGCTCTCGTCGGCCAGCCCCTTGTCCACCTTCAGAAATGGCACGACGCGTTTCCTGTTCCAAAGATAGTCCGCCGAGGGCAGCCCCTCGATGTCCCGGTCCATCGTCCCTTCAAAAAGGATGGCGCCGAGAATTCGGTCGCCATTGAAACTGGGGCTGGTAACGATGCGGGCGCGCATTTGATGCACCAGCGCGAACATTTGGTCTTCATTGGACCAAGAGCCTTCCTTGATGCCGTAGGCCAGCAGCGCCTTGGGCGTGCTGCCGCCGCTCTGATCCAAAGCGGCCAGGAAGCCGGCCTGGGTCCTGATTTTCCGTTGCTGTTGCTCCTTTTGGCTGGGGAAGGTCATGCTGTTCCTTTCATTTTCCGGTAGCGCCGGATCAGGTTGTTGGTGGAACTGTCATGCTTGAGTTTTGGCTCCGCCCCGCCTTCCAGTTCGGGAACGATGCGCTGCGCCAGGACTTTTCCAAGTTCCACGCCCCATTGATCGAACGAATCAATGTTCCAAATCGCCCCCTGCACGAACACGCTATGCTCATAAAGCGCCACGAACTGGCCGAGCGTTTCGGGCGTGAGCCGGTCGGCTAGAAGGACATTGGAAGGACGGTTGCCCTCGAAAACCCGATGCGGCGCCAGCCAATCCGGCGTTCCTTCGGCTTTGACTTCTTCCGCCGTTTTGCCAAACGCCAGGGCTTCGGCCTGGGCAAAGACATTCGCGAGCAGCAAATCGTGATGACGTCCCAGCGGCGTGAGCGCATGAGCAAAGGCAATAAAATCGCACGGAATCAGCCGGGTGCCTTGATGAATCAACTGATAGAACGAATGCTGTCCGTTGGTGCCCGGTTCGCCCCAGTAAATCGGTCCGGTTTGATAATTGACGTGCTTGCCATCCAATGCGACGTGCTTGCCGTTGCTTTCCATGGTCAATTGCTGCAAGTAGGCTGGAAAACGTTTCAGGTAATTTTCGTAGGGCAGAACAGCAACCGTTTCCGCGCCGAAAAATTCCGTGTTCCAAATCGTCAGCAAACCCAGCAGCACCGGCAGGTTTTTCCCAAACGGCGCGGTACGGAAGTGTTCGTCCATCTGATGAAAGCCGTTGAGCATGGCGCGAAAATTCTCCGGCCCGATGGCCAGCATGGTCGAAAGCCCGATGGCCGAATCCATCGAATAACGTCCGCCTACCCAGTCCCAGAAACCGAACATGTTCGCCGTATCAATGCCGAAAGCCGACACTTTTTCGGCGTTGGTGGATACCGCTACGAAATGCTTCGCCACCGCCTTTTTGTCGCCACCCAGTCCCTGGAGCAGCCAGTCGCGCGCGGTCTGCGCGTTGGTCATCGTTTCGAGGGTCGTGAACGTTTTGGAAGAAACGATGAACAGCGTTTCCGCCGGATTGAGGTCGCGGGTCGCTTCGATAAAATCTATCCCATCCACGTTCGAGACGAACCGAAAGGTCAAGTTGCGCTCGCTGTAATGTTTGAGCGCTTCGTATGCCATTACCGGGCCGAGGTCGGAACCGCCAATACCGATGTTGATGACGTTCCGGATGGGTTTGCCGGTATGGCCCTTCCATTCTCCACTGCGGACGTGCTTGGCGAAATCTCCCATTCGGTCGAGCACGGCATGGACCTCGGGCACCACGTTTTTGCCGTCCGCCAGGATGGTGGCATTCTTGGGCGCGCGCAGGGCAACGTGCAAGACGGCGCGATTTTCGGTCACGTTGATCTTCTCGCCGAAAAACATCGCGTCCATCTTTGCGGCTAAATTGCTTTCTTCGGCCAGTTGCAACAGCAGCTTCAACGTTTTGTCCGTGATGCGATTTTTGGAGTAATCCAGAAAAAGCCCGGCGGCTTCGGCGGTGAGCCGTTCGCCGCGTTGGGCGTCCTCCGCGAATAATTTCCGCAGATGGAGTTTCTTGATTTGTTTGCTGTGTACGGCCAGTGCTTTCCAGGCCGCGAGTTGAGTGAGTGGTTTGATTGTTGCTTTCATGCTGGTGATCTTTTGGTGTTGTTTCTGGCCGGGAGTTTTTTTCCCTGGCGCTTGATGGGGGGAAATTTTTTGCGAGGGAAAGCCTCGTCGTGGCTTGCTTCCTTCCACAACCGGAAGCCTCCGCGAAAGGCATTGTCGTTGTCCCCCGGGCGGCAACCCGGCGGCAGCTTCTTCAGTTTGTGAACGTTGCCTCCGCCCAGGACTACTTCGTCCGGTTCGAGGGCGGCAACCAGGCGTTCCACCACATCCTCGACGTGACGGCGCCATTTTTTCCTGCCGTGTTTCTCGAGTCCCCGAATGCCGACATAATCTTCAAAGGTGGTTTTCCTGTATGGCAAGTGAGCCAGTTCGAGTGGTTCAACGATGCCGTCAACGACCAATGCCGAACCGAGGCCGGTGCCCAATCCGAGAAAGAGCATCTTCCCGCGCCGATAACTTCCCAGCGCCTGCATTGCGGCGTCATTGACGATTTTGACCGGACGTTTGAAAGCGCTCCTGAAATTGAAACCAACCCAGCCTTTTCCCAGATTCCACGGCTCAATCACGGGCCGATCCCGCAGAACCGGTCCCGGATAGCCGATGGAAATGACGTCATACCTCCAGTCAGCGGCAAGTTTTTGAACCCAGGCAACCATTCGCTTGGGAGTCATCGCCGGCCCGGATTCAAACTCGCGGCGGGTTTTTTGTCCGGTGGCCAAAATCTTGACGTGGGTTCCGCCGACATC
>JBKQUF010000242.1:0-2621 GCA_052140285.1 Limisphaerales bacterium | reverse complement strand
TTCTTTCCATTTGCCGAATGGTGGAACCATCATGCGTTCTCGGTGCTACCGCAGTTCATCACCGCTCCCATCGCGAATAACTTTCAGCCCGGCGCGCTCGCCCTCGGCGAACTGCCCACCGAAGACTGGACCGGAATCGGTTTCGGTTTGAGCATTTTGATCGCCGTGACGGTGGCCGCCAATTTTTTCCGGCGGCAGCCTTTTCCCGCGCCCCGGCGGATTTCCGCCTTCCAATTTTTCGCGCTCGTCGCGCCCTGGCTGGCGTTGCTCGCTTATTGTTCCAAATCCGGGATGAATACCGGCGCGCGCCTGATTGCGCCATATTATCCGTTACTATTGCCGCTGTTGTTGATCGGCGCGGCCACGACGCAAATTATTCGTACCGCCTGGTGGCGGGCATTGGTCTATCTAACTTTATTTTTAGCGCTGGCAGTTTTGGTTTTGACGCCGGATCGCCCGCTGTGGCCCGCCAAAACAATTTTATCCACACTCGTGGCGCGCCATCCGAATTCGCATTCACTCGCGCGCGCGTTTGATGTTTATTACGTCTATGCCCGCCGTCCTGACCCGCTGGCCGAAGTGCGCGCGCTGTTGCCGCCGGAGGTTAAAACCGTCGGGTTTATCGGCACGCCGGATGATTGCGATTTCTCCTTGTGGTTGCCGCTGGGTTCCCGCCGGGTCGAACATTTTCTTTTGAGCGATCCGCCGGACCTTTACCGGCAAGAGGGAGTCGAGTACGTCGCGGTCGGGGGACTGAATTTGAGTCATCACGAAACGCGCATTGAGGACTGGTTGCAAAAAATGGGCGCTCAACGGGTTGCTTCCACCAACGCCACCCAAAAAGTCGTCGATGGTCCCCAACCCTGGTATATCGTCCGGTTCAATCCGTGAAAAGTCCGCCGTCATTGAATGGGACGGAGAACGCTTGCTTTTCCTCTGGGAAGCGGCGGATAATCCTCATCGATGCACCGGCGCGCGTTTACCTTGATTGAATTGCTCGTGGTCATCGCGATTATCGGTATTCTGGCCGCGATGCTGATGCCGGTGTTGTCCCAGGCCAAACAACGGGCGCAGGGCGCGCTTTGTCTCAATAACGGCAAACAGTTGATGACCGCCATCCACCTCTACATCAGCGACAATCATGATCTATATCCTCCCAACCCTCCCGACGGCAACACCGATCCCGGCTATAATTGGTGCCCGGGAAACGCCGGCATCGGCGGCCCCCAAGAATTCGATCCCGATGTTCTACTCGATCCGAGTCGTTCCTTGCTCATTACCTACCTCAGCAGAAATGCCTCGCCTTTCAAATGCCCCGCCGATACCCGCATGGGTTTGTATCAGGGGACCAATCCTGAATTTATCGGCTCAATTGTTCCGGCGGCCCGGACCTTTTCCATGAGTCAGGCCGTCGGCACCATCGACCCGGGATTCGATGCCGGCGGACCGCATAGCGGCGTCCCAACTCTGTCGGTGAACGGCCCGTGGTTGAATAATCTGGAAACCCACCGGCGTAATTCGCCGTGGCGCACCTTTGGCCGGGATACCGATCCCGGCCCGCCGGGACCCTCCGATCTCTGGGTGCTCATTGATGAGGATGCCCGCGGTCTGAACGACGCCGCCTTCGCCTTTGGCATGGAACAGCCGCAGTGGATCGATATTCCCGGCACGTATCACAACATCGGCTGCGGGTTCGCTTTTGCCGACGGCCATTCCGAAACGCATCATTGGATTTATCGCGCCCAGAAACAAAAGGGCAACATCACCGACTCGGGCGACCAGGCCGACTGGGCTTGGCTGGCCTCGCACACTTCGACGCGGGCCGAGTGAGTTTTAATTTCCCGTTTCCGCGCGCCGATAGTAATCTTCCGCGCGGATGAGCGAACCCCCAAATCCGGAAAAAGCGGGAGAACGGACGCCGATCCGGACGCAAACCGCCGACCTGCGCAGTTTCTGGCTCATGTTCGTCGTCGAGTTTCAAAATGCTTTCAGTGACAACACGCTTAAATTCCTGGTCACATTTTTCGTCGTCGGCATGGGGTTGTCACAGGAAAGACGGGATTCGCTCGTCCCGCTCATCAGCGCTATTTTTGCAATTCCATTTATTTTGTTTTCGATGGCCGGCGGTTTTTTCGCCGATCGTTTCAGCAAACGCAAGGTTTCGATTGTTATCAAATGCGCGGAAATCGGCATCATGTCCGTCGCTTCGCTCGGCCTTTGGCTCGCGAACGTGCCCCTGATGTTGGCCGCGATCTTCCTCATGAGCACTCACAGCGCCATTTTTGGCCCGACCAAATACGGAATGCTCCCCGAGTTGTTGCCGGAAAAAAAACTGTCCTGGGGCAACGGCATTTTTGGATTGGGAACTTTCGCCGCAATCATCACGGGAACGATTTTCGCAGGCAACCTCTCCGATTTATTCGGCAAGAGACAGTTATATTCGGGAGCCATCCTGATCGTCCTCGCGTTGGTTGGCTTGTCTCTTTGCACGCTGCTCTCGCCCCTGCCAGCCGCCAATCCCCGCAAGGAATTCCGCGTCAATTTTCTGGGCGACTTTTTTTCCGAGTTGAAGATGATTCGCGCCGATTACGTCCTGTTCCTCGGCGTGATTGGAAACTCAT
>JBKQUF010000241.1:0-3384 GCA_052140285.1 Limisphaerales bacterium | reverse complement strand
CTGCATTGCCGTTGGTCTTCCGCACCGCTTGGTCAACCGAATTCCGCGCTAAAAAAGTGTCAAAAGCGCGATTTTCCAGAGTGTTTATGAATCCGGCGAAATTCCTATTGCATGGTTACGGCTTAGAGGGTGTCTGAAAAATGTAGCGGCAGGCTTCCCAGCCTGCCGTAGAGCCGGCGCTTCCAGCCCGGCGGACCCGGCACTGAAAATGGAAAACCATGGAAAATCAAGCGTTGGTCCGGGCGGCAAAATGCCGCCCTCTACGGCAGACAGGATGTCCGCAGCTACGATCCTGGCGCAGTCTGATTTTACAGACACCCTCTTAATCCAGCGGCGCGGTTGCAGCAATGGCAGCCGATCGGTGGAAAGACCCGCGGCGGGAAATTAAAACTTCGCGGTCATTTTGATTTCCCACTATTTTTGGGCGTGCATTTGGCTCATTTGCGGTTGCGGGATTTTCGCAATTACGCGCGGCTGGACGCGGATTTCGCGCCCGGCTTCCATCTGCTTTTGGGCGACAACGCCCAGGGGAAGACGAATGTGCTGGAGGCGATTTATTTGCTGGCCACGCTGCGGTCGTTCCGGGGCGTTGGCGGCGCGCAAATGGCAAGTCACGGACAGCGGGGATATTTCGCGGGCGGAAACATCGTGGGCGCGGGCGGGCACGAAATTAAAATGTACTGGTCGGCGAAGGAACGCAACCTGTCGCTGGACGGGCAGCCGGTGAAGAAGTTGTCGGATTATTTCGGCGTGCTGCGGGCGGTGGTGTTTTGCACGGAGGACTTGCAACTGGTCAAAGGCGCGGCGCGGGCGCGGCGCCGGTTTCTGGATTTGTTGCTGACGCAAACCAGCCCAATTTATCTGCCGCTGCTCCAGCGTTACATGCGCGTGGTGCGGGCGCGAAACGCGCTGCTCAAGAGCCGTTCGGCGGATGAAGCGGCGCTCGACAGTTTTTCGCGGGAACTGGTGAAGGCCGGAAACGAAATCATCGCGATGCGGCGGGAATTGATTCCAAAATTCTCACCGCTGGCGCGGCTGGCGTACCGGCGCATCTCGAATGAAGCGGAAGAGTTGAGGATTGAATATCGGCCAGGCGTGAAGGAGGATTTTGCGGTGGAATTGGCGCAATCGCGCGCGCGGGAGCGAACCTTCCGCGCCACGCTCATCGGGCCGCATCGGGACGATTTGCCATTGCTGCTCAATGGAAAATCGGCGACGCAATTCGGCAGCGAGGGACAGAAACGCACGCTGGCGATTGCGCTGAAGATGGCGCAGGCGGAATTTCTCGGCGGGGTGCATGGCAGCGCGCCGGTGCTGCTGATTGACGACGTGATGGGCGAGTTGGACCTGAAACGGCGCAGCGGATTCCTGCCGCTGCTCGAACACGCGCGCAAGACGAGCGGACAGGTTTTTATGACGGCCACGGAGGAGAATTGGCCGCGCGAACTGGCCAAGGATTTGGAGCGGTGGGAAGTCAAGGCGGGGGTGCTGGTAAAAAGGTGATTTGTCCGAGGCCATTCGCTCATGCGTGACAATTCTGCTTGCCATATCGCGGGGAAAAGGGTTCGTTTATTTCGCTTCATGAAACATAAATTGATTTTATTTCTTTGTCTCGCAGGATTTTGCGCCCCGGCGCTGGCCCAAAACGGCATCTACAATGTTCGCGATTTTGGCGCGGCTGGAAATGGGACTCTTTTGGACAGTCCGGCCATCAACCAGGCCATCGCCAAAGCCGCCGCCCATGGCGGAGGCACCGTCCTCGTCCCCGCCGGGACCTATTTGTGCGGATCCCTCCATCTCCAGAGCAACATTCATTTGTTGATCGACGCCGGCGCGACGGTGCTGGGCGCGCCGCAGGGAACGAACGCCTACGATGCCGAGGAGGATTTCGCCGGACCGGCTTATCAGGACGGCGGGCATACTTATTTTCATAACAGTTTGATCTGGGGCGAAAACCTCACCAACGTCTCCATCACCGGCCCGGGCATGATCAACGGCGGCGGACTGGTGACCCAGGATGGCATCGAGGACAGGGTGGATGGCTTCAATAATTTTGGACGGACAAATCCATTGCCGATGGGTCCCGGCGCCAGACGCTGGCCGGAACACCTGGGCAACAAGGCCATTGCCCTCAAGCTTTGCCGGAACGTGTTGATTCGCGACGTAACGATTTTTCACGGCGGACATTTTGCCATTCTTGTCACTGGCTGCGATGACTTGACCGTGGATAACGTCATGATTGATACCGACCGCGACGGGATTGATATTGATTGTTGCCGCGACACCATGGTCTCCAATTGCCGTGTCAATTCGCCGAATGACGATGGCATTTGCCCCAAGAGCACGTACGCGCTCGGGCACCCGGTCATCACCGAAAACCTGACGATCATGAATTGCGGAGTCTCCGGCTTTGAGGAAGGCACCTTGCTGGACGGCACGATGAAACCGACGCGGAGCGGGCTTGGACGCATCAAGTTTGGCACCGAAAGCAGCGGTGGGTTCCGGAATTGCACCGTGGCCAATTGCACCTTTGACGATTGCCACGGCTTGGCGCTCGAAGAAGTCGATGGCGGCATCCTTGAAGACATCAGCGTCAACAACCTTACCATGCGGGGCCTTTCGGACTACGCCATTTATATCACCACTGGCAAGCGCAACCGCACTCCCGGGGTCACCACGAATAGCCGGATGAAAAACATCCTCATCTCCAATGTCATTGCCGACGGCGTCGGCAGAATGAGCGGCATCCAAATCTCAGGTCTGCCGGAACAACCCATTGAGAACGTCCGCCTCGACAATATCCGCCTGATCAGCCGCGGTGGCGGCACGGAAAAAGACGCCGGAATCCAGCCGCGGGAACTGGGGGCCGGTTACCCTGAACCGTCCCAGATTGGAACGCTCCCGGCGTACGGCGTATTTGCGCGGCACGTGCAGGATTTGGAACTGGCCAACATCACCACCAGCTTCGAGTCTGATGATTTGCGGCCGGCGTTGATTTGCTCCGATGTGAATGGTTTGGAAATTGATAATTTCAAACCGCAAGTGGCCGCTGGCGTGGCGCCAGCGAAGTTCGATAATGTTTCGGGTCTGGTGATCGGGAATTCGCCCGCCTTTAACGCGAAGTGACAATCTGGGCAGCACCGCCCACGCGTATAGTCACACCTTATACCCTACGGATCCTCACCTTTCCATGAACCTCAGGGGACAAGAAGGACGGGCGGATATAATTCTCACCCCTCACCCTCAATCCCTCCCCATGAACCCGGGGGACCCTCACCTCACCCTGGCCCTCTCCCCTCCCATCCGATGGGAGCGGAGAGGGAAGAGCAAGCGAATGGCTGCTGTCGCTCGAATGCCCGGCAGGATGCGGCAGGTTCAGGGGTT
>JBKQUF010000240.1:0-5768 GCA_052140285.1 Limisphaerales bacterium | reverse complement strand
ACCGCCGGTTTTACTGGCCTTTTTGAAAATCTCCGAGGAAGTTAGGTTAACCAATCTGCCTCCTCTCACCCAACTCGATCCTTCGCTCCAGTCAACCAATTTGCCCCCGGTCCTGCAACCCGGCTCGTCGCTTGCGCCAACGAATCCGCATCCCGTCATCCAACTCGATCCCTCGCTTGAGTTCACCAACTCGTACCCCGTCATCCGCCCAGACCGGGACGCAACCGCGCTTGCGCCGGGCGTTTATAAATCCGAACCGTACGCGGGCATCGTCATTATTCCGCCGCACACCGGCGACCGTTGCATCATCGGAGCTCCAGGCGGTTCAAGAATGCCAATCCTGAATCCCGGCGTCACCCTCGTCCCCGAATCCAGGTAAGCGAACGATAATTCTGGAAATCCACTGCTTTTCCAATGGCAATAAATGGAGAGCCTTTGGCATCCGCCTGAGTGACAAAACTTGCCGGGAATGGAAAAATTTCATAGTTTTTGCACCCTTAGAACAAAAATTTATGGCCAAAGAAATCCTGGAAATGTCCGTTGAAATGGCGACCATGGAGTTGCCCGATACCAAAACCATCCGCTTGAAATGGCCCGACGGCCATAATCCCGACTTCAAGACCGGCCAGTTCATCACGATCTACTGGCCTGACACCCCGGGTTACAAACGCGCGTACTCGCTGTCGTCCTGCGCCTTGGACCGCGGCTTTTATGAAGTGACGGTGAAACGCGACGGCAAAATGGGCACCCGAATCGTGGATTGGGCCAAGGTGGGTGATAAATTGTGGGTGATCCCGCCCGTGGGAAAATTTCTGCCGGTTTACGAACCGGACAAGCATTTGATTTGCATCGCCGGCGGTTCCGGGGTGACGCCCTTTCGGGGGTTCGTGCGCGAAGCGACCCGGCGCAAATTGGGGACCAAGATCACCATCCTGTTCAGCGTCCGCACTCCCAAAGACATCATCTTCAACAACGAATTCCTCGAACTGGAAAAGGAAAACCCCAATTTTAAATTCCTGGTCACTTGCACCCGGGCGTTGCCGGAGCACAATTGGACCGGACGCACGGGACGGGTGACCCCTGCCTGGATCAAGGAAATTGCGCGCGACCTGCCCAACTCCGTGTTTTATGCCTGCGGCCCCAATCAACTCGTTGAATTTGCCGAGGTGCTCGTGTTTGAATTGGGCGTCAGCAAGGAACACATGAAAACGGAAAAATGGGGATAGGCCGGAATAACGGGTTTATTCCATGAAACGAACCGCTCTCTTTGCCGCGCACGAAAAACTCGGAGCGCGGCTCATCGACTTCGGCGGCTGGGAAATGCCTGTGCAATATACCGGCATCGTGGACGAGCACCTCGCCGTCCGCCATGCCGCCGGAATTTTTGACATCTCGCACATGGGCGAAGTCACCGTCGCCGGACAGGCCGCCGGGGATTTTCTCAACCGGGTGTTGACCAACGACACCCGCAAACTGACGCCCGGCCTCGGCCAATACTCGCTCCTCTGCAATGAGCGCGGCGGCGTGGTCGATGATCTTTACGTGTACAAACTTTCCGCCGAGGTTTTCCTCCTCATTGTCAATGCCTCGCGGACGCCGGAGGATGTCGCCTGGCTCAAATCGCAGGCGCAAAACTTTTCGGCTGGCAATGAACTGCATCTTTCCGACGCCTCCCATCGTTATTCCGCCGTGGCCATCCAAGGCCCGCGCGTCAAGGATTTCATCGCCCGTTGCATCGAGGGCCGGTCCGTCGCCGCGATGCGCGTCGACTCCGTGACCGATCTGAAGAAAAACCAGATCGGCGAATTCTGTTTCGGCTCGGAAGGCGTTCTCGTCTCCCGCACCGGTTACACCGGCGAGGACGGATTCGAGGTGGTCGGCGGCGACCACGCCATCCAGGGCGTTTGGAACAAGGCCTTCGCCGTCGGCGCGGCCTTTGGCATCAAGCCCTGCGGCCTCGGAGCGCGCGACACCCTGCGCACCGAGGTCTGCTACCCCCTCTACGGCCATGAATTGGACGAAGAAATCACCCCCATGGAAGCCGGACTCGGATATTTCGTCTCGCTCGACAAGGGCGAATTCAACGGCGGCGCGGTTTTGGCCAGGCAAAAAGCCGATGGCGTCGGCAAAAAGCTCATCGCCTTTGCCATGACCGATCGATGCGCCCCGCCGCGCCCGCATTATCCCATTTGGGTCAATGGCGCCAGTGCCGGCATTGTCACAAGCGGCACGCAAAGCCCGTCCCTGGGCATTGGCATCGGGATGGGTTACGTGCCGCCGGCCCTGGCGGCGCCCGGCACAAAAATCGAGATTGAAATCCGCGGCAAACGATATGCAGCGGCCATCGTGCCAAAACCGATTTACAAAAAATCAGCCGGTTCCTCCTAAAACATTCGTGCTTTGCCACCTGACCTTGGTAGGGACGCCACGCTGCGGGCGGGTCAAAAAACTGATTTCAGTCCACCCACATCAGACCCGCGCTTTCCCTGACCCATTGTCATTTCGCGGTGAGATGATAGATGCCGCCGTCTTGCATCAGCGCATATAGTTCCCCAGCATTGTCTTCAGCGAAACTGGTGATGTTCTTGGGCTGTTTCAGCATCAGGTCCTGGTCGGTCACCTTGTCGGCGGCGCGGTCGTAACGGAACCCCCAAATCGTCCCCAGGTTGTAATCGCCATAGATGTAGATGCCATTGAGGGAAGGAAATTGCGTTCCACGATAGACATAGCCGCCGATGATGCACAAACCAATGGTGTGATTGGGAAAAAGGGATTGCGACAGCAAATTGGGGTTATGCGGGTATTCCATGACGGGATCGATGTATTGAGCGCCCGGGGGTCCCGGCTTGAAATGATGCGCGCCTTCGCGAACGTTCCAGCCGTAATTGCCGCCTTTGACGATGAGGTCCACTTCCTCCCACAGGTCTTGGCCGACGTCGCCCACCCACAAATCGCCGGTCTGGCGGTCAAAACTGTAACGCCAGGGATTACGCAAGCCGTAGGCATAGATTTCATGGCGCGGGCCTTGGCCGTTCATGTCCATTTCGTTGACGAACGGATTGTCGGAAGGAATGCCATATTGCAACTGCCGGGCGTTCCAACCGGAGCCGATCGTCGCGCGCGAGTTGACGTCGAAACGCAACATTTTGCCGAGATAAGACGAGCAATTTTGGGCGCTGTTGAACGGATCGGTCGCCAAACCGCCGTCACCGAGGCCGAGGTACAAATATCCGTCCGGACCGAAAACCAATTCGCCGCCTTTATGATTCCAGTACGGCTGGAGCACTTCAAAGATGATCCGTTCGGTGCTCCGGTCCCCCTTGTTGGGGTCCGAGGCGGACACCTTCATCTCACTGACGACGCTGCGGTACGGAAAACTTACCGGACGCCCGTTGTCCAAACGCTGGATATCGGCGGGAGTATTTTCGCGCGTATAATAGATGTAAAAGAGGCCGTTGGTTTTGAAGCCGGGGTGGAAGGCAATGCTGAGGAGGCCGTCTTCATTGTTAAACATCGGATGGAGATCGGAGATGTCCAGAAATTCCTTCGCGTCGCTGCCGTCGGAATTGGGTCCCATCACAAAAATATGCCCGGTCTGTTCGACGATGAAGAACCGCCCCGAACCGTCCGGCGGCTGGCACATCCAGACGGGGCGGGCGTCGAGTTGGAGATTAGGGAAAACCCGTTGCAACTGAATCTGGGGAATCGGTTGCGCGAGGGTGGAAATGGCGGCGAGGCCCAATAGGCAAATAATCCTCCCCAAAAATGGAAACACTCTTTTCATAGTCGAAAATTAAGCCCGCGATGACAAAAAAAGTCCAGCCCAAATCGGGGGTGGATAAAAATTAAAAATCCAATCGTAGCAGGTCGGCGCTTATGCTATCGTCCTTGGACAATTGAAGTCGCTCATCGAAACCAGGAACACGCGGCCGGAACGGGTTTTTCTCGTCGGCGTGGAGCTTAAATCGCGCAGCGGCGCGGACGTCCGCGAATTGCTGGCGGAGCTGGGTGAACTGGCGGCGACCGCCGGCGGGGAAATCATCGGCGAAGGCATTCAGAAAATGGAGTCGCTGGCGCCGGCGACATTCATTGGCAAAGGGAAGGCGGAGGAGTTTGCCGCCTTTTGCAAGCGCAATGACGTGGACACGGTGATTTTTGACGACGAACTTTCCCCGGCGCAGAGCCGCAACCTGGAGAAGATGTTCAATTGCAAGATTCTCGACCGGACGGCGCTGATCCTGGACATTTTTGCGCAGCGCGCCCGCACGCGGGAAGGCAAACTGCAGATTGAACTGGCGCAGCTTCAACATTTGCTGCCGCGATTGACGCGGTTCTGGGGACACTTGTCCCGGCAGGCGGGCGGCATCGGCATGCGCGGCGGCGAAGGCGAATCGCAGTTGGAATCCGACCGTCGCAAGGTGCAGGAGCGCATTGACCGGATTTCCCGCGACCTCGACCTGGTGCGCCGCCGGCGCGAAACGCAGCGGGTGGGGCGCCAGCGCAGTCAATGGCCGCTGGCTTCGATTGTGGGGTACACCAACGCTGGCAAATCAACGCTGCTCAACGCGCTCACCGGCGCGGACGTGATGGTTAAGGACATTTTATTCGCCACGTTGGACCCGACCACCCGCCGGTTGAAGCTGCCGACCAACCAGAATGTTTTGCTCACGGACACGGTGGGATTCATCCGCAAACTGCCGCACGGGCTGGTGGAGGCGTTCAAGGCCACGCTCGAAGAGGTGGTGCAGGCCGATTTGTTGTTGCACGTGGTGGACATCAGCCATCCACAGGCCGAGGAACAGATCGCGGCGGTCAACGCCGTGCTGAAGGAAATCGGCGCGGATGAAAAACCAACGATCATGGTGCTCAACAAGGTGGACCGCGCGGGGGTGACGGCCATGATCACGCGCTTGAAGGAAAAATACGCGTATGCGGTGGAAATCTCGGCCAAGACGGGCGAAGGCGTGCCGCATCTGCTGGGGGAGTTGGGCGCCCAACTCAAGCCCAAGCGCGAATTTCTGGAACTAAGGATTCCGCACGAGCGCGCGGAAGTCATTGCGCGGCTGCACAAGGTGGGACAAGTGATTGAACGGCGGTACAACGGCAAAACGGCCGCGTTCAAGGCGCGAATCCCGCCCCATCACCATGATGAATTTGCGCCGTTTATCGCGAAAGCGGAATGACGATGAGACTGTTTTCATTCATCGGCGAAATAACGCCTCACAAAAATCCATCCGCTGCTTGCCGTGAAAAAAAATCCCGCTATATTGCGGTTGCACCTGGAATTTTATGACAACGGGACGCCAATCGTTGAATGCGAGCAATGTTCTTTGCGTAATCATGGGGGGCGGTCAAGGCTCTCGACTGTTTCCCCTTACCAAAGACCGCGCCAAACCCGCCGTTCCCCTCGCGGGAAAGTACCGGCTCGTCGATATTCCCATCTCCAATTGCATCAATTCGGGCATGAGACGGATTTATGTTTTGACGCAATTCAATTCGGCCTCCCTGCACGGCCACATCTCGCGCACGTACAAGTTCGACCAGTTCACGAGCGGATTCGTGGAAATTCTCGCCGCGCAACAAACGCCGACCAACACCTCCTGGTACGAAGGCACCGCGGACGCCGTCCGCAAGAACCTGGTGCATTTTCTCAACCACGAATTCGATTATCTGCTGATCCTCAGCGGCGACCAGTTGTACCGCATGGATTTTCGCGAAATGATGGCGGGACACGTGGAATGCGGCGCGGACATCACCGTGGCGACGAT
>JBKQUF010000239.1:0-7533 GCA_052140285.1 Limisphaerales bacterium | reverse complement strand
GGGAGGCGCTGTTGCTCGGACTATTCGCCAGCATGTAAGTATGGCTGTCACCGGTGGCCAGCGCGTTCGTCGTGCTTTGGTCCTGAACATACATTGACGATGGCATTGTGGCGGTGCTGAAGGTATTGGTCGGCACCGAGTTTGGCAGGTTGATCAATCCCCAGCCTTCGTAATTCACGGTATTCTGCACTTGCAAGTTGTACAGCTCGGCATTGCTCAGGCGCGCGCCGTTGATGAGCATCGCCTTCATCAAGGCCGGGCTGGGGATTTCGTGCAGCGTGTTGGTGAAGAAATCCGCCATCAACGCCAGCACCCCCGAAACATCCGCCGCCGCCATGCTCGTGCCCGACTCATAACGATAGTACGGGCCAAGCTGATTGTTCATCCCCTCCAAGACCTGATAATAATTTCCGTCGTTGTTCGTCTCGGCGATTTCCGTAAACAAATCATACCCGAACCCCTGCGAAGTGCCGTCACCAATCGCATAGTTCAAGATGGAACCCTGAATGTATCCGATATAATTAGGGATAGCGGAAGGCGCATCGGGCGGGATCAACACTTCGTTCGTTTCGAGCAAATCGTAGCTCGAAGGAGTCGCCTGGCCATTGTCGTTGACATAAATCGGCACATTAGTCGTGGGGCCGTTGGGAAGCGGCGTCGCCAATATCTCCACGCTCACGGCGTCTGGCGGAATGTAAATGTGGTAGTCATTCAACGTGCCGGCGTTCACGAACTGGTTGGTGTAAAGATTGTCGGTATAATTCGTCGGGTTGTAATACGCGTTGGTGTCCCACTCGGATGAGCGGGTGGAAACAACGAACGTTCCCGGCGCCACGACGTCCGGCTTGAACCGTCCGAACTGGCCTTCAATGCCGATGCCGACATTTCCCAAGCTGGAGAAATCCGCCACCTGATAATTGTTCGCCGTAATGGACGCCCAAGCCTCATTGGAAGTGCCGTCGGCGTATGTGACGATATTGGTGATATTCCGCGCCTGCTCCAGCGCGCCCACCGTGATGACGTCCTTGGCTGTTCCCGGCGAGTCAATCGTGTCCCCTGTCCCGCCATTGTTGCCCAGTCCGCCGTAGCCGTCGTTGCCCGCGGAAAACACAAACAACATCGGCTGCGAACCCGTTACGTACGGCAGCGCGTCACGCGTGGCGGCATCATAGCTGGCGGCGGCCAGGTCGTAGCTGTTATCGCCACCGTAATCCCAACTGTCATTGGAAATCAGCGCATTGGCCGAAGCCGCCGAGGCTTGGAGGTCGCTGTCGCCGTTGTTGTAATTCACCGAGAACAGCGTCGCCAGCGGCGCTTTGCCGCGGAAATCCGCGTTCGACACGGAGCCTTGAGCAACGGAGCCGACATTCACCGGACTTAGACTCTGGCTGCCATTGCCGGCAATTTCACCGGCCACAAAAGTGCCGTGGCCGTTTACATCAGTCGTAACGCCGGTCACACGGGTCGGGCCGCTTGGTCCGCCGCCGGCGGTTCCCGTCGCTGAAAAGTCCGGGTGCGTCGCATCAACGCCCGTGTCCTCGACGGCCACCACCACGTTGGCGCCGGTCAAATTCATGTAGTTGGACGACACGAGGGTATTGGTTGCCACGCCGGTGGTGACGCGGCTCAAATCATTCGCGTTCACCTTGTGGTAGGAGCGCTCGACAACCTGCACGCCCGGCAACTGCGCCAGCGCCGTCCAATTGGCGGGCGGCATCACGCGCACAATCGGGCCGAAGGGCGAACTGTCCGGCGCCACGATTTGCGCGCCGAGTTGTGGAATCTTCGAAATGGTCTGCTGAGCGTTGTCAGGAAACAATCCCAACGTCAGCACCGCGCCCGGCGGCAACGCGGTCTGGCTCATCGCCAGCAACGATGATTGTACTTTGTAATAGGGTTCATACGGCAACACCGATTGCGTGTCCGGGTTCCCGGCCAGCGCATTGGCAATGGCCGACGGCGCCTCCACCAGATAGGCATTGTTCGGAATGTAGGAGATCACGCGCGCGCCCGAAGCCGACAGCATCGCGCGAAACGCGGGAGTGGTGGGTCCGCGCGCCTGGACGATGTAAGCGCCGGGGTCGCCCTGCGATTGCAACGATTTGGGGATGGGCAGGTTCAGCGGGCGGCTGGAATCAATCAGCGCATTTTCGAGCAGGATGGCGTGGCGGTCGTGCAGCAATTGCGCCAGGGTGCGGTCGGTATTGCTGAGACGGTAAGCGAAATTATTGGTGGCCGCAACGGCGCCGGCCGCGGTTTGTTTGGCGAGGGCCTTTTGCGCCAGGAAACCCGGCGCGGTGGAAGTGGAGTGGAACGAGGCAACGCCAGGCTTCGCTGTGACTGTCCTGGCCATGTGACGATTTTCCATTCGCCAAACCAGCCAAATTCCAGCCGCACACAGCAGGCAGACCAAGACCCAAAATGTAGGACGCACACGCACAGGCAAATCAGTCAAAATTATGGCACAAGTTCATTTTAAAAGCGAGAACTGAAACAGTTACATTTTGGAAAAAAGCGCCACCGCGCGTTTTTTGAAATAGGGATGGCCGAATTCGTTGGACAATCATTCCTAAAACCAAAACCGTCCAATCGCTGTTCCTTCTCCTGAGGAGAAGGCCAGGATGAGGGGAGGGGGAAGACGCCACCGCGCAACATTTGTCAGCGGCCTCCACCATCGCTTGCCGTCTTGGAGTGCGGTGGCTGGCGGGGAACAGGGCTGACACCGCTTTGGGTGGGCCGGAGCGCCGGTTTGCAACCGGCTTTCCGGTTCGCACGTCCGAAGCCGACAACATGTCGGCGCTCCGGTCTATCGGCGTTTCATGCGCAATATGAAATTTACGGTTTTGGATGTCGGACCGATGGAGCACGCTAAAACGTGGACACCAAACACGGAGAAAGCGGCGTCGCGCTCCGCTTGCCGCCGCACTCCAGGACGCTATCGCGCCGGCGGGAGCGCTTTTCGATTCCTGGCCCCGATGGATTTCACCCCCGGCAAGGCTTGCAGACATGCTGTTTAACGACATCATATTTAATTTTAAATTATTACAAACAACTTTCGGCCCTGACACCTTCCAACCGAATTTAAACCGCCGTAGCGGCAGACATCCCTGTCTGCCGTAGAGGGCGGCATCTTGCCGCCCGGATTAACGCCCGATTTCTCCAGCGTTTCCAAAATTTATCAGCCTGCTCCCGCCGGGCTGGAAGCCCGGCTCTACGTCAGGCAGGATGCCTGACGCTACACACTAATCCGGCGGCAACGCGTTCTGGCTCTCTATCACCGCGTGCGGATGCTGCAGCCCCGGGGGCAACGGCCGGCCGTTGGCGTCCAACAGTCCGTCAATCCGGATGACGGTGCGTGTGGCCGATTCCGCGGTGACCTGGTAATTGGTGACCATGCCAAAAGCCGATACGCCGTTGGCCAAAGTCCCGCTGCCGGAAAATATGCCGTTCGGGGCGGGCGCCAGCGTCTGGCCGTAACTGTAAATGACATAACGCGGCGAACCGCCGTCCTTCAGCAGCGACATGATCTGCTGCGGCAACCACTCGTACGCCTCATCGTTGTTGGCGGCGTTCAATGGCAAGTATGGCGACGCGATGGTGAGGGCGGGCGCGGCCAGAATATCGCCTTTGTGCTCGAACGTGCCCACCAAACCATCAAGGTTGGTGAACTGATTGCGCGTGTAATTAATATTGGTGACAACAAAACCCAAAGATGAATTGACGCCGTTCGCTCCCGCCGGGCTGATGACGGTATAATTGGTGGTGCCGGGAACAACCACGCCACCAAGCACTGCCGACCACGCGGCGAGGCCCGCCGCCGGATTGTTCACCGGATCATATTGGTCCGCCGATTGATTGACCGAAAGTTGACCGCGCGTGGCATTGTCGTTGACTGCCGTTGTAAACAAATCGAACAACAGCCGGTCCTGCACTGGCGCGGAATTTATCGCGTCAAAATACTGGTTATAAGTCACCGCATTATCGCCCGTCCACTGCGCCCAAGCGCTGGTGCCTGGAATTACTCCGCCGTTCCCATTAATATTTTTCCGCAAAAAGTCCGGCGATTTCAGATAAACGGTCTGCCACGGGGTGCCGCGATGGACACGGCCAATCCAACCCACCGTTGGAAGTTTATTGGTCGGGAAATCCCAATCGTCTGACGTAAACATTTGCGGGTCGCGTTCAGAAAAATCAAATGCTTCCGGTTCCGTGCTCGGCCACGTTATTTGATTGGCAGCAGCCGCGTTGTTCGGATTTCCACCCCATGGCTGGAAATTATAATTCAATTGACCAAGCGTAAAAGGTTGTCCAGTCGGAGGCGGAACGTTCGATATGCTATTATTATACTCAATTTGAGTGTTCATTTGAAACGACGGACCCATATCGCTGGCAAGATAGTGAACCAGAGGGTCATTGGCTTCGAGGACTGTATAACCGACTGCGTAACGAGTCGGGGAAAAGGGAGCTTGGACCGTCAAGTCGTAGTTCGAGCCGTAGTATGTTGCGCCGGCATAGTTAACACTCGCAGTACCGTAGAAAAACGCCTGGAAATTCGCCATTTGTGGACCAATCGTGGTATTTGATTGGGGAGCTTCTACATCTGCCTGCCAAACGCCGTCTTCTGCAGGAACACCTCGCAACCCTTCTGAAATTAGAATTTGGTTATAGATTCCCCATGGAATATCATATCTGGTGTTGATGTTCGTATTCCAAATCCCCTGAGGATTTGCAGGATTTCCAAGACCGGGGGTGTCATCGCAGAATATCTCACTGTTCAAATTTTGGCTGCCAGATTGTTCAATCTGTACGTAATCAATCACGTGGTTGAAACCGCTTCCATCTTGATCCAGGATGTAAACCTGTAATTGATTCGTTGTCAGTAGTCCCCATTGCGGAATATAGAGGTTAGTAGGATAGGGGGAGCTAGTTTCAAAAACCGCTGTCATATCAGTTCCAAAGAAATTCGTTGGAAACAAATACGGAGCCGGATAACCACCAGGGAGAGCGCCGACTGTGGCGCCCGCATATGGAGTTCGATAAACGGAAGCCGGCAACGCGGACAAATCCGGAATATCCAAAGGAATATAGAACGAACCAGTATTTGGAGACCCTCCCACCCATGGGACAGTTCCAGTTCCGGGCCAACGATTAATTGGAATTGAGTTGGAAAAAATAAATCCTATCGGGGAAGACCGGGGAAGACTCGCCACTACACCGCCGGCCTCACTATTCGTAATGGACATCCAAGGGACAAAACGGTAAGTCACCGTTACATTGTCCATAAAGTTTGATTTATAGGAATTCCAAAAATCCAAGCCGCCCAAAATATCCAGGCTGATCATGTACATCACGTTTGTTCTGGTGATCGTAGCCGACGTTGCTGTGGTCCGTGTGAACTGCAAGCGGCGCGTCATGCCGGCTACGTCTTCCGTCACAAGCTCATTGAAATTGGGAAATCCTTTCTTGGCGCCGATGATCCAGGGCACTCCATAGACGTTGACGGGCTGGTTTTCCACGATCCCGTTCGTGTAGGCCAGGGAAACAATGTCCACCGGCGGGGCCAACTGCCAATCACCGGTACCGCTCACGTAGGTGATATTGGTGTATCCCGTGATATAAACATTATTCCAGCCATTCTGGGCGGCCACGGTAAAGAGGGGGCGGAAGACGGAAGGATAATAATTGGTGGTGGTGGCGTCGTAGAGGTTGGCGGCCAGTTGCAGCAGGCGGTTCACCGCCGGCGTATAAACGAACCGGTT
Source organism: Limisphaerales bacterium (assembly GCA_052140285.1). GTDB lineage: Bacteria > Verrucomicrobiota > Verrucomicrobiia > Limisphaerales > UBA11358 > UBA11358. Next base: position 1,774 of record JBKQUF010000239.1, on the reverse strand, counting down.
GCTGACATACACCGGGATGTCGGCGGTGGTAAAACTGTTGGTGAGGTTGAACGTGGCAATGAAGCTGGGGTTCAAGCCATTGGTGAACAAACCGTTGACTCCGTTGAGCGTGTAATTCGTGGCCCATGACGTGGTGTAGGCCTGCAACAGGCGGTTCGCGGCGTTGGTGAAGAAGGCGATGGGCGTCCAGGGCATGAAATTCGTGGCGCTGGCCGAGTAGTTGGTATAATCGATGTTGTCATAATTCAGGTTCATCTTTCCGGATTCGGGCGTGGAATCGGTGCCCAACTGCTCCAGCATCCGGTAAAAGGTGTAACGATTGTAAGTGGAAGTATTCGCGCCGGCGGCGGACAGGCGGCCGGCAAAGTCATTGCCAGAGGCGATGTTTGCACCGGTAACGCCGTTGGCAGTCTTGGTGATATCAAACAAATCGGACGGCAAATCAAAAAAGCGGTCGGGATTGTACGCCCCGGCCCAAGGCAACACTGTTTTTTGCCCAAAATAATTCGTATCGAAGGTCGTCTGCAATTGCCCGTCGCTGTAGGCGTCCACGCTGCCCCCGTCGAAATAGTTCGGATAGTTATTCGGCTCGAACAAACCGTCAGCCGAGGCCAGCGAATAATAATTGTTATTGTAACGGTACGCGAGGAGCGCGCGGGCGTCATCAAACGCAAATCCGGTGTTCGCCGTGGCCCCGGCGGGCGCGGGGTTCGCCTCGTTATAGAAGTAGATTCCCGGATTTTGATCCCAGAAGTTTGTATTCACGTCAGCCAAAAATGACGCCAGATTGATTTCCCAGGAGCCGATACCCTGGTTCCGATAGAACCCGTCGAGGATGGGAGTATTTTGGTTGTTAATCTGACTAGAGCCTGGGCCAACAGTTTGCGGCTCATTTCGAATCTGGTTATGAATGGCGTTCAGGTCCAGGGCATTGCCGATGGGCACCGCAAGGAAGGCATAGCGGGCGATGAATTTATTGTCCGGGCCGTACGGCTGGCCCGGCCGTTCCAGGAGGCCAATCCATTGCGGATCGCCGACTTCAAAAGTGACGTCAGGATAGGCGCCACCGGCGTTGGTCAGCATGATGAGATTGCCGTCATTATCGTAATTGTTTTCGGGGCCGGTGTCGTCGAAGCGCCCGTTGCGGTTCAAATCCAGGTAGAAGCGGAAATCGTTGGTGCCATTCTGCGGAATGTACACCGGCACGCGCGGATTGTAATAGAGGTTGGCGAGGTTTTGGAGAAAGTCGGCCGGGTCAAGCGGGTCCCCGTTCGCGTAGTTGTAACTGACATTGGTCCACCGGTCCGAACCCGGGACAAACCCGTTGGTATTGATATAATTCGTGGAGACGAGGAGGCCGTAATTGAAGGGGTTGCCGACCGCGTTGCCCAATTCGTTGGAACCGCCCGCCAGGGCGTTGGCCAGGACTTGCGCCTCGGCATGGGCCAGCGCGGCATCCGCCGCCAATCGCGCGTTGGCCGCGTCGGTGGTGGTGGTCACGGAGGAGCGCTCCCGCCGGCTGACGGCCAGGAACGCCACCGCCATGATCAGCGTCACCGAAAGCAGAATGAGCGTGATGATCAGCGCGATGCCGCTTTGGGATTGACGATTGACGTTTGACGATTTGCGATTGGAAATCCCGGGGCCGCGTTCGGAGCGGCGGGTGACAGGTGACGCGAGCAATGCCCTCTCATGAACCGGGGGGACCCTCACCTCACCCTGGCCCTCTCCCCTCCCATCCGATGGGAGCGGAGAGGGGAGGGCAGGCGAACGC
>JBKQUF010000238.1:0-16984 GCA_052140285.1 Limisphaerales bacterium | reverse complement strand
AACATCGGCATGTGGTTCGAGCGTTTCGTCATCATCGTCGGCTCGCTCTATCAGGATTTTCTGCCGGCCAACTGGGGCGTCTATTATCCCACGTGGGTGGATGCGGGCGTTTTTCTGGGCACGCTCGGGGCGTTTTTCATGTTGTACCTGCTGTTCGTGCGGTTCCTGCCGATGGTTCCGGTTTCGGAAGTCAAAGGCGTGACGCCCCAAGCCGACCCGCATCGCGCGCCCAGCGCCTCGAAAGGAGACGGCCATGAGTGAAAAAAATTACGGCCTCGTCGCCGAATTCGATTCGCCCGCCGCCGTCTTCCGCGCGGCGGAAAAAGTCCGCGACGCCGGGTTTAGCCGATGGGACGTGTTCTCGCCCTTCCCGGTCCACGGGTTGGACAAGGTGATGGGCTTCAAAAATTCCGGCGTCGGCTGGTTCTCGTTTGTCTTTGGCGCGGGGGCGTTCATCGGGACCATGCTGCTGATCTGGTATTGCAACGATTTCGATTATCCGATTCTCATCGGCGGCAAGCCCATGTTCAGCCCGCCGATGTCGCTGGTGCCGTCGTATATCTTGCTCGTCCTCGCCGCGGCCCTCGGCGCGTTCATCGGCATGATCGCCCTCAACCAATTGCCGCGGCATCATCATCCGCTCTTCAAGAACAAACGCTTTGAACTCGTCTCGCGCGACAAATTTTTCCTCGTCATCGGCGCGGGCGACCCGAAATTTTCCGAAACCGAAACCCGCCAATTGCTCAAGGAAATCGGCGGCGCGCACATTGAACTGGTGGAGGACGACTGATGCGCCATTTCCTCTCCGTCATCCTGGTTGTGCTCGTCCTTTCCGGCGGATTGTTCGGGATCGCCGGGCTGCGCGGCCGCGTCTCGCACCGGCCGCCCCTCGAAATTTTTTCCGACATGAACCGCCAGCCGAAACTTCGCCCGCAGAAGCCGTTCGATTTTATGGCCAACGGCATCAGTTCCCAATTGCCGCCGCCCGGCACGATAGCGCGCCGCCAGCCGATGCAAACCGTGGACGGCCCGGTTTATTTCTTTGAAGATTCCCCGGTCAACACCGGCAAAATCACCGGCACCACGAATTTCATCGAGACCAACCCGCTACCCGTCACCGGCGCGTTGCTCGCCCGCGGCCAGGACCGTTTTGATATTTATTGCTCCCCGTGCCACGGGAAGCTGGGTGACGGGAACGGCATCACCAAAGCGATTGGCGACATGCCCGCGGTGGCGAATTTGCACGACGCGCGGATTGTGGGGCTGGCTGATGGCGACATTTTCAACACCATCACGCATGGCAAGAACACGATGGGGGCGTACGGGCCGCTGGTTCCCACGGCGGACCGCTGGGCGATTGTCGCCTACGTTCGAACGCTGCAACTAAGCTGGCTTGGAACCACCAATGATTTGTCGGCCTCGGAGCAGGCCGCGCTGAAATGATATGAGTTTGCGCGAAAAATCCGCATTGCCCCCGCCGCTGGACCTCTCCGGCTGGCGAAAAGCGCCCGTTGTCCTGATGATCATCGGCGGCATTCTGTCGGTGATTGGCCTCATCGCCAGCCCGGAGGAATTCGGCTATTCGTGGCTCACGGCCTTCATGTTTTACCTGACCATCGCGCTGGGCGCGCTGTTTTTGGTTCTCGTTCATCATTTGACCGACGCCGGCTGGTCCGTGGCCACCCGGCGCTTTTGCGAACATCTGGCCTCGCTCCTGTCTCCGGCGCTGGCAATTTTATTTGTTCCCGTGCTGCTGCTGGCGCCGAAAATTTATCACTGGTTGAAACTCAATCCCGCCGATGACCGCGCATTAAGCGCGAAGGCGCCGTTGTTCACCTATCCGGGTTTGATCATCATTTCGGTCGTTTTCTTCGCGATTTGGTGGCTGCTCTCTTCGCGCCTCCGTTACTGGTCCTTGCGTCAGGACGTGACCGGCGACCCGCAGTGCACGCGCCGGATGCGATTCCATTCCGGCTGGGGAATCCTCGTCTTCGCGGCCACGCTGACCGTCTCCGGCGTCGTCTGGATGAATTCCCTGCAATACCAGTGGTCCTCGACGATTTATGGTTTGTATTTCTTCGCCTGCTGCGGATGGACGGCGCTGGCCGTGGCTTACCTGCTGACGATGATTTTGCAGCGGCAGCGCGTTCTCACCGACGTGTTGCACGACAACCAGTTTTATTTCCTGGGCGTCCTGTTTTTTGCCTTCACGCTGTTGGAAGCCTATTTTGAATTTGCCCAGTACTTCGTGATTTGGAACGGCAACGTGCCCGACGAAACGTTCTGGTATCTCCTCCGCGAAAACGGCTCGTGGTGGTGGGTGTGCATGATTTTAATTTTCGGCCATTTCTTCGCGCCCTTCGTCCTGCTGTTGCCCGCGCGGGCCAAATTGAATTTCAAGCTCATGCTGCCGGTTTGCGCGTGGGCCTTGCTCATGGATTACACGGACATGGCCTTCAACATTTTTCCCGCCTCGCCGTTGAACCAGGGGGGCTATCCCTTCCGGTGGATTTGGCTGCAATTCGGCTGCGTCGCGTTCATGGGCGGGTTTCTCGCCAACTTTTTCCTGAGAAATTTCCTCAGCCATCCGCCCTATCCGCAGCGCGACCCGCGCCTGCTCGAAGCCATGGGCATTGGCCATGAACCGGAGGAATTGCCGGACACTCTGCCGGAGGAAGGAGGCGCGCGATGAACCAGCAGGACCCCGTCGCCATTAATCGCGCCAGCGGAGCCGCCATCGGTTTTGTCCTCGCCATCGTCATCTTCCTGGCGCTCGTCGTCGTCGTGAAATTGTCCGTCGCAGTCCCGCCCATTGATGCGGATCGCGACGCCACAATCGCGCAATCGCTGATGGTAGTCCGCAGCAACGAAATGGTGTCGTTGAACAATCCCGGCTGGATCGACAAGCAACGCGGCATCGTGCGATTGCCAATCAATACCGCGCTGCAGATCGCGGTGGAGGAATGGCAGAATCCCGCGCAGGCGCGCGCGGATTTGCTGGCGCGTTCGCAAAAAGCAACCGCGCCCCTGCCGAAGCAACCGGAGAAACCGAGCGAATTTGAATGAACGAACAGCTAAAAATTGATCCGGCGATGGAGGCAATTGACGCTTCCTGTCGGGTGCCTTTGCTCGCGCTCTTTGGCGGCGCGGCCCTTTGGCTGGTTGTCGGCCTGGCGCTGGCGCTGCTCGCCTCGCTCAATTTTCACATGCCGTGGATGTTCGGCGACCATGCCTGGCTGACTTATGGCCGCGTGCAACCCGCGGCCAATGACGCCATTCTTTATGGGTTTGCCATCCCGGCCGCGCTGGGCGTGGCGCTGTGGATTTTTGCGCGGCTGGGCGAAACTGAACTGGCGCTGCCGTTGGCGCCGGTCATCGCGGCGAATGTCTGGCACCTGGGCGTTTTCGTCGGGCTGGCGGGAATTTTTCTCGGCGACAGCACCGGCTTCACCTGGCTGGAATTCCCGCGGGGCGGCTCCGTCCTGATTTTTGCCGCCTACGTGTTGATTGCCATGTCGGCGATGGCCACGTTTGGCGCGCGGCGGGAACGCGCGCTGCAACCGGCCCATTGGTTTTTGCTGGCGGGAATGTTCTGGTTCCCGTGGATTTACGCGACCGCCAACATTTTTCTGGTCGCCTGGCCCGTGCGCGGGGTGGCGCAGGCCGTGATCGACTGGTGGTTCTCGAATAATCTGCTCTTTGTCTGGCTGGCGCTCATCGGCCTGGGCATCGCCTTTTATTTTCTGCCGCGGTTCGCGGGGCGCGCGCTGCACAATCAATACCTGGCCTTGTTCGCGTTCTGGACGTTTATTTTGTTTTCGACCTGGTGCGGCATTCCGCAAAGCGCGCCGGTGCCCGCGTGGTTGCCGGCGGCCAGCACCGTTGCCTCGGTGCTCCTGATTGTTCCCGTCTTCGCGATCCTCGCCATTCTGGTCAAGACCGTTTCCGGCGCCAAAACCGAATGCCGGGGCGGTCCGTTTTGTTACCTTAAATTCGGCGCCGCGTCGTTTATTGTTTCGGCTTTGATGCTTATTCCGCTGGGTTGTCCCCACTTTGGCAGCGTGGAATCCCTCACCTGGTATGCCCAGGCGCAAACCTACCTGCAACTGCTCGGTTTCTTCTCCATCGTGGTCTGCGGAGCGGTTTATGAATTGATGCCGCGGGTGATGGGCATGGCGTGGCCGTTTCCCAAATTCGTCCGGCTTCAGCACTGGCTGTTCATGCTCGGCCTCGCGCTGCTTGTGCTTCCTCTGGCAATCGGCGGCATCGTCCAAGGAATGAATAATTTCAATTTCGCTGCCGGGTTGCTGTTTCTCCGCATCAGCACCATGGGACTGTTCTTGCTGTTGCTCGGCAGCTTACTGTTTGCCGCGAACATTTTTGTCATGACGTTAAGGTGGAAACTTGCGTTGCTAAAGGCGTTTCTCGCCGTCATCAAACCCCCGCGTGAAATGGAGGAGGTCAAGCCATGAAAACCGGCTTCCGTGTCTTTCTCGCCTCGTTTATTGCGCTCGGCCTTTCCTGGGCCGGTTTTGTGGTGGCTTCCATTGCGCAGCTCGGCACGCAAAAGCAGACCGCCGTGCTGAATTCCTCCGGCATCTATCCCGAACAGCGCCCCGGCGACGCCACGCTCGGCTTGCAGGTGTACCGCCGCCTCGGCTGTGCCGCGTGCCATACCACCCAACTCCAACAAGTTGGCGTTGTGTGCGATGTGGTCGTGACGGCCTTGGGCAAAAATCCCGCCGCCGTCAGCAACCTCGTTTCGTCCCTGATCCTGACCGGCCTGACGAAAGACGAGGCATCCGCGGATTCCGACCAAATCACCGCCGCCGGCGGCAAGACTGAAATTCACATCGTCCCAACCGGCGGAGACATCGCGCGGGGCTGGGCTGTCCGCCGCAGCGTGGCCGAGGATTTTCTGTGGGATTATCCCGTGCAGCTCGGCAGCGTGCGCGTGGGACCGGATTTGGCGGATGTGGGCGTCCGCCTGGGGAGCGCCACCTGGCAATTGCAGCATCTGTATGCGCCGCAATCGACGATGAAAGAATCGGCCATGCCGGCCTTCCGCTTTTTGTTTGTGACGCAAAAAATCAACGGCGCGCCGTCGCCGGACGCGCTCCCATTGCCCGCGGCCTTCGCTCCGCCGGAGGGATATGAAGTGGTGGCGACCACCGCGGCCAAAAATCTGGCGGCCTATCTATTGAGCCTGCGGGCGGATGTGCCGCTCCATGACGCGCCGTTCACCGCGGCCGCCGCGCCAATCGCCAAGAAAAAATGAGCGACGATTTGAACAAGCCTTCGCCCAAGCCGGAGAACAGCCCATCCGCTGAAGGTTCCGCCGTGCCGGCATGGGTCTTTTCCGTGACACTGTTGCTGCTGTTCTTCGGCGGCGTTTATTTCGACGAATACAGCGGCTGGTTTGATTCCCAGGTTTATGCGCCGTACCAAAACGCCCCGGAACTTGAAGCATATCAGCCCGTGTCTGGCGCGGCGGCGATTCTTGCCCAGGGCAAACACACCTACGACACCATCTGCGCGGCGTGCCACGGACCCGATGGCGCGGGCAAACCCGGCCAGGCCCCGCCGCTGGCCGGCTCGGAATGGGTCAACGCCGCCGGGGACAATCGCCTGATTGAAATTCCGCAGCTTGGCCTCAACGGCTCGCTGACCGTGGAAGGCCAAAATTGGAGCCTCTCCATGGCGCCGATGGGCGCGGGCCTTTCCGATTCGGATTTGGCCGCGGTGCTGACTTACGTCCGCAGTTCCTGGGGCAACAAGGGCGGCCCCGTTTCGGCGGATGACGTGAAGAGTGTCCGCGCCGCGATTAAAGGGCATCCGGCCATCGGCGGTGACGCGGGATTGAAGGCGATCAAGGAATAAAAGTTTTCAATTAAAACTAAAGCGTGTGCCAGCACGTAACATTAACGCCTGGAAGCGGCCACGGCAGTCCCAACCGGCATGAGGACGGGCGAGTCCCGTTACGCGTGAGCGCCGGGAAGCGGTGTGACGATCAATCCCCATTGGCGCGCGCGATCCTCCGTAAGAACAGCGACTGCGTTTGAGCCAAGCGCCCACGTTTTGACAGTCGAGCGAAGCGCCGATTGCAAAGCATCATTCAATGGAGGCAGCCACGAATCCTGAGATGTTTTGATAACCAGCAACAATCGGAATCCGGCCGTGCTGAGATCGAGATTTCTTATCCCTGCCGGCATTTCACCGACAGCCATTGCATGTCGCCTCAAATTCGATGCCAACCCAACCCCAAAACCGTTCACGAGCTTTTCACGAACTTCATCAATGTAATCAGCAAAGTCCGTTGTTGATTCGGCACGGGGCGCGCTGGTCTTGGCTTCCACCACCCAAACCTCCGGCGGCCTTCCGGCTTTGAGGCGAAGCAAAAGAAACTCAGCCATTTGCACACCTTGCCGAATATTTCCGCAGGTCGTGCTTTTCTCGACGTGGAAACAATGTTCGTCCGGGTATGGGCCGAAAGTCATGCCAGATTCGATAATCGGGTCCATATTATTTCAGGGACAGGTTTACTTCTTCCTCGTAAAGCCGGATTGATTCCTTGATGATCGGATTGTCGGGCATGCCATCCTTCAGATCAGCGGAGTTCCAAACCGCCTGGTCAGATGAGAGAATGGGAATTGAAATGTTTTTCTCTTGCGCGATGAGGAACAACTTTTTAACCACAAAATAGGAGTGGCTCGCAAGAACGAATTGGATTCCTTCCTCCGCGAGGACCGCAACGATGTCGAGTAACTTTGAAATAGCCGCCGGGTGCAGAGCCGATTCCAACTCATCAATGAAAACAATAGATTGAGGGTCAAGATAGCGGTTGCTCAACAACGTATCGAGGATCGCTATTTTCTTTACGCCTTCCGCTGTCACCCCAAGAGGAAACCGGTATTTTCCCTCCTTAAACTGCCAGTTTCCCGACCCGTCGTCATATTCCACTTTGCCGCCGAGGATGGCTTCAAGATTTTGTCGTGATTTGGCGAAGGCCTCGAAATTTCCGCCTCCTTTTCCCGATTGGCGCAAGGCGCGGGCAAGATCGAGATAAGTATCGTCGAACCCAAACACTTTATCTGTCTCGCGTGATTTTAGGATAATGTTGTGCAGCGAGAGGACCTCTTTCGCCGGCAAAAAAATAGAGTTGCTGACTCGTGGTGGAACATGATTTTCCAGGGAGGAAATTATTTTGGTCGTGTCTTTCCCGAAGCTGTAGCTGAACTCATCTCCATTCACCCCCAGTCGAAAGGACAAATTTGCGGCAGCGCCTTTGCCGACCAAATCGCCAATTTTCTCAGTCTGGAAAGTCCAATAGAGTTTGTCCGCGAGAATCTCCGCCGCGTTCCGTTGCTCATCACCGCGCCTGAATTCCTCCAGTGTGCGCATGGCACAATAGAGCGATTTCAGCAGAAATGTCTTTCCGCTTCCGTTGCCGCCAATTACGAGGTTGATCCGCTCCAGTTTCTTCCAAGTAATATTTTAGAGCGGCCCGAAATTTTTTAATTCGAGTTTTGTAATCATCGGTCGTTGCTTTGTTGATACTATTTTTCCGGCGCCGTTGCAAGACATCAGGCGCACCTACGCAATCCACTTTTACTCCCGTTTCATTTTCTCGGAGGTCAGAACGAATTGCGCGAAATTATTTCTTTCCTTCCCGGGCAATGATTTCCTTCATTGCCGCGACATCCAACTTGTCCTTGTCGCGCCAGGAGCGCTCTTTGAGAAAAATCAAATCCACTGGAGAAAGATACGGAACGTCAAGTTTTCCAGATTTGAGATGCCGCAACCGCGGCCGAAAATAATCAAGCGGCTGCCCTCCCAAGCGCGTGAAGATGTCCAGATCGAATTCTTCCGCCACGCGGACAGCGCCCGGTTCCGGGGTGAAATCTTCCGGTTTGAGATCGCGGGCCCAGCCTTCACCCCAATGGGAAAGACAGTCTAAAAGCTGGCGAAGATTCTCCGGCGTATCATTGACGAGAATATCCACATCGAGGGTCAGACGCGGATAGCCGTTAAAAATAACGGCCAGACCTCCGCCGACCGCGAAATCAATTTCGTTGCCCGCGAGGGCGGCCAACAGTTTTTCGAACCGGGACGAGTTCTCCTTCGCGTCGGGTGAGGGCTTCATGGGAATGTTTTTTCAGAAAACCGGCCAGATCCTCCAGATGAGCCAGCCGCCGTGAAATTGACGGCGGACGTCCGACGATTTTTCGGACGGGCTGTTGCAACGGCTCAACGTTGGTTTTCATCATCGCAACATAATCCGCCCGCGCAGCGTTCGTCAACGCTCAAGAATCGGTTACTCCCTTTTCAACCGGTCAATTTTTTCTTCCAGCTTTTCGAGTTTGGCGAGAATTATATTTTCTTCGGCGATAATGCCCTTGTCCTTGGCGCCGATGAAAAATGACGCCGCCAGCCCGCTCAGGGCGCCAAAGAGTCCCATGCCGCCGACCATCGTAATCGTGGCCAGGCATCGGCCGGCGGTCGTCACCGGATACCGGTCGCCGTAACCAACCGTGGTCAGGGTGGTCACGCTCCACCAAATGGCGTCGCCGGCGGTCTTGATGTTGGCGGCCGGGTCCGGACGTTCGCAGATAAGGATGCCGAGCGACGAAAAAGTCACGAGCAGGATGGACGCGAGCAAGGCCGCGGCCACACCGGTCTTGAATTTGTCCTTGAACAGAAGATTGGCGATTTTATGCGTGGCGCGCAGCGCGCGAAGCAACCGGATAATTCGCAGCAACCGCACGAGGCGTCCCCATCGAAGGTGCGACAAATACGGCAGACCCGAAACGTTGGGGATGCTCGAAACGAGGTCGATCCATCCCCATTTCATGAATTGCCACTTGGATTCGGCTTTGCGGAATCGGACTACAAAATCGAATAGGAAAATAAAACAAACCCCGGCATCAATCAGCCGCAGCGTCCGTGAAATTGGGGGAGGCAGCCGGAACGCCGTGTTCACCGCCAGGGCGCCCAGCACCACGACCGACAGGACGAGAATAACGATCTGGAAAACGCCGGGAACTTCGGCGTGAGACTTTTCCGCGGCTTCCTCTGAATTCTTGGTCATAAGCGCGAGTGTGCGCACGAAGCCCCGGCGTCGTCAATTTTGGTTTTGCCGTCCCGATGAGCTTGCAGCCCGAAGCCGCATCGTTCTTTTGCCGAATGAATCGGAAGCGCGTTACTGGGGCGACAATTGATAGAACATCTGGCCGGGGCCGATCGAATTTGTTACAACCGTATTCGTGCCGGAGGGGATGGGGGTCCAAGTCACCGGCGGAGTCAGGTTGGTGGTGTACTCCAAACCGTAATTCATGGCGGTGGACGGCCAACTCAGGACGACGTCAGTTCCGGAAACCGCAATATTCAACGGGAACGGAAATGAAATGGCGAAGACGGCACCCCAGCTATTTGCGCCGCCCAGACTTGCCGCGCCGTAGAGCGTGGTGCCAGAAGCGACCAGGTTTCCGACCGGATTTGCTCCATCCAGGTTGGCTCCATATTCATCCTCCGCCGAGAAATTATACAGCGTCGTAAATCCGGAGCCATCCGTGTTGAGCATGAAAACGGTTCCATTACCATAAGCGCCGCCTGCGAACGCGGTACCGTAAAACGCGTTGTTCCACAATAACAGCCCCCCTTGTGGATTGGTTCCGTCCGCGCCCGTGAAGGAATGAATCACTGCGAGTCCGGTCCCGTCGGTGTTGATTTCATAAATGGCGCCGTTCCCGAATTCCCCCCCCGCCGACGTGGTTCCGTACAGAGTGTTTCCCAATAAAACCAAGTTCCCGACAGGAATGGCGCCGTTGGCGCCAGTTTGCGACGTGAAAAAGAAGAGGTTCGTGAAGCCCGACCCATCCGTGTTCATCTTGAAGATGCTGCCGCCGGTTCCATAGTCACTCGAGCCGCCGTATTTGGTCACGCCATAAATGACGTTGTTCGCCACTATCACTCCGGCTGCCGGACTTTGACCGTCGGTGCCGGCGAAATTAAAAATATTGGTGAACGGGGCGCCGTTGGTATTCAAGGCAAACACCGCGCCCCAACTGTCCCAGCCGCCCTCATAGGTCGTTCCAAACAATGTATTGCCGATTAACGTCAAATTGCCTTCGGGATACACGCCATCCTCATTGGTATTGAATGGATCATGGATTTGCAGCGCTGAGAAACTATAAAGGTTGGTAAAATCAGTCGCATCGTTGTTGATTGCAAATATGCAGCCGCAACCCGAAGCGCCGCCGTGGAAAGCGGTGCCGTACAGCGTGTTTCCGGAAAGAAGCACCGGTCCCATTAAGGTGCCTCCATTCGTGTCATTGGCGAAGGTGTGCAGATTCGTAAAACTTGAACCGTCGGTGTTCATTCTAAATACCGTTCCCCTTTGCCCCCCCGGCAATCCGCCAATATGAGTCGTGCCATATAATACGTTGCCGGAGACGGTCAAGCCCGCGGCCGGTTCGATTCCATCCGCGTACCCGAAACTATGAAGGTTCGTGAACGTTTGGGCCGAGGCGGTAAAAAGCGCAAGCCAACTGAAAAATGTCACAATCGCTGTGTTATAAACTTCTTTAATGCTTTTCTTCATGGATTTTTTGATGACTGACACCACCCGCGATATTTATACATTCCCGCGCGGCACTTTCAAGCAAATGGTCGTCTTTTGGATGGATAAAAAACGCGCTCCTTCCGATTCAAATATCGTCTCCGTGGCGCAATTTAATTTCCCCGATCGCCCACCGGGCGTGTTCAGAAATCAGCGGCTCGGAATCCTGCGCGGCCTTTTCCAAATGGGGCCGGGCGGCAATGTCGCCGGTGTTTCCCAGGGCCACGCAGACATTGCGCAGAAATCCCCGCCGCTTGGTTCGCAAGATTGGCGTGCCGGCAAACCGCGCCTTGAATTGCTCCTCATCCAGCGACAGCAGTTCGATCAGGTCCGGTTGCTCCAAATTCCCCCGTTGGTGAGATTTCATCAGCTTGCCTTCGTGCGCAAACCGGTTCCAGGGACAAGCCGCCAGGCAATCGTCGCAGCCGTAAATCCGGTTGCCCATGGCGCGGCGGAACTCCACCGGGATCGGTCCTTTCAATTCAATGGTCAGGTACGAAATGCAGCGGCGGGCGTCCAATTCAAACGGCGCGGTGATGGCGCCGGTCGGGCAGGCGGCGAGGCATCGGGCGCATTTGCCGCAATGGTTCTTCTCCGGCGCATCCGGCGCCAGCTCCAGGGTCGTCAGAATTTCCGCGAGAAAAATCCAGTTCCCCAACCGGCGGCTGATGAGATTCGTATGCTTTCCCACAAATCCCAAGCCCGCGCGCCCGGCCAGGTCCCGTTCCAAAATCGGGCCGGTATCGACATACCAAAGGGAGCGGGTCTGATCACCCAGTTCATTGACAAATTGCGCCAACAGTTTCAAGCGTTCACCGAGAACATCATGGTAGTCGTCGAATCGCACGTAACGGGCGATGACCCCGGGGTTTGTGGGAGACGAGGCAACGAGACTGGGGCTCGCTTCCCTCCCTGGAGGTTCACCATAACTCGCGGCCAGGCAAATGACACTCTTCACGCCGGGCAAAACTTTTTCCGGCTCGACCCGCTTTTCCGCGTTGCGTTCGAGCCAGAGCATTTCCCCGAACTTTTTTTCGGCGATCCATTTTTGAAATTGCCGCGTGGTCGCGGGGCTTTCGGCGGACGCGAAACGGCAGTCGTCAAATCCCGCCTCCAACGCGCGCTGGCGAATCAACTCCTTCATCGGTCCGACTGGAGCCGGAATTGATGGACCACCTGCGCCGCGACCTCCCGCAACGAGCGCAGTTCCGTGTTCAAAAGAACGTCCGCCTGCTTGTAAAACGGTTCGCGAGCCGCCAGCAAATCGCGGATTTTTTTCCGGGGGTCCGGGTCGTGGAGCAGGGGACGATGGGTCTGGTTTTTTACGCGTTCCCAGATTTTTTCCGGCGATGCCCACAGGCAGACAATCAACGCATGGTTCTTCAGGCTGGCCAGGTTGGCGGGGTTGATCGGCAGGCCGCCGCCGGCGGAAATCACCATCTTCGTCTTTCCGGCCAGTTCGGCCACGGTCTTTTCTTCCAGCGCGCGAAAGGCCGGCTCGCCCTCGCGCGAAAAAATTTCCGCAATCGTCCTGCCCGTGGCCGCCTGGATCAGTTCATCGGTGTCCGCATAGTGAAAATGAAGCTGGTCGGCCACCAGCCGTCCCACCGAAGTCTTCCCGGTTCCCATAAAACCAATCAGCGCGATATTCACGATGCGGCGGTTGCTATGCACAAAGGCAGTTTCAAGTTTCGAGTTGCCGGTTTCAAGTTTTCAATTTTCGGGATTCGACAATTCCAAAAACACGCCTAAATTGGCTTGGTGAAAGTGCCGCCTTTAATCCTGGCCTCCGCGTCGCCCCGCCGCGCGGAACTGCTCCGGCAATTAAAGCTGGAATTTGAAATCGTTCCCAGCGACGTCCCGGAGGTCTTCGACGAATTTCTATCGCCCCTGGAATTGTGCCAGCTAAACGCCCATCACAAGGCCCGCGCCATTGCCAAAAAAACTCCCGATGCCCTCGTCCTCGGCGCCGACACCCTCATTTTCCTTGACCACACCGTTTTCGGCAAGCCCGCCGACCTGGCGACCGCCAAAAAAATGCTGATGCAACTGCAGGGCCGCACCCACCGCGTGGTCACCGGCGTGAGCCTGATTCATTTGCGCGCGCATCGCGAACGCCTGTTCGCCGTCAGCACCGATGTATTGTTTCGCCCGCTGACTGCGGAACAGATCGACGAATACCTGGCCCGGGTCAACCCGCTCGACAAAGCCGGCGCATACGCCATCCAGCAGCATGGCGAGTTTATTGTTTCTGAAATTTCCGGTTCCTTTTCCAACGTCGTCGGCCTGCCGATTGAACAATTGCAAGCCGAACTTCAGGCGTGGCCCGCCGCCTAAAGTTGCGGGAAGGCAGCGTGTCGCGCTTGTTTCTGACTTCAAGAAGTTTCTCCTGAAGAGGATATCGTGAACTGAAAAACAGGACCCCTCCTTGAATCTTGCCGCTGGCAATTTTGCTTCTATAATCTCTCGGTGCTCGACATCAAACTCATTCGTGAAAAACCGGATTTTGTGCGCCAACGTCTGGCGACCCGTGGGGCAGGGGACGAGGCCAAAATCGATGAATTGCTCAAATGGGACGAACAGCGCCGCAAAATCCTCGCCGAAGTTGAATCCCTGAAAGCCCGGCGCAACCGCGCCTCCAAGGAAATTGGCGCGTTGATGGGCCAAAAAAAAATCGCCGAAGCCGAGGCCCGCAAGGCCGAAACCAAGACGCTGGGCGAAAAAATCGCCGAGCTCGACAAGCAGGCCGCGGCTTCCGATGCCGCGCGCGATGCATTGATGCTGCAACTTCCCAATCTGCCTCATGAATCCGTCAAAATCGGCAAAACCGCCGAAGACAACCCCGTCATCCGTGTTCACGGCGAAAAGAAAAATTTCGATTTCAAGCCCCGGTCGCACATCGAGATTTGCGAAAGCCTCAAGCTCGTGGATTTCGTGCGCGGCGCCAAACTTTCCGGCAGCGGGTTCCTGCTTTACACCAATTGGGGCGCGCGCCTGGAGCGGGCGCTGATTCAATTTCTGCTCGATTTGCATGTCGGCGAACACGGCTATACCGAGATTTCCCCGCCGTTTATGGTAAATTCCGACTGCATGTTCGGCGTCGGGCAGTTTCCAAAATCCCTTGATCAAGCTTATGCCGTAAGGGAAGGTTTGGATGATAAAACCCTGGGCAAACTATATTTGGTGCCCACGGCGGAATCGCCGGTGGCGAACATTCATCGCGAGGAAATTTTAACCGAGAAACAGTTGCCGATTTATTATTGCGCTTACAGTCCATGTTTTCGGGCCGAGGCCGGCGCGGCGGGCGTCGGCACGCGCGGCATGATTCGCGTCCACCAGTTCGACAAGGTGGAGCTCATCAAAATCGTGAGGCCGGAAAACGGTTGCGACGAGCTGGAAAAACTTGTCGCCAACGCCGAAAAGGTTCTGCAACTGCTCGGGCTTCATTACCGCGTGATTATGCTCTGCACTGGCGACATGGGCTTTACGAGCGCCAAGACTTACGACCTCGAGGTCTGGGCGCCGGGGCAGGGGAGCTATCTCGAAGTTTCCAGTTGTTCCAATTGCGAGGATTTTCAAGCGCGCCGGATGAATCTCCGGTTCAAGACCGAAACCGGCGAAAATAGGTTTCCGCACATTCTCAATGGCAGCGGGACGGCCCTGGCGCGATTGTTCGTCGCCCTGTTGGAAACCCATCAGCAGCCGGATGGCAGCGTACTGATACCCGAGCCGTTGCGGCCGTACCTGAAAACTGACCGCATTTCCTGAAGAGCAAATGAGGAGCCTTGAATCCCTAACCCTGCCGCATCCGCTTTGGGGAAGAAGGAAAACATCGAACATCCGACATTTAACATCCAACATCGAATGTGGGAAAGTCGAAAGGAAGCTTACCATGAACCGCGAAGGACAAAAAGGGAGGGCCGATACAATTCTCACCCCTCACCCTCAATCCCTCCCCATGAACCCGGGGGACCCTCACCTCACCCTGGCCCTCTCCCCTCCCATCCGATGGGAGCGGAGAGGGAAGGGCAGGCGAACGCGTATAGTCGCTCAAAAGCCCGGCAGGATGCGGCAGGTTCATGGGGGCAAGGCGCGAATCTTTCGGGAGAATCCGGCGGCGAGCCGGTCTTTCCGTTATTATGGAGCATTTTTGGTTTGGCGCTGCTGGCGAAGATGGGGTTGTTTCCCAGAATCTGGCATTATGGTTTTTGCCTGGGGATGCCGGCCTTTGTCACCGCGATTTATCTGCTGGTGTGGCTGTTGCCGAAGTTGTTGGAAGAAAAATTTGCCGTTCCGCGCCGCAATTTTTGCGCGGCCCTGGGCATCGCCTTGCTCATCGGTTATGGGGGCTTGTTTTACCAGTCCCAATTGATTTACGCGGAGAAAAACGTCCCGATTGGAACGGGCGCCAACAAAATTTTCGCCTTCGGTCCGCCGTCGGAAACGGGAAAAGACATTTCCGCGGCGTTGCAGTGGACGGATGAAAATGTTCCGACCAATGCGACCCTGGCGGTGCTGCCGGAAGGCGTCCTGCTGAATTTTCTGGCCGGCCGGCCGAATCCGACACCGTGTCTGTCGTGGGAACCGGTGATTATGAGCGCGCTGGGTAGCGCGAGGATGACCGCGGCTTTCGAGCAGAACCCGCCGGATTATATTTTCCTCGTCGAACGCGACAGTTCGGAGTTTGGCGTGGGATACTTCGGGTCGCCGGGCTTTGGCGAAGAATTGATGCAATGGGTGCGCGCCAATTACGAGCCGTTGGAATTGATCGGGAACGAACCGCTGAAGAACGGAAAATTCGGCGTGGAAATTTTGCGGCGCCAATCAAACCCGGCGCAAAACAAAATTGCTGGCGCCATTCCGCCGGGTTAGACTCGTCAAAATAAATGGAAAGCGGGCCAATGCCAATCGTCGAGACGCGGGTGATTCTTTCGCCGGGCCAATTGTTCTGGCAGCGGCTGAAACGCCGGAAGATCGCGATGGCCGGCGGCGTCATCCTGATTTTTCTTTATCTGGCGGCGTTGTTGGCCGGGTTCATCGCGCCGTGCCGGTACGATCATATCGACACCAACAATTCGTTTCATCCGCCCAACTGGCCCCACCTGCGGGATTTTCATTTCGTGGTGCAACAGTATCAATCCACCGGCGACGATTTTAATTACCACCTGGTCCCGGGCGCGACGAAGCCGCTGCATTTCTTCATTCGCAGCGAGCCATACAAATTGTTCGGGTTCATTCCCGCGTCCCTCCACCTCTTCGGGACCGGGGACGGGCAGTATCCGATTTTTCTTTTCGGCGCCGACGAATATGGACGCGATATTTTTTCGCGCCTGCTGTACGGGTCGGAAATTTCCCTCTCCATCGGCGTCGTGGGCATCGCGCTTTCGTTTGCCTTCGGCCTGATCATTGGCGGCATCTCGGGATATTTCGGCGGCCCAACGGACACGGTGATCATGCGATTGTGCGAATTGATCATGTCCATCCCGGCGCTGTACCTGATTATTTCGCTGCGCAACGCCTTTCCGCCGGGGATGAGTTCGGCGCAGGTGTATGCGATGATCATTGTCATCCTCAGTTTCATCGGCTGGGCGAGCATGGCGCGGGTGATTCGCGGAATGACGCTGTCGCTCCGCGAGCAGCAATTTGTGCTGGCGGCGCGGTCCATCGGGCAGACGCACTTGAAGGTGATTGTCCGCCACATTTTGCCGAACACGTTTTCCTACGTGATTGTGGCGGCGACGTTGAGCGTGCCGTATTACATTTTGGGGGAAGTGGTTCTGAGCTTTTTGGGCGTGGGCATCCAGGAACCAAACGCGAGCTGGGGCAACATGCTGACCGCCGCGCAAAACACGAATTACCTGCAAAGCTACCCGTGGCTGCTGGCGCCGGGCGGGGCAATCTTTATCACGGTCCTGGCTTTTAACTTTCTGGGCGATGGTTTAAGAGATGCGGCGGACACGAAAAGCGCGGGGTGAATTAACGTAGCGGCAGGCATCCCCGCCTGACGTAGAGCCGCAGCTTCCCAGCCCCGGCGGAAAAAAACCGCCACAATCAATAAACGCGCATTGCCCCCTGAACCTGCCGCATCCGGCCAGACTTCCGAGCGACAGCAGCCATTCGCCTGCTACCGGTCCGCCGTAGCCTTGGCGAAGGCGGATTCCCTCTCCGCTCCCATCGGATGGGAGGGGAGAGGGTCAGGGTGAGGGGAGGGTTCCCAGGGTTCATCGAGGGGGTGAGAATTATATCCGCCCGCCCTTCTTGTCCCTGGAGGTTCATGGAGAGGCCGGAGCGCCGGTTTGCAACCGGCTTTGGCGTTCCGAATCTCCAAGCCGACAACATGTCGGCGCTCCGGTCTGCCGGCGTTTC
>JBKQUF010000237.1:0-25815 GCA_052140285.1 Limisphaerales bacterium | reverse complement strand
CCATGAACCGGGTACTGATTCAACCCATTCAGGGTTGGTGAATTGGGGGACGTTTTCCCAGGGTAGCTCGTTCCTCGCAACCCTGGGCTGAATGATGGCAATCCCTTCGGGATAGAAGGCGAAGGCGTAAGATTGCTCGAATGCCCGGCAGAATGCGGCAGGTTCAGGGGGTCAAGGCGCGAATTTTCGGGGGAATCTCACCCTCGGTCCCTTTCCATGAACCTCAGGGGACAAGAAGGGCGGGTGGCTATAATTCTCACCCCTCATCCTCAATCCTTCTCCCCGTTGAGGGGAGAAGGAAGAAACCGGCGGGCGTGTCGAGGAACATCGGGGGTTCAGGGGGACAAGGCGCGAATCGTTCGGGGAATTCTCTCCCCGTTGAGGGGAGAGGGAGGAAACCGGCGGGCGCGGCTTTCCATAAAGCGGTTCATGGCCACGTGCGCGTCCCTTCCACAAAACCATGTAATCTTGCCAAGTCCGCGCGCATCGGCGCGGCAACCACAACCGCGTCCGTCTCCGTTGGGACTTCGACGCGACCGCGCCGGTTATTTTTCGGAATAACCGGCGCGAACAAATTCCCGGACGGCGGCGATTTCCGGTTCGCCGTAGATGCTGTGGTCCTTGGGAAATTCACGCCAGAGGATGTCGAAGCCGGCGGCCTTTAATTGCCGGGCCTGCTCGCGCACTTCGGCGAAGGGAATCAACGGATCAAACTGGCCGTGGGTGAGGAGCAGCCGTTGCCGGCGCGCGACCGGTGAAATTTCCTTCAATAAATTTTCAATCTCAAACACCCAGCCGCTGATGCCGACCAGGCCGGCGAGCCGGTGCGGATAACGCAATCCGACGTCAATGGCCATTAGACAACCCTGCGAGAACCCGCCGAAGGTGATTTGTTCCGGCGGGAAATCCCGGCGCAGACTGTCGAGCAGGTCCAGGAGCAATTGGCGGCTGCGCAAGACGCCGGGCTTGAGGTCATGCGGATAATCAAACCACGAATAGCCGCCGAAATACTCGTCCGGCGCGTTGACGAGGAGATAGTTCAGCCAGGGCAACTGCAAGGCGTCGGGCAGCCACCGGTAGCCCTCGATGCTGTCACCGAGGCCGTGGAGCATGATCATCAGCCGCCGCGAACCTTCTTCGGCGGCGGGAATTAATTCTGAGCGCAACCCGGCCATTATTTATTTTCCGCTTTCAGTTTGGTGATTTGGGTATCGAGCCAATCCTCGATTTCCTGGCGCTGGCGGTCGGTCCACCGCGCGTCGGCATGGAGGAGAGTATATTTCTTCAGGGGCATTTCGCGATAATCAATTTCATCGCGCATGTCCTCCATTTGGCGGGCGGCGCGCCGGGGATTGTCCGCGGGCCAGTCGGAAAGGTTGAGATTGCGGCGTCCGCGTTCGACGTCGCTGGCAATCAGCCAGGAAACGGGGGCGACATGGGAATACCAAGGCCAGCGGGTTTCAGAGGAATGGCAATCGTAACACGCGGCCCGAAGCAGGACGGCAACCGGGGGCGGGGCGTTGGTGATGGGAAACGGATTGGTCACCGGCGGGTTGACATGGGGCCGGTTGGGCAGTTGCAGCAACAGGAATGCGGCGGCCAACACGATGAGAATCCATATTATTTTTTTTCTCATGCTATGAGACGGCTCAAAGATAGAAAAGTTCCGCGGCAAGGCAACGGATTAGTGGGCGTGTCCATGAACCCGGGGAGGCCCTCCGTCGCCTTGGATTTCTCCCCTCCCATCCGATGGGAGCGGGGAGGGAACCCGCCTTCGCTACGCTTCGGCGCGACCGGCGGCAGGCGGACGCCAACGGTCGCTCGAAAGACCGGTCGGATGCGGCGGGTTCGGGGGCAAGGAACGACCCTTATTTCAGGAACAATTTTTACAAAGGGATTGGCAAAAAATGGGGAGCGGGATATTGGCTCTTGTAGAATAGTGCTGTCAGGTAATGAAGGGCTAAGTGGTTCTTTATCATCATAGTTGATGAGCCGGAGATAGTTGCCGGTTCAGTAGTGGATTCGATTCGGGCGGACAGTCGTTTTTTCAGCGGGATTCTTCATCCCCACCTCCTTGGCGACTGTCGCCCGAATCTTTTTTGGCCCCGGAACACTCAATCCTCCGAAATCCAAACCAATGTTCCCGGCGACAGCAGGTCGAAGAGGGGAATCAGGTCGCTGTCAGCCAGGTGGATGCAGCCGCATGAGGTGGGACGGCCAATGCTGGATTGGTCCGCCGTCCCGTGAATGTAAATATACCGGGAATGGGAATCGACCTGACCGCCCCGGTTGAAGCCGGGTTGAAGCCCTTCCAGCCAAAGTATCCGCGTGGTGATTTTGGCGTGGGCAAATTCCGGTTGCGAAGTGTGGCCGACGGGCCGGCGCGCCTTGAAAACGGTCCCCGCCGCCGCGTCCGCGCCGATTTTTTCCGCGATGCGATGCAATCCCAGCGGGGTGCGGTTCGAGCCTTCGATCTGCCCGATGCCGAAACGCGACGTGGAGCAGGGAAATTGTTTTACGAATTTGTAATCGTCAACGCCAGGGCGCAACGGCGCGGAGGCATTTTCAAAAAGTGAAAGTGTTTGCCCGGCGATGTTGACGCCCAAAATGAACGGTGTAGGAACGATTTCATTTTTTGCACAGACTCCAATACATTCAGACAAATTTTTTAATTTCGGATTCATTTGAACCGGCGGCTTCGGCATTTTCACATGGAAATGGATGGGAGGCAATTCCGTTCCCCGAGTTCAACGCGAATGGACGGGAATAATCGCGAATTTTATGGAGAATTCTCACTCCGCCAGCGAGGACGGTTTTTATGATTTCAATTTTTTCACGAGGACCTTGGAATTTCTTCCGCTCTGATCGTATTTCTCGCGGCGGGCGGGCGGCAAATCGTCCGGGGTGCCTTCAGCGAAGCCGCCCTTGGATTGAAAATAGGTGAACGCCTGGGTGGACAGGGTGATCAAATCGTTCAGACCCATTTCACGCGCCTTGGTTTCGACATATTGAATGAGCTTTTTGCCGATGCCCTGGTTTTCATTGGAGGCGCTGACGTAAAGGCAAGCCAGTTCGCCTTTCTTCTGGTCGGGATAGACATGCAAGGCGACGCAGGCGACGGGATTTTTATCAATTTCGAAAATGTAATAGTCGCCGAGCGATTTTTCGATCATGGCGCGGGTGCGTTTGACCAGTTCATCGGATTCCACCGCCTTTTTCGTCAAGAGCTGGATCGCCCGGATGTCCTTTTTCATGGCGCGGCGGATTTGCTGGTAATCATTCGCGTAAATGAGGGTGCCAATGCCTTCGTTGGAAAACACCTCGGCCAGCAGGCCTTCCTCGACCTTGCCGTTAATGATGTGGACGCGCGGGACGCCCCCCTTGCACGCGGTGACAGAGTGGAGCACCTTGGAAATTTGCTCCGGCGCAATGTCATTTTTTTGCAGCGCCAGAACGGATTCAAGGTCGGCCAAGGGCATTTGCCGGATGAGGCGGCCTTGAACCAGAATGCCGTCCTGCGCGGTGATGAAAATTAATTTAATGGCCTTCAACGCCTCGGCGACCGCGACCGCGACGGCATCGGAGTTGACGCGATAGGTCTTGCCGTCGCCATCGAAACCGAGCGGGGGGATGACGGGAATAATGCCTTGATTCAACAGCGCCTGGAGCAAGTCGGTATCCACGCGCTCGACTTTGCCGGTAAACAAATGGTCCACGCCCTGAATGATGCCCAGGGGATGGGCGATGATGACGTTGGCACAGGCGGCGCGCAAATCGTTGGCGGAAAGGCCTTCGAGAATTTCATGGGTGAGCCGGTTCGCCGCGGTGAGGGCCAGCTTGAGCGTTTCCGCATCGGTGATGCCCACGCCCGTCAAATCGGACGGGGTGATATTTTTCTCGTCGGCGAGGGTGCGGATTTGCGCGGAGGCGCCGTGGACGAGGACGACGCGGATGTTCAGCGACCGCAAGACGGCCACATCCAGCAGCAGCGTCGCGAAATTTTCGTCCGTGACAATAACGCCGTCCACCGCGAGGACGAAGGTCTTCTCGCGGAATTGCGGAATGTATTGCAGGATGCCCCGCAGGTCGGTCAATTTCATTTACAGCGCAAAATAAGTAATCGGTTTGGCGCGGGATTCAACACTTATTTCTCATGCGAAATTTACGTTGTTGCAAATGCCGGACTCGCCGGCGCGGTCAAGCAAATGAACCAACGCGGCACGTTCGGCCGCGCGTGTTCTTCTGCGAAGCAAAATAATAAGCCCGTTGTGCGGTTTGGATTTCGCCAGCGCCAAATAATCGTCGCGATTGCAAGTGATCACTATCCAGCCTTGTTTGTATGCGTGCATGAAAACATCCTCGTCCCTGGTTTTCACCGGCAAAACGTCCCGCAAACAAATAGATTTGTGGCCGAGCGCTTCGAGCGAATAGGCGAGGTTATCCGGCGTATCGTGGTCAAGCAGAAAGGTCATGCTCATCCGGCGGAGACATTTGTCTGGCGACCAGCAAATCTATTTCGCCGCGATGGTCTTCGTAAAATGCGAGACATTCATAGACCTGCGCTTTGGTCAACGTCGGAAAACAAGTGGCGATGAGGCTATCAATCGTCTCGCCGTTTTGAAGCAGACCGATGACGTCATGCACGCCAATGCGCGTGCCTTCCACCCGCGCGTTGCCGCCGCGAACGCCCGGCGTGCGGGTGATGTAGCGATAATTTTCGACGACCGTTGCCATGCGACAACTTATATCACGCTCCGCAAAACTTTCAAGCACCGTTCATTTTCCGAGGGCGTGCCGATGGAGATGCGGATCCATTCGGGCAATTGATAGCCGCTCATCGGGCGGGTGATGACGCCTTGCGCCTGCATCGCCTCAAAAACCCGCTGCCCGTCGCCGACGCGGACCAGGATAAAATTGGCGTGGGACGGGACGAATTCCAGTTTCATCTCCCGGAGCGTTCGTCCAAATAATTCCAGCCCGGCAAAATTGTTCGCGCGGGTTTTGCGGACATGTTCCTGATCATCGAGGGCGGCGAGGGCGGCGGTCTGGGCCAGGAGATTGACATTGAAGGGCTGGCGGATTTTTTCGAGCGCGGAAATGAATTCAGCGCCGGCCACGCCGTATCCGATGCGCAGGCCCGCCAGGCCATAAATTTTGGAGAAGGTGCGCATCAGGATGAGATTTTGGCGCGTGCCGAGCCGGACGAGCGGCACAAAGTCCACCGGGTCGTTCAGGAACTCGAGATACGCTTCATCCATCACCAGCAACACGTTGTCCGGCACGTCATTGACGAAGCGGATGATTTCTTCGCGGGGGGCGAGAGTGCCCGTCGGGTTGTTGGGGTTGGCGACGAAGATAATCCTGGTATGCGGGGAGACGGCCCGCAGCATGGCCGGCAAATCGTGCGCGTAATTTTTCGCCGGGACAACCGTCACGGCAGCGCCGGCCATTTTGGCGACGATGGGATAAATGGCGAAACAGTATTGCGAGAGCACGACGTTGTCGCCGGGGCCGAGCAGGGCATGGGTGACGAATTCAATGATTTCGTTGGAGCCGTTGCCCAGAATCAAATTCGCGGGTTCGGCGCCCAATTTGGCGGCGAGCTTTTGTTTGAGGTAAAAGGCATTGCCATCGGGATAAAGATTCACCCCGGCGAGGGCCTTTTGCATGGCGGCGACGGCGAGGGGGGAGGGGCCGAAGGGGTTTTCGTTCGACGCGACCTTGATGATGGAACCGGGGGGCAATCCCAATTCGCGCGCGACCTCTTCAATCGGCCGGCCGGCCTGATAGACGGGGAGGGTTTTGAGGAAGGGAGAAAGTGGCAGCATCAGAGGGAATCGACGATTTTTTTGACATTCACGTATTTGGCAACGATGTCGCGGATCAACGAAATTTTTTCCGCGTCGGCGGGCCGGGTTTTGACGATCAGGTTGTTGACTTTGGAGGCGACCTGGTAGCTGTCCGCCTGGGCGAGCAACACGGGCACCGGCATGGCCTGGATCGCCTTGAGCACGGCGGGGCTGGGCCGCAACCCGCCGGTGAGGACGATGCCCGCCATTTTGTCGTCGCTGTTGGGATTGGTGGTGGCGCCGGCGGCCAACACCAGGTCCTCGCGGTCGCCGGGCGTGATGAGCAGGGTTCCGCGTTTAAAAAACTGGATGGCATTTTGCGCGCTCATGGCGCCGACGACGATGTCATCGGCCAGGGCGTGCAGGTTCGAGGGGTGGTTGAGGAGCTCGGCGTGGAGTTCTTCGCGGACCAATTCCACGGAGGGGTTGCACAGGATTTGTTCGTGCGGCAAAACGCCGAGCAAATCCAATCCCTTGCGCTTGAGGCCGCGCCGGGCGAAATCGGAAATGTAATCGACTTTTTCGCCGAGGACCTTGTTGAGGATGACGCCGATGATTTCGACGTTTTCTTTTTCAAACAGCGCCTGGTTCAACGAAATTTCATCGATTGGTTTGCCGATGCCGCCTTGCGAAACAATAATGACCTTGGCCCCCAGCAGCTTGGCGACGCGCGCATTCGAGAGGTCAAACACCGAGCCAACGCCGGCATGGCCGCTGCCTTCGCAGAGCACAAAATCCTTTTCCCAAGCGACGCGGTCAAAGGCGTTCTGGATTTTTCTGACGAGCGCGTCGTTATTGGCGGCTTGCAGATATTTCCGGGTAAAATCCGGCTCGACGGCGATGGGACTCATGTCCACCAGCGGACAATTCATCTGGTAAACCGCGTCCATGAGCACGGTGTCCTCGTCAATTTTTTGCTCCTCGATCTCCACGAAACGCTGGCCGACGGGTTTGATGTAGCCGATGCGCGGGAAATATTTTTGCAACGCGGCGATCAAGCCGAGGGACGTGGTGGTCTTGCCGTCGTTTTGGCGGGTGGCGGCAATGAAAATTCGCGGAGTGCCTGAATTCATAATGAAAGGAAACGAAGCCGGTCTTAATCTCCCGGCAAATGTTCGTCGGCTCCCGGATAGAGTTTTTGATAATCGGTGGATTGCACACCGACAATGGACGCGACGCCGAGAATGTCGTGCGCGCTCGAGCCGCGGGAGACATCCGCGGCAGGGCGGTTGAGGCCGAGCAAAATCTGTCCATAGGCATTGGCGTGGCCGACGAGGCGGACGAGTTTGCTGGCGATATTGCCGGAATTCAAGTCGGGGAAGATCAGCACGTTGGCGCGTCCGGCCACGGGGCTGTCGTGCAGTTTGCGCTCGGCGATTTCCGGGATGAGCGCGGCGTCCACCTGCAGTTCGCCGTCGAAGTCGGCCTCCAAAAACAGTTGTTCGGCCTTGCGCCGGGCCTGGGCGGTGGCGGCCTGGACTTTGCCGATGCTGGGATGGGAGGCGCTGCCCTTGGTGGAGAAGGAGAGCAAGGCGACGCGCGGTTTGATGCCGAGCATGTGCCGGGCGAGGCGCGCGGTGGAGATGGCGATGTCCGCCAGTTGATCCACGTTGGGATCGGGAATGACGCCGCAGTCGGCCATGAACAGAACGCCCTCTTCGCCGATGCGGGTGTCCTCGACTTCCATGACCATGCAACTGGACGCGGTCCGGATGTCCGGCGCGGGTTTGATGATTTGAAAGAGGGGACGCAGCACGCCGCCGGTGGTATGGGAGGCGCCGGAAATCAAGCCGTCGGCCTGGTGCATGGCGAGCATCATGGCGCCGTAATAGTTGGGCTGAAGCATGGCCTCGCGCGCTTCGGGTTGGCGCACGCCTTTCTCGCGGCGCAGCCGGAAGAAGCGATTGGCGAAATTATCCAGGTCTTCGCTGGCGGCGGGATTGATGACGCGGATGTTTTCCAGCGAGATGTTCAATTTGTCGGCGGCCTCTTTGACTTTGGCGGGGTCGCCGAGGAGAATGGGAACGCCGAGGCGCAGCGCGAAGAATTGCCGCGCGGCCTGCAAGACGCGGGGTTCGTCGCCTTCGGGGAAGACGACGCGTTTGGGATGCCGCTGCAGTTTTTCGATGACAGTGCCGATGAAGCGCATTGGGGGAGTTTCAGGCTTCACGGTGCCGGTATCAAGTTTAGAAATGTTCAGAAAGGTTGCTCTCACGGGAGATTTCAGGTAGTGTTCCCGTTCCAATGCTGGAGATGATCGAGAAACTTTTGGTCTTGCAGGACCGCGACCGTAAAATTCATCGCGTTCAACAGGAGCTTGCCCATATTTCACCCGAACGCGAAACGTTGCGCGCCAAGGCGGCCGCGACGCAAACGCAATTGGAGGCGGCGAAGAATCGCGTGAAGCAGACGGAATCCGAGCGCAAACGCCTGGAACTGGACGTGGAGGCAAAAAAGACCCAGATCGAGAAATACGCCAACCAGCAATTGCAAACGCGGAAAAATGAGGAGTATCGCGCTTTGGCGGGGGAAATCGACCATTGCAAGGCGGAAATCATGAAGATTGAGGACCGCGAAATCGAATTGATGGAGCAGGCGGAGGTGGCGCAACGCGAGGTGATCCGCGCCACCTTGTCGATGAACGAGGCGAAAAAATCGGTCGAGGACCTGGTCGGAAAACTGGACCAGCGCGAAGAAAATTTGGAGAAGGAACTGGCCGAATTGCAGGCCGGGCGCAACGCCCTGGCCGGGGCGGTGGATGAGGTGACTCGCAACCGTTATGAACGGCTGATGAAAAGCAAGGGCGACAATGTGATTGTGGGCATCAACCACG
The DNA here is from genome assembly GCA_052140285.1 of Limisphaerales bacterium. Lineage (GTDB taxonomy): Bacteria > Verrucomicrobiota > Verrucomicrobiia > Limisphaerales > UBA11358 > UBA11358. Next base: position 17,133 of record JBKQUF010000237.1, on the reverse strand, counting down.
GTGTTTGCGGCGGGTGCCATATGAAATTGCCGGCGCAGGTGCTGGTGACCTGCAAGGGGCAGAAGGAGATCGTTCCCTGCATCAATTGCGGACGGATTCTCTATTATACACGGGACATGGAATTGGTGGCGGCGGAATGAATTGAGTGACAGGTGACAGGTGACGGGTGACGGGTGACAAGAAAAGACACTCGCATTTACGATATACGAGAATCACTGAAAGCAGGGCTTCTGTTTTAATTTTTTACACCAAGAAAACAAAGAGAACGAAGAATAATATCAGGATCGGTCCTCTTGTTACTTGCCACGGGGCGGCCGCTATTTTATAGTAGAATTGGTTTTGGTGGGCGGAGAATCGCTGCTGGCGCGAGCCAGGAGAGGAAAGTCCGGACACCACAGGGCGCGATGCCGCGTAACTCAAGTCTGTTCGATTGAGATACACGCGGGAGGAACGCGAGTTCCGACGGACAGTGCCACAGAAAACAGACAGCCGCCGGCGCGAACCGGCGGTGATGGTGAAAAGGTGCGGTAAGAGCGCACCGCGCGAAGCGCAAGCGACGCGGCACGGAAAACCCCATCGGGTGCAAGGCCAAATAGGGAATCCCGGAGCGGCCCGCTCCAGTCCGCGAAAGTGGACGGATTCCGGGTATCGGCTGCGCAGACAAATGATTCTCTCCGTCGCAAGGCGAAGACAGAATCCGGCTTACAGCCCGCCAAAACCAATTTTCCCCGCCGGACCGTTCGCTCAAGCAGGAGACGACGCAAGGAGTCTCCGATTTATTTTCAAAAGCGAACGAAATGTGAGACTCGTTGCCTCGCCTCCTGCAAACCAATGAATTTTTGACAGATGCTATTGCAGAAGCAGCGGGGTTTTTTTGTGGAGGACCGGAGTGGAAACCACCAGCCGGGAGAGGACGGCAGGCGGGCTGATATTTCCATAATTGTCCACCGCGCTGACGGCCACGACGCGGGGGCGCGTATTGGGAAAAGTACAACCGGTCTGGTTGGCCGGGCAAAACTGCGTCGTCCAGAGATTATTCGTCCCGATATATTGCAACACCCATAGTTTTGGGGTGTCATTCATGCCGGGCACCCATTGAAAAGCGACATTCGTCCGGGTGTTTTCCTCGAGGTAAATGGCGGGTTGGCCCGGTGTGCTGGACGAAAGCCAGGGCAACGGCGGCGCCAGAGCGACAGTCGGGTTGAGGGTGCGGACCAGGTTGTACAGGCTGGGATTGTCCACAAGGTTTCTCAGGTGGAAATAGATTTCCCCATTCGCGCCGGGAGTTTCGCGGATGGTTTGGACCTGCCTCGCGATTTCATTGGCGGAGAGGGTTTCTCCCACGTAAGCGGCCGCCAGTCCCGGCCAAAGCGAGCGGCCTCTCACATTCTGTTCTTCCCACCAATTGAGCAGCACGGGAAAACTCTGCGGCGGCGAGCCGGTGGGCCAATACAGTTGCGGCGAGAGATAATCCACCCATCCGCTCGCCAGCCAGAGCCGGGAATCGGCATAGAGGGCCGAGTACGCGTCGAGTCCCCTGATTTGGGACGGGAATCCCGGACGCCAAATGCCGAAAGGACTGACCCCCACTTTCACCCAGGGTTTGAGGGCCTTGACGCCGGTATAAATATTGTAGATGAAATTATTGACGTTGCCGCGGCGCCAATCGTCACGGTTCAAATGCAACGGCTCGCCGTATTGCCGCCAGGTTTCGGAATCGGGAAATTCCAAGGCGCGCCCCCGGGCGTCCTTTTGGGGATAGGGATAAAAATAATCGTCCAACTGCACGCCATCCACGTCGTAACGCCGGACGACGTCCAGGATGACTTTCCGCACGTAGTCGCGCACGGCGGGGATGCCGGGATCGAGCCAGGTCTGGTCGCCGTATTTGCGGATGAATTCCGGGTGCAGCTTGGTGATGTCGTTCCAGGCGGGGGAGGATTTGGCGGTGGGCAGCCAGGCGCGGAAGGGATTAAACCAGGCGTGCAATTCGAGACCGCGTTTGTGGGCTTCCTGGATGGCGAACTCCAGCGGATCGTAATAGGGGTCCGGCGCCCGGCCTTGCGTGCCGGTGAGGACCTCCGACCACGGCTCGTAGGGCGAGTAATACACGGCGTCGCACGCGGGGCGCACCTGGAAGACGACGGTGTTCAAATGCAACTGCACGGCGTGATCGAGCAGCGCAATCAGCCCGGCCTTTTGTTCCGCCACGGACAGGCCGGGTTGCGAGGGCCAATCGGCGTTGGAGGCGACCTCGCTGATCCACGCGCCGCGAAATTCGCGGGGGATTTGGGGCGGCTGGACGGATGAATTCTGGTAAGTATCCAGCGCCTCGCAAACACTGGTGGCGGCAAACAACCAGAGGGTGAGGAGAGCCGTCAAATTTTTCATGGATAACGTTCGCAGATTTAGAGGGGTTTTTAAAGCGGTTGGCAAAGGATTTCTGCTATTTTGTGAGGGGCGTTGGCGTTTTGCCATCATAAAACCCGCTCGACAAACAGGAAGGATTAAAATATGCTTTCACTTGTGAAAAAAATCGCGCCGAACTTTTTCACCAGTATGGCGGGTTAGAAAACATGACTGTGTCGCTACCATTGAGAATCAGAAGATTCGTGATTGTCGCGATTTGTGCGACGCTTGCGGTAGCAGGTATGTTCTTCGTCGAATTTTTTGTATTTCCCGATATAACCCCGCCGACACGTTTTGAAGATTGTTGGTTTTGTGTTTGGGCCGTGGCTTCCTGGCCTCTTTCTGTTGTCTGGTGTATGTCACGACAAGATCCGCCATTGATGGTCATCATTCTTCTGACGATTGCATCTGGATTATTTTGGTCATTTTTTGTCGAGTTGGTTTTTATGGTAAAGAGGCGACGTGTGGTCTAACCGCGCTGGCGCTGCTGTCAGGAAAATTTCTCGTTATTTGCGGCGAATCCACCCATTATTAACCACAAATAATGCGGTGAATGTTATTTGGTCGAACTGGAATACAATTGTCTTGTCGCGCCGGAATTAGTATCCAGTAAAAGAGTCCCGCAGCGCTGTGGTTGTAAGAAAGGAAATGAACGAAATCATCTTGATGTTCCATGTGCTGGCCGGTGTTGGTTGCATCGTCGCCGCCATTTGGGTCTTTGTCGATACGCTCAACGTCGGCGAGACCAATCTGGCCCGGATCCGATGTGTCAGCGCTCTCGCCGCGATTTTCATGTGGATCGCCTTTTTCATCGGCGGCTATTGGTACGTGGTTTTGTACCCTTCGGAAAAGGCTATTATTTTGAAAGGTCCATGGCCATTTGCCCACAATTATTTCATGGAAACCAAGGAGCATTTGGTCCTCATCCTGTTGATGCTCGCAACGTATCTGCCAGTCGTGGCGGCCAACAACCTCGCGGCAAACAAAGACGCGCGCCGGCTGGTTCTCTGGGTTGCGGCCCTGGTTGCCGTGCTGGGATTGATGATTGAAGGCCAGGGCGCGATCATTTCCATGGGTGTGAAAGTGGCGCTGTTGGCCGGAACACATTAACAATGGAAAGCACTCTCTCCAAATATACGTTTTCATGCGGCCTGGCGTTGGCCCCAGCCAGCGTGCTGAACGCTTTGCTGGTGGTGTTCAAGGAATCGAACCATGCGCTGGAGGTATGGATGCAGAAATTGACCGGGCATCAATGGGTCACTCATTGCGCCATCGTGATTGTCTTCTTCGGGCTATGCTCTTTCGCCTTTGCCCGCGCCAATCACGGCCATGGGTTGCGGATGCACAGCGACCGCCTGATGGCCATTGTCATTGGCGGCGTGGTTGCGGGTTACCTCATCATCAACGGGTTTTATCTCTTGGGCGGTTGAATCGGCCGTTCGTTTCGTTGGCGGTTAAAATTGAATCGTCAAATCCAGCGTGCCGACTGCGGCGTCCGGGTATTGCCCGCCCGGGTGAATAATAAATTGAAAATCGGGCATGACCGTCGCCCACTTGGACACCGAGACCTGATAAAGCCCCTCCAAGGCCAACTCAAACGAATGCGGCAACCCCGCGTCCGGGCTGAGATGCGCGTAGTTGGCGCTGAAACCCAGAACGTCATCATCGGCGAACAATCCCGTCCACGTCAGGCCGCCGGTCGTGTTCCACGCAATGGCACTGACGCTCGGCTGCGCATGTCCGGCTTCAAGAAAAGTTCGCGCGCCCTGGTCCGGTTTTCCGGCTGGATGCCACAAGGTTTGGTCAAAAACCGCGTAGTACCCTCCCGAACCGTTTTGCCGACCGCCTTGGAGCCGCTCATAAGTTCCGGTATGGCCCCACACGCCCACTTTGAAGTTTCCATCCGCGCCAAGAACCGGCGCCTGGTCCCAGCGCAACCCGGTTTCCGCGATCAAAAGCGTGCCCGACGCGGTTGGCTGGATGGATTGGGGATGGCCGGTAAGGTCTCCGAACGTATCGGACCGGTTGGCATAAAATACGCCGAAGCTGGCGTACCATGCTTTGGCCGGAGTGAAAAACAAATTGACGCCCGGCATCGGGTCGGGCGTGGTCGGGAACGGCAAAATTGTCGGGGTGACTTGCGTTGAAGCGTTCAGAAAGGGCAGGCCGTTATCAATGACGCTGAATTCGGTATTGGCATCGATTTTGCCCGCTTTCAGCCGCAGCCAGCCATTAAACAACTCCTGTTGATACCACAGTTCGAAGATTTGCAGATAGGAATCAGAGTTCAGTTTGTCGAACACCTGCAAGTCGCCCGCCAAAGCCGTGGACGGATTGCGTCCCGCATGGTCCTCCAAATCGGCGTAAAATTCGCCGCCCTGCCAGTTGAACGCCTTCGCGGCGTCCAACGCCAGATTCAAATCGAATGTAGATGCCCCCGTGACGCCCGTATCCACCCCGCCTGTAGCATTGCCGAAGCCTTCCAGCACCAGTTGCGCGTTGAACGAAATCCCCTTTTGTTCCAGCCGCTGGCGTTCACCCTCCCATCCGCCGGTCAGCTTGCCGTCGAATCCGGAATCGGACGCCAGTGCGAGGGCAGCCGAGTCTGGTTGGTTCGTAATCGATTGGCCTTGCGCCATAAGGGTGGAACCGATCATGAACGCGCCGAAAGCGATTAGCAGGGGGAATTCGCTACTGATTATTGGCGGGTTCATCCTGGTGGAATCACGATTCACGATTTAGAAGGCGGATATAATTGGAGACTGGCGCAAGTGTCAAGGGGTGTTGAATGATTTGGGGTTGCCGCCGGTCTAAAAATTAAATGAAACCAAATCCTCTTTCGGTTATCTTATGCTTATGAATGCAATTTACAGGAAGGCAGTTGGTGCGGCCGTTTCAGCTTTGCTGGTATCCGGCCTTTGGTGGCAGCAAAATGTTATTGCACAAACCCCGCCGCCGCCGGACCAGGGAACTGTCACCGCCGACAATACTTCGCTTCAAACCGAGTTGCCGTCCGACGTGGACCCCAACAGCCCGTTGGCGCAAGTCATTCATCTCGCGCAATCCGGTGTTGATGAAAGCGTCCTCATCAGTTACGCCGGCAATTCGGCCACGCCCTTCAATTTGACCGCGGACCAAATCGTATATCTCAAAGACATCGGCGTGCCGGATACGGTCGTGCAGTCGATGATTCAGCGCGACCAGCAACTGGGCGCCGCCGACAACACCGCCGCATCCCCGGAAACGGCCCCGGAAACGGCGCCGCCCACGGGTGATGTGACCAGCGATTATTTTTACGGTTCCCTGGCTCCTTATGGCGGCTGGATCAATGTGAGCGGGTACGGCCTTTGCTGGAGGCCGGATGTGGTTAATTACAATGCCGATTGGCAGCCCTATTGCGATCATGGCCACTGGGTGTACACGGACGAAGGCTGGTATTGGATGTCGGATTATTCCTGGGGATGGGCCGCCTTCCATTACGGACGCTGGTTCCACGACGCCCATCAGGGCTGGTGCTGGTGGCCGGACACGGCCTGGGCGCCATCGTGGGTCTGCTGGCGATATTCGGACAGCTATTGCGGTTGGGCGCCGTTGCCGCCAAACGCCATCTACCGCGCCGGCGTTGGCTTCGTCTTCAATGGCGTCACCGTCAATGCCGGATTCGATTTTGGCATCAGTGCGGGTTTCTTTGCCTTTGTGCCGATTGGAAATTTTTACGATCCCCATCCGGCCCGCTATCGGGTTGACCGCACGCGCAACGACGCGGTTTATCGGCAAACGACCGTCATCAATAATTTTGAAGCTCGCGGCGGGATTTTTGTGAATCACGGCATTGATCCCCAGCGAATCACGCAAGTGACGCATACGCCAATTCAGGCCGTGGCCATCCGGGAGGATTCTTCACCGGTGGCGCGGGGCCAGCAATTGGGCAACGGCCAGTTGACCATCAACCGCCCGCGCTTTACCGGCACGGAAATCAACAACCTGCATCAAGGCGTGGCTCCCCGGAGAACACCCGGGCAAAGCGCTTGGTACACGACGACCCAACCGCAGCCAAATAATATGCACCGCGAAACGGTGAACCCGGGAAATCCCCAATACCGGAATCCGTCGCCTCCGTTCAATCCCAACGAAGCAAATCGCCAAATGTCGGGGAATTCCCAACAGCCCTCGCCGATGCGTCCTGAAGGAACTCAGCCAGTCCGCGCCGGGGTTACGCAGCAGCAACCGCCAGCGTACGCCCAACCGCCGGTAAATCGTAATCCGGTTGAGATTCCGCAGCGTGTCCCATCCAGCAATGAGCAAACCGTCCCCCATTCGGAGCCTGTTTCCCAGGCGCCCGAAACCCACTACCCTGAAAACCAGGAACCGGTACCTCAATATAATAACAGTTCCGGAGAACGATACAACACGCCGCGAGCGCAAGGGCAGACTCCCCGCGAAACGGCTCCGGAGCGAACCGAGAATGTTCCCCCAGCGACACAGGGTGGCCGGGAACAACGCGTACAACCGCAGCAATCGCAACCTTCACAATCCACTTCCCGCCAGCAACAACAGTGGCCGGGGAATGGGGGGCATTGAAGACTGGCAATTTTACTTTGCAATTCGTCCGTGAAGGGCAAAATGCCCGCGTGGGAATTTCGCTCCGCCAGTTTGAGCAGATGAAAGAACGCGTTGCCGGCAAATCGCCGCGCGCCATCCTGCCCGTCCAACGCCGTCCCGCTGATTTCCACGAAATTATTTTAGGCGTCGATCCGTCGCTGCGCGGCACCGGCTACGGCATCATTCAAACCGCGCACCCGCGCCCGCAAACCCTGTCCCACGGCACAATTTCCTGCCCCGCCAAATGGGAACGCTCCCGTTGCCTGGCCAAAATCTCCGAAACCTTACGCGCCGAAATCCGCGAATATCGTCCGACCGTTTGTGTCGTGGAAGGCCTGTTTTACGCGCAAAATTTGCAAACCGCCCTGATCATGGGGGAGGCCCGCGGCGCGGCGCTCGCCGCCATCGCCGAAAATGGCATTGAGATTTATGAAATCGCCCCGCGCAAGGTGAAACAAGCCATCGTCGGTTACGGCGCGGCACAAAAATCCGCGGTGGCCAAAATGGTGCAGCGGCTTCTCGCCCTGTCCGAGATGCCCGCCGCTGACGCCGCCGACGCCCTGGCCCTGGCGCTGGTCCATGCCGGTGAAAGGTCGCGCTACAATCTTTCGTCCTCCAAAAAAATCTGATGATAACCTTTCTCCGCGGCAAACTGGTGGAAGCGCTGCCCACGCAAGTGATCATCGACGTCAATGGCGTCGGTTACGAGGCGCTGATTCCGCTGTCGTCGTTTGACAAATTGCCGTTGCCGGGCAACGACGTGAAATTGCTCACCCACCTGGTCATTCGCGAGGACGCGCACGTGCTCTATGGCTTCATGTCGGCGCCCGAACGCGATTTGTTCCGCCTGCTCGTGGGCACCGTCTCCGGCATCGGACCCAAAATCGCGCTGAACATCCTGAGCGGCATTTCGGTGACGGCGTTTCGAGGCGCCGTGGCCGGCAGCGATGTGAAATCGCTGTCCCAAATTTCGGGGGTTGGCAAGAAGACCGCCGAGCGCATCGTGGTCGAATTGCGCGACAAGATCGGCGCCGCCGGGGCCTGGGAAGCCGCCAGCGCCCGGCATGGGCTTTCGCCCGAGGCGCAAAAGGTCAACGACGCGGTGCTCGCCCTCATCGCGCTGGGCTTCAAGCAAATCGAGGCGCATGACGTCGTTCGGGCGGCGCAAAATTCCCTGGGCGTCCAGGCCACGGTTGAAGAACTGGTCCGCGCCTGTTTGAAAAAGGGAGCATGATGGCCGCGACAAATCCCCAGCCTGGAACCGGGAACACCAGTTCTCCGGGGGTGGTCATTCCGCACCAGGCCAAATGGCACCGGCGGCTGGCGGCGACATTGATTTATCTCTCTTTGCGTCTTCTGGCGGCGACGATCCGCTTTCGGCTCGATGACCGCCCGGGGGTTTTCAACGGCGCGCCGAAGGAAAAAATCCTATTTGCCTTCTGGCACAACCGCCTGGCGCTCTCGGCCATATTGTACCGCCGTTTTGTCTTGAGACACGCTCGGGACCGCCGCCTGGCCGGGCTGGTCAGCGCCAGCCGCGACGGCGGCCTGCTGGCGGAAATCCTGAAGCACTTCGGCATCGACCCTGTGCGCGGCTCCTCCTCCCGCCGCGGTCCGCAGGCGCTGATCGAAATGACGACCATGGCCGAGCACGGCTATGACCTGGCCATCACGCCAGACGGTCCGCGCGGTCCGCGTTATGAAGTCCAGGACGGCGTCATTTCGACCGCGCAATTGACCGGTCTGCCCATCGTGCCGGTGTCGTACCACCTGACCTGGAAAATTCAACTGAAAAGCTGGGACAAATTTCAAGTGCCGCTGCCGTTTTCGCGGTGTGAAATCACGGTGGGCGAAATTTTTCGCGCGCCGCGGGAAATGAGCGATGAAGCGCGCGAGGAATTGCGGCGGCGCGTGGAAGCCGAACTGCGCGCCATTACGCGCGATTGAAACAGCCCCGCGTCAATTGGCGGAACCGTCCTTGAAGAACCGACATGATTGCCCGCGTCAGCCTTGAAATCGCGCTCCGGAAGGAATTCGACTATTCCATTCCGCCGGGGCTGGCCGGCGGCGTCGAAGTGGGCACCCGCGTGCAGGTGCAGTTTGGGGCGCGCAAGATTCTTGGCACGGTCACCGCGCTGGCCGAGGAATCGGCGCACGCCAATCTAAAACCCATCCTCAAGGTCATCGGGGCGCAGACATTGGTCACCCCGAAAATTCTGAAACTGGCGCGATGGATTTCGGATTATTACTGCTGCGCGCCCGAAACCGCCCTGAGATCAGTGCTGCCGGAAGCCATCCGGAAAAAGGAGGAAGGCTGGAAAAAACAATTATTCGTGCGGGCGCTGCCTCCGACCGGTGAATTTCCGCGCTTGCCGAAACGCCAGCAGGAAGTGTGGAACATCGTCGAGGAGCGCCGCGAACTGTTGCTCACCGAATTACTGGAACTGGCTGAAACCACGGCGGCGACTGCTCGCAAGCTGGAAGACCGCGGTCTGGTTGAAATTACTTCGGAGATTTCCGAGCGCGACCCTTACGCCCGCGAACATATCTTGCCGACGCAACCGTTGTTGTTGAATCCGGCGCAAGCCATGGCGCTGGAAAAAATCAAAACGGCCATGGTTCAGGGGAACGATGAAAAATCATCATCCACGGCCAGTCCTCCCTCTTCGACTTTTCTTCTTCACGGTGTCACCGGCAGCGGCAAAACCGAGATTTATCTCCAGGCCATCGCGCATGCGTTGGAACACGGAACAGGGGCAATTGTTCTCGTGCCGGAAATTTCCCTGACCCCGCAAACCGTCGAACGGTTCAAAGCGCGGTTCAGCTCCGGCCCAACACAAACGCTCGTCGCCGTCTTGCACTCGCACTTGAGCGCCGGCGAGCGCCATGATGAATGGCATAAAATCCGCCAAGGGCGCGCGCGCATTGTCATCGGCGCGCGTTCGGCGATTTTCGCCCCCGTGGAACCGCTCGGTCTGATCATTGTGGATGAGGAGCACGAGACCAGTTACAAGCAGGAGGAGTCGCCGCGATATCATGCGCGCGATGTGGCGATTGTCCGCGGGCAGATGGAAAAGGCGGTGGTGGTGCTGGGTTCGGCCACGCCATCGCTCGAAAGTTATCATAACGCGAAGAAGGGCAAGTACGCTTTGCTCGAATTGCCCGAGCGGGTGGACAACCAGAAAATGCCCCGGGTGCGCGTGGTTGATCTTCGCCAGGCCGCGTCCCGGGAAAAGGGCAATCTCATTTTCTCGCCGCAACTCAAGGAGGCCATTCATCAACGGCTCGACCGGCAAGAGCAGACCATCCTGTTTCTCAACCGGCGCGGTTACTCGACCTCGTTGCAATGCGAGAAATGCGGGTTCGTGGCCACCTGCCCGAATTGCAGCGTTTCGCTGACCTATCATCGCGTGGAACAAAAGGTTGCCTGCCATATCTGCGGGTTCGTGGACAAGGTCCCGCAGTGTTGTCCGAACCAGAAATGCGGGAATCCGGGCATCCGCTTTTCCGGCACGGGCACCCAGCGCGTGGAAGAAACGCTGGCCAAACTTTTTCCCCAGGCCCGCGTTCGCCGGATGGATTCGGATACCATGAAACGCAAGGATGATTACCGCAAAACCCTGGGCGATTTTCGCGCCGGACGCATTGATATATTGGTGGGCACCCAGATGATTGCCAAGGGACTCCATTTCCCCAATGTCACGCTCGTTGGGATCATTCACGCCGATTCCGCGTTGCACCAGCCCGATTTTCGCGCCGGGGAGCGCACCTTTCAACTGCTGACGCAGGTGGCCGGGCGCGCGGGCCGGGGCGACGTGGAAGGCGAGGTTTTTGTGCAGGCGTTCGCACCCTTTCATCCGGCCATTCAATATGCCCGCCGGCACGATTTCACCGGGTTCTACGCGCAGGAAATTGAATTCCGTGAACAATTGCAGTATCCGCCCGTCAGCCGGTTGGCGTTGCTCACGCTCAAAGGGCGCAATGAAGACAAGGTCAAATTCTCCGCCGAACACTTGCGAAAAGTCATCGAGTCCGCGGTCGGCGGCCCGCAATCAAATGCGACCGCCGAGAGATTCAAGACCGCGGACTTGATCATTTCCGGCCCCGCCCCGGCGCCGTTGTTGCGGGCGGAACAGTTTTACCGCTACCAAATCATGTTGCGCACGCGCGGCATGAGCAAACTCAGCGCGGCCCTGGCAAAAATTGTGGCGACGCTGGCGCTGCCGGAAGACGTTGCGCTGGCGGTGGATATTGACCCGGTGAATCTCGCGTAAAAATTTTCTCAAATTTGCAAAAGACGTTTGGTGAATCGCATTGGAGCGTGGTAGATTTGGAGAAGCAGCTTGGGGCGGCGAATTTATCATGCGATTAGTCATCGTGTCCAACCGGTTGCCGTTCACCGTGTCATTCAGGGATGGACGTCCGGAATTCAAAACCAGTTCAGGCGGGTTAAGCACCGGCCTGGCGAGTTATTTGCGGCAGGCGTCGGCCGAATCGGGAAATCGCCCGGATTATTTCTGGCTCGGCTGGCCGGGCGCGAGCATTGCGCCGGAGCATGAAGCCATCGTCCGAAAATTCGGCGGGGAGCAATTCAAATGCGCGCCGGTTTTTTTGCCGGAAGAGAGCATGGAGAAATTTTACCACGGCTTTTGCAATAAAACCATCTGGCCGTTGTTCCACTATTTTCCGTCGCTCACGCAATACCAGGAGGAGTTCTGGCAGGAGTACCGGAACGTCAATCGCATCTTCGGCGAGGCCGCCGTCGCCGCGCTAAAGCCGGACGACGTTGTCTGGGTGCATGATTATCACCTGATGCCGTTGCCGAAATTGATCCGCGAAAAATTTCCGGACATGCCGATTGGATTTTTCCTGCACATCCCTTTTCCGTCGGATGAATTATTCCGGATGATGCCGCGGGCGTGGCGCGAGGAAATCATCGAAGGCTTGCTGGGCGCGAGCGTGATTGGATTTCACACGCACGATTACGCGCGGGATTTTTTGACTTCGGTTCTGCGCACGGCCGGCTATGAGCATCAACTCGGCAACCTGACGTTGCGCGAGCGCGTCGTGAAAGTGGATACGTTTCCGATGGGCGTGGATTTCGAGCGGTTTTTCAAAGCCGCGCAATCGCCGGAAACGGAAATACGCGTCGCCGAATTGCGCGGAAAATGCGCCGGCCAAAAAGTTATTTTCTCCGTGGACCGGCTGGATTACACCAAAGGCCTCATCAACCGGCTGCGCGGTTACGATTTATTTCTGAAAAACAATCCGCAATGGCGCGGCAAGGTAATATTTATCATTTCCGTGGCGCCCTCGCGCATCGGCGTGGAAAGTTACCAGGCGATGAAATTGGAGTTGGAGCAAATGGTGGGGCGCATCACCGGCGCTTACGGCAACGTGCAGTGGTCACCGCTGATTTATCAATATCGCAATCTTGGCTTCGAGGAAATCGTCGCGCTTTACCGGCTGTGCGACGTCGCGCTCGTCACGCCGCTGCGCGACGGCATGAACCTGGTTGCCAAGGAATTTATCGCGTCGCGGCCGGACCAAAAAGGCGTTTTGATTTTGAGCGAAATGGCCGGGGCGGCCAAGGAAATGGGCGAGGCGCTCGTCATCAACCCCTTTCATCACGAAGATTATGCGCGCGCGTTGGAGCAGGCGTTGACCATGCCGGAAAATGAACAAATCAAGCGCAACAGAATTTTGCAGGATCGTTTGCGCCGTTACGACGTGAACCGCTGGGCCGAGGATTTTCTTCAAGCGTTGATTTCCGCTGGAAAAATCGACGCGGCGCGGCGCGCGCGACTGCTCACCGGCAAAGCTTACAGCGGACTCACCCAGCAATATCGCGCGGCGACACAGCGGGCGTTGCTGTTGGATTACGACGGCACGCTGGTGCCGTTCGCCAAAGAGCCGGGCTTGGCGCAGCCGGATCCGGAATTGATTGAAATTCTCGGACAGCTTTGCGCTGACGCAGCCAACGAAGTTGCCATCGTCAGCGGCCGGTCGCGGCGTGATTTGGAAGACTGGTTCGGAAAGCTGCCCATCGCATTAATTGCCGAACACGGCGTCTGGTTGCGAAACAAAAAAACCGGCTGGCGCATGTTGAAAAATATCACGACGGATTGGAAGGAGCGCGTCCGGCCGATTTTGCAGCTTTACGTTGACCGCCTGCCCGGCGCATTGCTGGAAGAAAAAGAATTTTCCCTCGCCTGGCATTTCCGCCGCGCCGATCCCGGCCAGGCGCTGCAGCGCGCAAAGGAATTGCTCGACGATTTGGCCGGCTACACGCGCAACATTGACGTCCAGGTGCTCGAAGGCAACAAAGTCATCGAAGTCCGCAACACCGGCGTCAACAAAGGCATTGCGGCGCTGGAATGGCTCGCCGGCCATCCGCCGGATTTCACGCTCGCCGTCGGCGATGACTGGACCGACGAAGATTTGTTTCGCGCGCTGCCGGCGACGGCATTTTCCATCCGCGTCGGCATGGCCAACACCGCCGCGCGCTATTACCTGGGCAATCCCGCCGCCGTGCGAAAAATGCTGCGCGAAATGATTCCACCGCAAGGAACATCATGAACATTGGACATCTTTTGAATCAAATGGCTTCCGGCCTCGCGTCGCTGATTGCCGGCGCGCTGAAACATTTTTTCGGACCCGGCCTCAACCAGCCGGTTTTAGGGCCGGTCACCACGTCGGATTTATGCGCCACGGGGTGCTTCGTTATTTTGTTTTTCATCCTGCACGCCATCGCCGCCGCCTTCTTGAAATTCAAAAGCAAACAAGCGAAGGCCGGCGAAAAACATTTGAAACACCATTTCCTCGGCGCGCTCGGCCAGCCGCTGTATTTGCTGATTTGGATTTTTGGCGTTTACATTTCCATCACGCCGCTGCTGCTGCGCATTCCCAAAGAGCAACTGGATCTAATCCGCGCGTTTTTCGACGGCCTGTTCGCCTTCGGCATTTTCACCGTGCTGCTGTGGTTTTTCTTCCGCGTCACGCGCGTCCTCGAAATCCATCTGGCGGCGTGGGCGGCGAAGAGCCAAAGCAAATCCGCCAACCTCTTTGCGCCGCCCGCCGGAAAAAGCCTGCGCATTTTGCTGCCGGTGCTGGGAATTATTTTTGCGCTGCCGGTTTTGAACCTGCCGCCGCAATATGCCGACGTCGTCGGCAAAGGCAGCGGCATTTTGCTCATCGTTGCCTCGACGACGATTCTGTTTGAAGTGGTCCGCCTCGGCGAACGATTTGTCCTTTCCAAATACGACATCAACGTCGCGGACAACCTCCAGGCGCGCCGGCTTTACACGCAAGTGCATGTTCTCAGCAAAACGCTTTATTTCGTCATCGGCCTTTTTGCGGTCGCCTGCATCCTGATGCTGTTTCAGGAAGTCCGGCATCTCGGCGCCAGCCTGCTCGCGTCGGCGGGCGTCGTGGGCGTCGTGTTCGGTTTCGCCGCGCAAAAAACCATTGCCAACCTCTTCGCCGGATTTCAAATCGCCATGGCGCAGCCGATCCGCCTCGACGACGTGGTCATCGTCGAAGGCGAATGGGGTCGCGTCGAAGAAATCGCGCTCACCTACGTTGTTATCCACATTTGGGACGACCGCCGGCTCGTCGTGCCGTTGAGCTATTTCATCGAGAAGCCGTTTCAAAACTGGACGCGCGCCTCCGCGCAATTGCTCGGCTCGGTTTTTGTTTTTGTGGATTACACCTTTCCGGTAGAGGAAGGCCGCCAGGCGCTCAAGGAAATCATCGAAAGCCAGCCGCTTTGGGACAAACGCTTCTGGAATCTGCAAGTCAGCGATGCGGACGAAAAAACGATGCAATTGCGCGTGCTGGCCACCACCGCCGATGCCTCCAAGGCGTGGGACTTGCGCTGCGCCATCCGCGAGCAATTCATCTCCTACATCCAAAAAACACATCCCCATTGCCTGCCGCGAATGCGAGCCGACTTTCAGCCGGTTAGAAAGAAAACCACAACGCAACCTTTATCCAGCCCTCGGCGCGATCCTTGATCCGGATGATTTCGTTTCCGGCGGAGCGGCCATGCCAGTGCTAAAATCGGCGGGCAAATCTTCCGGCAACAACGTCGTCAGCGACTCGCGATCACATTTTCCACTGGCCACGAGCCGGGTGCTTTGATTACGCACGGCGGTTTCAAACAAATTCCGCATTTCGCGCGCGTTGCCAAATTGTTCGTTTCGCGCGGCGTGCAGGCTCCTGCAAATGGCCAGAACCTTCTGCTCCGTTTCCGGCGCGCAGACCAGTCCGCTTTGCGCGGCCATGCGATGAAAAATTTCCAGCAGTTCCTCCGGCTGGTAATCAGGAAACTTGAGATAATTCGTGAAGCGCGATTCAAGGCCGGGATTCGACGCGATGAATTGCTCCATCGGCCCGGTGTAGCCGGCCACGACGACGATGAGCCGATCACGGTCGTCTTCCATCCGCTTGAGCAGCGTCTCGATGGCCTCACTGCCGAAATCCTCCGCGCCGCGTCCGGCCAGCGAATAGGCTTCGTCAATGAACAAAATGCCATCCAGCGCCGAATCAATTATCGCGTGCGTGCGGACGGCGGTTTGCCCGACATATTCGGCGACCAGCTTTCCGCGGTCGCATTCAATGACATGGCCACGCCGGAGCAGGCCGAGCGATTTGTAAATGCGGCCCATCAGCCGTGCGACCGTCGTCTTGCCGGTGCCGGGATTGCCGAAAAAAACGCTGTGCAAACTCGCCCGCACCGCCGGCAACCCTTGCTTTCGGCGGAGTACTTGCATCCGCGCAAAATTCGTGGAGCGATGAACTTCGTTCTTCACCGGATCGAGGCCGACCAGCGCGTCCAATTCCTTGAAAATGGCATTGAGGTCTTCTTCGCTGATGCCGGGATCGGAAGCGCGCGCGGCGAAATCCACCGCGTATTGCCGCGAGATTTCCGTGAACTGCGCGGAGAGGACGGCGGAGCGGCGGCGGCAGGCGTCGGACATTTCACTGCCCAGGCTTGCCAGCGTTGTGGCCAGCGTTTGCAGGGTTTGCCGGATGAATTCAATTGTGACCGGCTGCAATCCCAATTCCAGTGTATGC
Source organism: Limisphaerales bacterium (assembly GCA_052140285.1). Taxonomy (GTDB): domain Bacteria; phylum Verrucomicrobiota; class Verrucomicrobiia; order Limisphaerales; family UBA11358; genus UBA11358. The sequence continues at coordinate 1,044 of JBKQUF010000237.1, read as the reverse complement.
CGCGTTATCAGGCTGAAAATTTCATCCAGCCCATGCTTTTCCATGGACTGCAACATGGTTTCGACCTGCTCCATCGCTTTGCGTCCATTTTTCCCGAACCACCTGGCGAACGCAGCTTCATCGCCGTTGGCGGCGGCATAGCCGGATTCAATCAGAGCCAGGGCGTCGTCCGCTTTTGCCGCAAGGCCCGCGACGCAAATCGAAAGCGTGCCGTAAGCCTGCAAGTCTGTGCCGTCGGTGGCGAGCCGCTGCCACAACGCCAGCGCCAGCAGCCGCACCAAGCTGTGCAAATCATCAATCAAATCAAATTCCTCGTCGCCAATGTGCTTGACGGTGAGCAGCGGCGGCGTGAGAATTTCTGCGCATTCCACCAACAAGCGCAGTTGCAGCAGTCCGCGCACGATCGCTTCTTCCTTGGCGGCTTCGTAACTGAAAACCTGCGCCCGCCAATCGCTGTGGCGGAGCAATTGATGCCGCCGCCGCGAATGTTCCTCGATGCTATTGCGCAGGCGAGCCGCGTCATCCGCTGAAAACAGCGATTGCGACTGGTAATAATTCAACAGGTAATCGCTGGTCATGCTGTCCAGTTCAGCGAGTTCCTCGCGCTTGAAGGAAACCGTGCGACTGGTTTTTGGATTGCGGAACATCGCGGTGAGAATTGAGCCGGACAGCAGCGATTCGTGCAGCGGCACAACGACCGGCGCCGCTTCCTTGACGCGCGGCAAATCCACCGGCGCGCGTGTGACGGCTTCCAACTCGCGCGCGTGCTGGAGTAATTCCTCCAGTTCCTCGCGCAACTTGGCCTCGTCTGATTCGGGCTGACGGTTCGCTTCCATGGGGAACAGACTGTGACTTGATGGGCAAAGTGCCACTGTTCCGCGCCACAGCGCAAGCTTCAAGTTCAGATGACATTCAAATTAACCTAACTTCCTCGGAGATTTTCAAAAAGGCCAGTAAAACCGGCGGTTTCCGGTTTTTGTCTGGCTACAAAGCCCATTGCGGCACAGTGGCGAAAAGTTTGATCAGGCCCAGTTTTTCCAGCAA
>JBKQUF010000236.1:0-4009 GCA_052140285.1 Limisphaerales bacterium | reverse complement strand
ATGCTTTCAATCTGCAGTTCCCGTCCGCCCCCGGTACGGTCGTCGAGCAACAGAACCGTGCATTTGCGCCCCGCAAAAAATTGTTTCAACTGCAGGATCTGGCGGCGGTAACGCAAGGGCGTTTCCGCCAGCATCCGCATTTCCGAAAGGGAATCAAAAACCACGCGCAACGGCTTCACGCGCTCCACTTCATCCAGCAATGCCCGGGTGGTCCGGTTCAATTCCACTTCCGATGGATGGAAAAAAGTGCTTTCCGTTTCGCCCTTGAGGCTTTCTTCCATGGAGGACAACTCGAACAAGTCGATTTTGTCCAGGTCCCATCCATGCGACTCGGCAACCATCGCCAGTTCCTCCTTGGTTTCCGACAGCGTGATATAAAGGCCCGGCTCGCCCAGGCGCAGGCCTTCCAGCAAAAATTGCAATGCCAGCGTGGTCTTGCCGACGCCGGGATCACCTTGAATCAGATAAACACGATTACGTGGCAAACCACCGCAAAGAATATCATCCAGCCCTGGCACTCCTGCGGTACATCGCGAGTGGTTTCCCTCTCCTTTGGGTCTCAAACTCATACGTACTGTGAAAAAATATAATGCAGGATAAACCGCTCGTAAAATTTTTTTTCCAGCGCCGATGGATAAATGTTTTATTCAAATGACATTCAAATGGCCGGTGTCATTTTCCAAACGGATGGATGGAAAAAACACCGTTTGCTCCTTGTTCATGCGCAAAACTTCAACCCTGCGGACGGGCTGTCATTCGGGCTTTAAAATTTTCACCATTTCAGCTCCTGCAACCGGCGCGACACTTCCTCCGCGTTGGCGCGGCTGTTGAAGGCGCTGATGCGAAAATAGCCTTCGCCTTTCGAGCCAAAGCCGGAACCGGGCGTGATGACGACGTTGGCCTCGTTCAGGATTTTATCAAACGCCTGCCAGCTTGTGACCCCTTTCGGGACCCTGGCCCAAAGGTACGGCGCATTGACGCCGCCAAAAACTTTGAGGCCCGCTTTTTGCGCGCCCTGGCGCAGCACTCCGGCGTTGCCGAGATAATGCTGGATCAGCGCGTTCACCTGCGCCTTGCCGTCCGCCGAGTAAAGGGCCTCCGCGCCGCGCTGGACCACGTAGCTGACGCCGTTGAATTTCGTCGTCATGCGGCGGTTCCACAGCGGATGGAGCGCTTTGAACTCCCCCGATTTAGTCTGTGCGTTCAGCGATTTGGGCACCACGGTGAAGGCGCAGCGCACGCCGGTAAACCCGCCGTTCTTCGAGCAACTGCGAAATTCAATCGCGCAGTCCCGCGCGCCGGGGATTTCATAGATCGAATGCGGAAGGCCCGGTTCGGTGATGTAAGCTTCGTAGGCCGCGTCGAACAGGATGATGGATTTGTGTTCCAACGCGTACTTCACCCACGCCTCAAGCTGTTCACGGCTGGCCGCCGCGCCCGTGGGATTGTTCGGCGAACACAGGTAAATCACATCGACGTGCCTCTTCGGCGGTTCGGGAATAAAACCATTGGACGGGCGGCAGGGCAGATAGACCAGTTTGGCGTAGGCGCCCGCTTCATTCGCCTCGCCGGTGTGGCCGGCCATCACATTGGTGTCCACGTACACCGGATACACCGGATCGCTGATGGCGATCTTGTTCTTGGAACCCAGGATGTCGAGGATGTTGCCGGTGTCGCATTTCGAGCCGTCGCTGACGAAGATCTCGTCATCGGCCACCTCGCAGCCGCGCGCGCGGAAATCATTTTGGGCAATCGCCGTCCGGAGCCATTCATATCCCTGTTCCGGGCCGTAACCGTGAAAGGTTTCCCGCGCGGCCATTTCATCCACCGCCCGGTGCATCGCGGCAATGGCGGCGGGCGGCAACGGTTCGGTGACATCGCCGATGCCGCAACGAATCAATCGTTTGGCCGCCTCGGGATTGGCGTCGCAAAAAACTTTCACGCGCCGGCCAATTTCGGGAAAAAGGTAGCCGGCATTCAGTTTCAGATAATTGTCATTAAGAAATGCCATGATTCAATGATAGATAAACCCAAACGGACTCGCAGGTAAAAATTCGGGGGTGTTCTGGATAACTTTACGCTTTCTTCGTTTTATGCTTAAATCGCTGCGATGAGAGCCAGCGCAAATAAAACCGGACCGGGGGCGGGTGCTTTCCGTTTTCTGCCTTCTGCTTTCTGTTTTCGGTTTTTCGGTTCTTTTTTGCGCGATTTTGCGCGATTTTGCGCGATTTTGCGTCTATGGACACAACTTAAATTTAAGTGTTTTAAGGCGTTTTTAGGCGAATTTAAGTCACGCGGCGCCGCGCGGAGCACCGCGACGCCCGGATTTCCACCAACGGGGAGCGTTCAATGAGCGCCTGGGTGCTTCTCGTGGAATGCAACGACCAGCGCGGTCTCGTTCACGCCATCACCGGCGTGCTGCTCCAACACGGCGTCAACATCGTGGGCAACCAGGAATTTGTGGAACGCGGCGCCGCGCGCTTTTTCATGCGCACGGAATTTGACGGCACGGTGGAAGCCGGCCGGCTCGAAGCCGAAGTCCGCCGGGCGCTGCCGCCTCAGGCCACCGTGCGCCTTTCCGACCTGAAACCGAAACGCCTCGTGGTGCTCGTCTCCAAGGAGCATCATTGCCTGGGCGACATCCTGATCCGCCACGCCTTCGGCGAGCTGAACGCGCAAGTGCTCGGCGTGTTCAGCAACCATTCCGTGCTGGAAGGCCTGACCGCCCGGTTCAACCTGCCCTTTCACTTCATCGGCGCCGAATCGCTCACCCGCGAGGCGCATGAGGCGAAAATGCTGGCGGAAATCGAGCGGCTGAACCCGGATTATCTGGTGCTGGCCAAATACATGCGGGTGCTCACGCCGGAATTCGTGCGCCGCTTTCCCGCGCGGATCCTGAACATCCATCATTCCTTTTTGCCGGCATTCGTCGGCGCCCGGCCCTATCAGCAGGCGTACGATCGCGGCGTCAAGGTCATCGGCGCCACGGCGCACTTTGTCACCGAGAACCTGGATGAAGGCCCGATCATCGTCCAACGGGTGATCCCGGTGGATCACACGCACACGGCGCGCGACCTCTCGCAAGCCGGCCGCGACGTGGAACAGGCGGTGCTGGCCCGCGCATTGCGGCTGGTGCTGGAAGACCGGGTATTCCTTTGCGGCAACCGCACGGTGATTTTCGATTAAAACCGAAACCCCATGCCGGCAAGAATGAGGCAAATGAGTATTTCATGTGAACGATGGACCACGGTGATGAGCATAATTTTTTTGCTGGGCAGCTAAATTAGTTATCACTTTTTCAAGCCGCTGGCGTCGAAAATCCCCATAATAACGTATTTATTCGCGTGGCATTGTAAGTGCTATTAGTTGCTGTCACAGACAGAAGTGATATATACCAGAAGTGATGGCATTACAATGGACATCGGTCGGCCTCAAATTTGGCGTGGAACCCAAGTGTTTTTCCAGTGGTATTTTGTTTTGGTTCCGGCGGTGGACGCCGGTGGATTTCGCTGTCCGTTTAGGGTTAGCAGAGAGGTTTTGCTCGTGGTGCGGCTCGGACAGCGCCCCCAAGTTGGCCGTGCCACCCTTCTGAGCGCCTTGGTGAAGGCGTATAAACCTTATCACCATCGAGGCCGGATGAAAATCCGGCCTTGTTTCTTTTCCACGACTGAAGCCCATTAAGAGATTTATTGCGATGAAGGTTCAGGGCGATTCTTGAGGCGCTGTTGGATGGGCGGAAGGAAGGGGCGATCAACAAAATGCTTTCGTGTTTCCGGGTTTTTGTGCTAAAAAAGAGACGTGGCGTGCTCGTCTATCGGTTAGGACACGGCCCTCTCAAGGCTGAAAGACGGGTTCGATTCCCGTGCGCGCTACCAATTTCGTTCGCCTAGCAGCCTGTCTGACTTAACTCAAGTCAGCGGGTAAGGTTGTGGTGGTAGCCGTCCCGACGGCGGAGGCCAATGGGTTCCGATTCAACGGCGGCGAATCCCGTTGGTGATATTCCGGTGCA
>JBKQUF010000235.1:0-17722 GCA_052140285.1 Limisphaerales bacterium | reverse complement strand
GTGCCGGTCTGCACCAGAATGTTCTCCTTTGCGTAGTTGGTGCTCTCCGTCGCCACGTCCACGTCCGTGATCTGGCTGTTGGCCGCCGAGAGGTTGTTGTTCAACGTCGAGAGCTGATTGCCGTAGTTGGTCAGCGTCTCGATGTTGGTGCCAATCGTCGCGCGGTCCGAAGCCAGTTGGGAGATGGCGTTCGTCACGTCGGTCAACGCCGACTGCGCTCCACTCACTGTGGCGATGGAATCATCGGTCAGCTTGGTGTAGGTGGTCGAAGTTGCCAGGTTCACGCCCACGTTTTCGAACGCGGCGGCGTTGCTCGTGGCATTGCTGTTGACCGTCACGTAGAGGTTCGTGCCGCCAAACAAGCTGACGCCGTTGAAACTCTGCGTGGATACACTGTTGATGTAGTTGGCGAGAGTACTGAACTCCTGTTGATACAGCGAACGGTCGCTGTCCGATTTGGTGACGTCCTGCGACTGCACCGACAGTTCGCTCATTCGATCCAGGGCATTGGACACCTGTTGCAGGTAGCCGTCCTGGGTTTGGTTGAACGAGATGGCGTCGTTGACGTTGTCGCTTGCCGCGGTGTTTTCCCCCATTTCAGCCGTGAGTCCCATTGAGACTGCCAATCCTGCGCTGTCATCCGCCGGCGAATTGATTTTCGATCCGGAGGACAATTCTTCGAGCGCCTGACTGAGTCCCTCCTGGGACTGCATGAGCAGATTAGCGGTGGTCTGTGCTGACAGGTTAGTATTGATTACCATAATAACTCTTTCCGTGAGTCGCCCCTTTGGGAGGGGCATTGATTTTCGCGACATCCATGTCGCGGGCTGACCTTTATTCTCGGGCGATCTGCCGTTTTCCCGGCCAGTTCTTGGTGGCGTCTGGCTGCCTGTCTTTCAACGCACACACTATCGGTGGAAGCGCCGCAGACTTTAGCCCGTTCTGCCGGGAAGTGGGACAGCTCGCCCAGCCTCTGACGTTCGCCTCGCTGGCGGGGCGAAACTCCATCGAATCGGAAAATTTTACCTGACGAAACCGTGAGCAATGCGAATTTCTTGCCGAATAAAAGGAGAATTATGAGCTTAAAAGGAAAAGTGGCTCTAAATCATGTCCGCCGCCAAAACGCGGATGATTTCATCCAGGGTCGTCTGGCCCGTGAGCGCGCGGTCCAATCCGTTTTGCCAGAGCGTTTTCATCCCATTTTGAATGGCTATCTCTTCCAACGCCCGCGTCGGCATTTTCTTGAGAATCGCCTCGCGGAATGGCTCATCCACCACCAGCAATTCACTCACGGGCATTCGCCCGGAATAACCGAATCCGGCGCATTGATCGCAGCCGGCGCCTTTGCGGAATTGCGCCTTGGAGACGAGCGCCTCGGGCACCATTTTGAGCTGGCTGGGTCCCGGCTCATACGGTTGCGCGCAGTGGTCGCAAATCCGCCGCACCAACCGCATGCCCATGACCCCCAGGATGGCTGAAGAAAGCATGAACGGCTCGATTTCCATGTTGATCAGGCGGGTGAACGCCCCCGCCGAAACCCCGGAGTGAATAGTGCTGATGACCAAATGTCCCGTCAAACCCGCCTGCACCGCGATCGCTGCGGTTTCCGGATCGCGGATTTCGCCGACCATCACGATCTCCGGGTCCTGCCGCATGATGCTGCGCAACGCCACCGCATACGTGAATTCCTGCGCTGGGGCAATCTGCGTCTGGCTGACCATCGGCAGGTTGAATTCCACCGGGTCCTCCACCGTGCTTACGCTCACCGCCGAACCTTCCCGCTGGATGATGTGGCACAGCGAGGAATACATCGTGTTGGTTTTTCCCGAACCCGTTGGGCCGGTGAAAAGCAACAAACCGCTGGTGCGGCGAAGCACCCGCTTCAATCCGTCGAGCGAATCGTTTTCCAGGCCAAGGGTATCAAGATCAAACCGCCGGTCGCGCGGATCAAACAGGCGGGCCACAATTTTTTCGCCGCGGGTGGTTGGAAAAATCGAGACGCGCAATTGCACGTTGTCGAGTTCCGCGCCGGTGACGATCGTCCCGTCCTGCGGCATCCCGGCCTGGTAGGTGACGAGGTTGGCCATCACCTTGAACCGCGCGGAAATTTTGTCCAGGAGTTCCAACGGCAAATGGACCACTTCGGTGAGCACCCCGTTGACGCGCGCGCGAATGGCGATGGAGCTTTCCCACGGCTCGATATGCAGATCGCTCGCCTTCAGATGAATCGCGTCCTGAATCATGCAATTCACCAATACGATGACCTCCAGCCCTTGCGCGGCGCTGTCCGATTGAAGGTATTGCGCGGTGTAGCTCATGCCCGATGCGAAGCAGCTTAGTACGCGGCGTTGAAATTGCAAGAAATGGATTTCAATTGCCGGAACGGTTTGCGCGCTTAAAATCATGTTATTGTGTCTTGGTTCACCGACCGTCATTTTTTCCTGCTGGCCGTGGTTTTCTACGGTTTAAGTTCGGTCTATTCGGTTTTCCTGTGGCGAAAAGAATTTCGCACGGACGACCACGTGAATTATTTTCTGCTCCTCGCCGCTTTCGCCCTGCACACCACCGCCATGATCAAGCGCGGCTTCTCCATCAACGCCTGTCCCGTCAACAATTTGTACGAGGCCACCACGTTCATTTCCTGGACCATCGTCGCCGCCTTTCTCGTTTTGGGCGTCTTTCGCCGGTTGCGGTTTCTTGGAGCGTTTGCGGCGCCGGTGCTGCTGGCCATGGGCATTTTCGCCCTCATGCCGTCGCTGGACCCCCGCGGTCCCAAGCCGGATTTTTCCAACGGCCTGGCCAGCTTGCACGCGGCGCTGATCCTTCTGGCCATCGGCTCCTTCGGTTTCAGCGCGGTCGCGGCGGCGATGTTTTTGACGCAGGAACACGACCTCAAATTCCATAAACTGCGCGCAATTTTCTCCGTGCTGCCGCCCATCCAACGGCTCGAACGCGTGATGAACGGGCTGTTGGTCTGCGGTTTTGTCCTGCTCACGGCGGGGCTGGCGTTCAGCCCCTGGCTGCTCAAACACAAGTACGGGACCTATTTCAAATCCGATCCGCTGCTCGATTACTCCGTGTTCATCTGGCTGTTTTACCTGGGGCTGTTGATCGTGCGCTGGCGGTTCGGGCCGGGCGGGCGGCGGCTGGCCTGGAGCGCCATCGGCGGTTTTGCGTTCATCCTGCTCACGTTTTGGGGGTTCATCCTCCTTTCCCCAGCCCATCATCCATGAACGTCATCGTCATCGGCCTCAGCCACCGCACCGCCCCCGTCGAATTGCGCGAACGCTTCGCTTTTGCCGCACTCGAAATTCCCGTGGCGCTGAAATCCTTGCGCGAAACCGGAATCGCTGATGAAGCCGTTATCCTTTCCACCTGCAACCGCGTCGAAATCTACGCCGCCACCACGCTGCCCCCTGCGCAGGCGTTTGCGGAACTGAATAATTTTCTCGCCCGATGGAGCGGGCGCAATTCTCAACCCTCAACTCAAATCCCTCTCAACACCCTTTACACCCTCGCCGAGCCGCACAGCCTGCACCATCTGTTCCGTGTCGCCTCCGGCCTCGACTCCATGGTTCTTGGCGAAACGGAAATTCTGGGGCAAATCAAGGACGCTTACGAATTGGCGCAGGCCGGCCGGCACACCGGCGCCCGGTTGAACAAGGCCTTTCAGCGCGCCTTCCACGTCGCCAAGCATATTCGCACCCACACCAGCATCCAGCGCGGCAGCGTCTCCGTCGCCTCGGTTGCCGTCGAGTTGGCGGAGAAGATTTTCAGCGCCCTCGTCGGACGCCGCGTTCTGGTCATCGGTGCCGGCGACACCAGCGAGAAAGTCGCGCGCGCCCTCGTTTCGCGCGGCGCCAGGGACCTCGTCATCGCCAGCCGCACCCTCGACCGCGCCGAGGCCCTGGCCGCGGAATTTGCCGGACGCGCCGTCCCCTTTGACGAGTGGGGCACTGAACTGCTGAAAATGGACATCGCCATCAGCAGCACCTCCGCCCCCCATCTTCTCCTCGACGCGGCCCGCTTGGAAACATTGATGAAACTGCGCAAACACCGTCCGCTGTTGCTCATCGACATCGCCGTCCCCCGCGACATCGCCCCCGAGGCGAATTTCCTGGAGAACGTCTATCTCTACAACATCGACGATCTGCAAGCCATCGCCGACGGATACTTGAAACAGCGGCAGGAAGAAATGGCCCGATGCGAAAAAATCATCGAGGAAAAGATCAAGCCGCTGTTGAACATTTCTTCCGCCACCCTGAATTTTCAGCGGCTGGCCTCGCTCAAAATAAAACCCCTTCCTTACAGCCCGGTCGAGCATGACCGGATGGAAGCGGGCGAAGTTTGACCGCAACAGTTTTCAGCGCGTCCTCGCGCATGACCAAAAATTAAAGGTCTGGCCGCCGCCGACCGCGGAAGAAAAATCCACGCTCAAACCATCTGCCGATTTACTCCCCGCCAACCTGCCGCTGATGGCTGTTGACGCTTTCTCATCGGATTGTTAATCATCCAATCCCTTTCCCTTGAGAATTTGCGGCATCCATTTTTCAATCCTTGCCTCCCGGGTTTTGGATTGTTTGGCCGCCGAAAAATAAAGAAGGTATGCCCGTTGCCGTCCCGGCGTTAAGGCTTTAAAAGCAGTTTTCAAGGTGGGGAGCTCATCCAATTTTTTCTGAAATTCTTCCGGTGTTTTGAATTCTGATGTCTTTTTTAAATTCACTTTCAAACCGGCCTTTTCCACTTCAATGGCTTCTTGAATATAGGCTTTCAGGACAGATTCCCTCTCAACGATCTCCCGGATATTGGTGAATCGGATCTGCCGGCCCGCCTGCACGTTCTCCGTTTGTTGGATTAAAATACCCTTGGAATCCTTTAACAAGGCGCCTTTGAAAAACAGAAACGCGCAGTATTCCTTAAATCCATGGATTAAAACTATGTTGCTGGTCTGAAATGCGTAACAGGGCTTGCCCCACTTCAATTCTTCGGTTAAATCGCAGTCAAGAACGATTGTTCTCAACTTCGCAAATTCTTCCCGCCACTTTTCGGCTTTGTTAAAAAAGAAATCAACTTTGGGATTCAGACCTCTCTTTGTCATAGTATCTGATAACAGGTATATGCGTCGTCATTGCAGTGCGCAACTTTTTTTGGAAAAAATTGCGAAAACAAAAATACGAAACCCAATGGCAATGGACGCGCTTCGGGTTATGGATCGTCGCGTCGGGTATTTTGTCTGACGTGGAGCCGGGCTTCCCAGCCCGGCGGACACTCCATCCGCCCTTTAGCCGCATTCTTCGAGCCGCTGGCGCCCTTGCGCGAAAATAACTGTCCCTTTTTCGCGTTTGCGTAAATGTATTGGTAAATGATCACCGATGACATGGAATTGGTGCGCAATTACGCGCGCCAGAATTCTGAGGAAGCGTTTGCCACGCTGGTGACGAGGCATATCAATCTCGTTTATTCCGTCGCTTGGCGGCAGGTGCATGACCTGCATTTGGCGGAGGAAATCACGCAGGCGGTTTTCGTCATTCTGGCGCAAAAGGCGAAATCGCTTGGCGAAAAAAACATTTTGTCAGGCTGGCTTTGCCGGACGGCGCGCTATGTTTCGGCCAACGCCTTGACCATCCAACGGCGGCGTCAGCGCCGTGAACAGGAGTCGTATATGCAAACGATTTTAAATGAACCGACCGCGAGGGAAAATTGGGAGCAAATCGCCCCGATGCTGGAAGCGGCGCTGGCGCGATTGAACACCAAGGACCACGACGCCATTGTGCTGCGATTTTTTGAAGGCAAGGACTTGAGACAGGTGGGCGCGGCGCTGGGCACCAGCGAAGAAGCGGCGAAAAAGCGGGTGAGCCGCGCGCTGGAAAAACTGCGGCATTATTTCGTGAAGCATGGCGTTGATTCGACGGCCGCCACGATCGCCGATTCCATTTCCGCCAATTCCGTTCAAGCCGCGCCCATGACGCTGGCAAAATCCGTGACCACCGTGGCGCTGGCCAAGGGCGCGGCGGCATCGACTTCAACCTTAACCCTCATTAAAGGAGCATTGAAAATTATGGCATGGACAAAAGCAAAAACGGCGGTCGTCGCGACAGCGGTGGCGTTACTCATGGCGGGAACCGCCACGGTGGCGGTGAGGCAACTTCAAGAACACGAACATCGTTCCGCCCGGCTGCCTTGGCAGGTTTTCGTTGTCGATGATAAATCGATCAACTCGACTTTGAAAACGATTCCGCCTCAGGTTAAAATTGTGCCAACCGCTTTTCCAAATGGCGGCTTAATTAGCGGTCGTCGCATTTGGGCTTGGATTGATTATTCAACTAATGGGGAGGCTATCGGAATGAACTGCACAATTGGTGAAATCATGCGATATGCCTGTTCGGTGGAACCCAATCCCTTTTCCGTACAACGGACTATTGTTGAAACCCATTCGCAGGATCAGGGCTATGATTTTATCGCCAATCTTGAAAACGATTCCAAGGCCCAACTACAGCTTGAAATAAAAAATGAACTGGGAATTGTCGGGAGAATGGAGTCCCGCCCGGAGAACGCTCTGGCGCTCACCGCCGGTACCGATTCCGATGGCATCGAAGCGGAAAGCATTCTCAATGGTAAGGTTCAAGCGGGCAGAGGCAGAGCCGTAATGATGGAAAGTTCGACCGCCGGCCTGGCAAAAGCGCTTGAACAGGCCATGAATTGTCCAGTTGTTGATCAAACCGGAATTTCCAATCACTTTGACCTTGTCCTAAGGTGGACAACGGGAATTGACGGTTCCAGCAATGAAATAAAAAAAGTGTTGCTCGACCACGTCGGCCTCGAACTGGTTCCCACCAATATGCCTCTCGAAATGCTCGTCGTTGAAAAGGCGAAATAAGGGAGAAAATCCTCAAGTGCTCGCGCTGGTGTAGCGGCGCAGGGAGAATTTCCAAAACATTTCCGAAATCACCGCCCAAACAACTCCCAGCGCCAGCAGCAACAGCCACCAGAACGGCGATTGCAGTTTGTCCGCCAACACGCGCGTCGGCACGTTGGAAACCAGCAGGATGGGAAGCGCGAAGGTGAACACCGCCTTGAAGGCACCGCGAAACACCTCGTCCGGCATCCGCGCGATGTTAAACAGATTGTAATAGCCCCAGACAATGCCCTGGGCGCGCACGGTCCAAAAGCTGATCGCCGCCAGCATGAACATCAGCATGTAATGGATCGCCACGCCGACGGCGCACAAGATTGCAAAGCCCAGCACCTGCGCCAGGCTGGGATGCAACTGCAATTTGTCGGCGGCAAAGAACATCACGCACACGGCGAACACGGCATTGACGAAGGCGCCCAAATCAATCTGCCGCGTCGATACGATGAAGCGGGTGTTCACCGGCAGCGCCAGCAGAAAATCCATCTTGCCAGTGCGCACCAGTTCGGAGAGGCCCGTGCAGTTGGTCAGGAAAAATGCCTGGTAAATCTGCTGGATGAAATTACTTGCCCCAACCAGCAGCACCATCTGCCATTTCGTCCAGGTGCCGATGGAACTGGTCTGCGAATAGAGGACGGAGACGAAGGTCAATTGGAGGCCGAACCACAGAAGCTCGACAATGATCCAGAGGATGAAATTACCCTTGAACGACATCTCACGCGCCACGGAATTTTTCCAAAGCGCGGCGTAAATGCTCCAATAACGCCTTAAATTCACCCGCGCAGCATAAACCTTTAACCTTCAACCTTCAACCTTCCGCCTTTAGTCATTTTTCGCGGCGATCGGCGAAGTCCGTTTTGCAGCCAAAGCCACCAGACCATGATCAGCGCTTCGCGCACGATGTGCCGGGACAGTTTGGACTGGCCATGCACACGTTCGGTGAAAACAATCGGCACTTCCACGATTTTGAATCCGTCGCGCCACAGCCGGTGCGTCATTTCGATTTGGAAACTGTAGCCGTCGGATTTGATTTCCTCGAGATTGATCGCCTGAAGAGCGCGGCGGCGAAAGCATTTGTATCCGCCGGTGGGGTCGCTGAAGGGCATGCCGGTGATCAGGCGGACGTAGATACCGGCGCTGCGGCTCAACATCAGCCGTTTGAGGGGCCAGTTGATGACCCGCACGCCGCCGGAATAGCGCGAGCCGAGCACCAGGTCGGCGTTTTGACTTTTCGCCGCCTCGATGAATTGCGGGACGTCGTCCGGATTGTGCGAGAGGTCGCTGTCCATCTCGAAAATAAATTCGTAGCCGCGTTCGAGCGCCCATTTGAAGCCGGTAATATACGCGCGGCCCAGACCGCTTTTCTTCGCCTCGTGAATGACGTGAATTTCCGGATGCTTTGCCGCCAGTTCGTCGGCGATTTGCGCCGTGCCGTCGGAGGAATTGCCCTCCATGACGAGCATGTCCACCTTGATCGGAAGAGACAAAAGCAGTTGCGCGACGCGCGGAAGGTTCTCCCGCTCGTTGACGGTAGGCACAATGATGACGGTCTCGTTCACGCGGAAGGTGGATTGTTAAGGAGAACCCGCGGCAAAACAAGTTGAAGTTTGATTGCAACCGGCAGTTTGCCTAACTTGGAACGATGTCCGCGACCTTGTTCTATTACCTGGAAAACTGGACGGCGCTGTTAGCGAACCCCTTCACGCTCATCGTGACCGTTTTCCAGATTTGGATGTTCGTCCACGCCCTCCGCAATCGCGAATGGTTATGGGCCGTGTTCATTTTCATCGGCTGGATCATCACCTCGGTCTTGTACTTTTTCATGGTTTATCGGGCGACGCCCTCGACGTTGCGGGGATTCGAGTTGCCAGGGGCGCATGACCGCAAGCGCATCAAGGAATTGCAGGCGCAAATCCATCACTTGGACAAGGCGCATCATTATTCCCAACTGGGCGACATTTATTTCCAGCAAGGCAAACTGGAGGAGGCGGAGAAATGCTACCGTTCGGCGATGGAACGCGACGCGCAGGACATCGACACCCGGGCGCATCTGGGACAATGCCTGTTGCGGCAAAAACGGGCGGCGGAGGCGCGACCGTTGTTGGAAGGAGTGATTGCTGAAAAGCCCGAGCACGAATACGGCTACACCCAAATGGCCCTCGCCGAAACTCTCACGGCGCTGGGCGAGACGGACAACGCCATGCGCATCTGGCAACAGGTCACCGCCAGCCATTCGTATCCGCGGGCGAAGGTGCAATTGGCCGAATTATATCTGGCGAAAAACCAAAAAGACCTCGCACGGACGGAATTGAAGGACGTCTTGAGCGATGACGTCCATGCGCCGACATTCCAACGCAAACGCGACCGCGTCTGGATCAGCAAGGCGAAAAGTTTGATGGGCAGGTTGTGATGAACCGCCCCATGGGCGTCGTTCGCGGAGCCCTCATTGGCTTACTGTCCAACTTTTGCCAGATCGGCATCAGACAATTTGTTCAAAGCCTTGCCAACCATCTGAACAATTTGAAGACAATCGGGACTGCTCAAAGCCGCGCCGCATTGGTTCAAAGCGGTGAAGCACTTCCGTGCCTGGACGGCGTCCCCCTTGGCGGCGGCATCGAGTCCCGCCGGGGAAACCGCCGCCGCCAATTGCTTCAGCATATCCAGTTTGGAAAGCATTTCAGTGGATTTTGTCTGCCGGTCCGCATTGCTCAGGGCAGCAAACTGGCCTTCGGTTAGGCTCAAAGCCGAGTTGGAATCAAATAGAGGACGATTGCTCCAGTCCGCTTCAAGAAATTGGTTGATTGCCTCGGCCTTGTTTCCTTGCTGCCACGCCCTGATGGCCGGCTCCGCTACCGGGGATTGAACGGGTGATTGAATACGGAGTTGATTCGACGCGACCCCTTCTTGTTTTGGTGCGGCGTGTTCTTTAAGCAATACCGTGGTTGTTCCTTCTGCCAGCAGGATGCCAACGCCAATGACGACTGCTGTTTTCATTTTTGTCCAGGCCATAATTTTTAGAGTTCCTTTCAGGATGGTTGTGATGGATGTTGTTGTCGCCGCTCCTTTGGCTGCGACCGCTGTCAGTTTTACCGCCAGGCCCGCCGGGGCGGCCTGCACGGAGTTGGCCGCCACCGCCCCAGCCAGCACCGTGGCCGTGAGTGTCACCCCGCGTTTCACCAGCCGGACGCGCAGTTTGTCCAGCGCCCGCGATACGCGCATTTTCGCCGCGCCTTCGCTTGTCCTCAATGCCGCGGCCACCTCCGCAAAACTTTTGTTCTCAAAAAAACGCAGCGCCAGCGCGTCGTGATCCTTCCGGCCAAGTTGCGCCATTGCCGCCTCCAACACCGGGGCAATTTGCTGCCAGGCTTCGGATTCCGGTTCGTTCACAATGGATTCAATTTGCGCCTCGTGTTCGCGTTGCTGCCGGCGCTGCTGTTTCCGCAGGGCATCAGCGGAGGCGTAACACGCCGTGCGGCACAGCCAGCCGGGCAGGATGGTATTATCGCCGAGCGCACCCGCCTGGCGCGCCAGAATAATGAAGACGACCTGGGTGATTTCCTCGGCCAAATGCGGGTCGCGCACTCGTCGCAAGGCCACGGAATACACCAGGTTCACGTGGCGGTTCACCAGCGCGGCAAAGGCAGCTTCGGAATGGTCCGCCGCAAACTCCCGCAGCAACGTGAGGTCGTCATTCATGCTCTACTGGTATATGGCCGCCAAGAGGGAAAAGTAACAAAAAGTTTTCCCGTGCCGTCGAAGCCCGGACGTTCGAGCGGGAGCGCGATGGTTACTTCACATTCAATTCCCGCTGGATCCCGAACTTTTCGATCCGTTTGCGCAACGTGGCGCGCGTGATGCCCAGCAGCTTGGCCGCCGCCACCTGGTTATCGCCCGTTTCCTTCAGCGCCTGGATCACCAGTTCGCGTTCCACCGTGGGGATCACCTTCAATTTCGGATCGCGCCTGGCCCACTGAAATAATTGGCGGGCCACGGCGGCGGCGTCAGTCATCGTGCCTTCGCCCGCCGTCACGGCAACGGAACCGCCGATGGATTGGCCGGAAATTTCCGGCGGCAGATCGCTCAACAAAATGGCGTCGCTCTTGGCCATGACATGCGCGCGGCGGATGGCATTCTCCAGTTCGCGCACGTTGCCCGGCCAATGGTATTTTTCCATCGTCCGCACCACGCTGGCGGCCACCGACTTCGGCGGACGGCCCTGCTCGCGCCCGATTTTTTCCATGAAATAATTCACCAGCAGCGGAATGTCATCCGGCCGCTCGCGCAACGGCGGCAGCGGAATGCGCACCACGTTCAGTCGATAAAACAGGTCCTCGCGAAATTGCTTGCTGGCGACGGCCTGCTCCAGGTGTTTGTTCGTCGCGGCGATGACCCGCACATCCACCTGGATGGGTTGGTTGCCGCCGACGCGTTCGAACGTGCCGCTCTGGAGCACGCGCAGGATTTTCGTCTGCGTGGCCGGCGTCATGTCGCCGATTTCGTCCAGAAAAATCGTGCCATTGTTGCATTGCTCGAATTTGCCGATGCGCTGGTTGGTGGCGCCGGTGAACGCCCCGCGTTCGTGTCCAAACACTTCGCTTTCGAGCAACTGCTCGGGAATGGCCGCGCAATTGACCGCCAGAAACGGTTTCTGGCTGCGATCACTATGATGATAGATGGCGCGCGCGGCCAATTCCTTGCCCGTGCCGCTTTCGCCGGTGATGAGCGCGGTGGCATCACTCGCGGCGACCTGCCCGATCAATTTGAAAACGTGCTGCATCCCCTCGCTGCGGCCGACGATCCCCAACTCGTAATCCTCGGATTCCAGCAGCGGCTGGTAGGAGACGACCTGTTTCATGTCGCGCGCGGCTTTGAGCGCATTGCCGACCAACTCCTTGATTTTCAGCGCGTCGAACGGCTTGAGCAGGTAATCGTAGGCGCCCAGCTTCATCGCCTCGATGGCGGTTTGCGTCGTGCCGTAGGCCGTCATCAGGATGACCAGCAGCTTGGGATCGCTCGCCCGGATTTTGCGGAGGGTTTCCAGTCCGCTCATCCCGCCCATCCGCACGTCCATCAGCACCAGGTCGGGCTTGAACTTGGAAATCACCTTCAAACCCTCCTCGCCGGACGAGGCCGTGGCCAGTTCGATTTCCGGCGAATCAAAGATTCGCTGAAACGAATACCGCACGTCCTCTTCATCATCTATCAACAGCAGCTTGTTCATTAGGCGGAAGAATAGCAGCTTTTCAGCGGGGCAACAGCGAATTTTCAAGGACCCGGGCGTAGCGCGTTTTCATTTGTTTGAGGCCGCGTTACCAAAATGAACCAATTTCCACTTGACCATGCGACAATCAGGTTTATTTTTCACGTGAAACTCAAAAAACGCCGTTGATCTGAATTGGCCTTTGAAGAAGAAAGGATCCTTGCATGAAAACGTTGTGTGATTATTTGAGAAGCGGGCTGTGGTTCGCGCCGTATGTTGCGTTTTTGACCCTTGGAACCGCGACTTTCGCCCAAACCACCATTACCGATGCCATCCCTGTCGTCACCGTCCAGGCGACCGGGCCGGTGGCGACATCAAGCGTTGGTCCGGGCGGCAAGATGCCGCCCTCCATGGCAGACAGGATGTCCGCCGCTACGATCCCGGCGTAGTTTGTTTTTTTCAGATACGCTCTCAGGTTAGTGTGATCGGAGCTTAATTTGATCCGGCCCCGTTCCGCGCAGAATTCAACAGTACTCTCGCGTTTATATAATCGTCGTCGGAAGCCAGGGCCGTAAAGATATGGCGCCGTCCTCCAGCTTCATAGTCAATAACCAATGCTTTATTATGATAGGGTGTTGGATCAACCAGTAAGAATTCGGGACGTGCCTGAAAGTTCATTTGGAGATTAATCATTTTATAAACTTGATTTGAAACATCCACGTAATTGGTGCCCGACCCATAGACAGCCGATATAATCGTTACATTACTTCTGGAGCAGCCTGGCACGGATAACAAGAACATTACAGTGAGAATCGGGATAAAGATGCGAAAGCTACAATGTTCGAGCAGGTTCCACGGCCAAAACTTTTTGTTTAGCATAAGCACAATTTTATTAGGGTCGAACGCGCTGTCAAATTGTAATCCTCCGTCTATCTTGCTTCAATGGTCACCGCGCCGGTGACATCATGGTCGAGAATCCACCATTGGCCTGCGCGGTGCGCTGGGGCTGGCTTTCCATCCACGAACACTCCCTTTGGGTTTTTGCCCGCGGGAAGGCGTACTTGTGCGCTCATCCCAGCCGGCAGAGTAAGCGAAAGCTGGAACGTGTCTTGATTTTTCCAACCAACCAAAACCGTCCCCAGCGGCGTCGGAACTTTTCCATTGGCGAATTTAAGCGGGCCGGGATTGGGCTGAATCACGGCGCGCGTCCAACCGGGTGACAGGGGCTGAACGCCCAGAACGAATCGCGGCAGGAGATTCGCGGGGGCGGCCCCCCACGCATGGGTCCAGTCCAGATTGGGCTTGTAACGCTCATCCCAAGCCTCCCAGGTGATGGTCGCGCCGCTCTCGACCATATGCCGCCAGCTTCGGTCGCCGGGCGCGGTGATCAAGGCGATGGCCTGCGTGGCGCAATTGTTTTCAAACAGGCCTTCCAGCAGATACTGCGCGGCATAGACGGAACAGGCCATGCCGCGTCCGGCCAGCCATTGGGCCACGGGCGCACGGGCCGCGTCCGGCGCCAGGCCAAACGCCAGCGGAAAAAGATTGCCGTGCAACGAAACATGGTCCGTGCCCTCGCCGTCCCGATACAGCCCGCGCGCGGAATCGAAAAGTTCTTTTTGAAAAGCGTCACGGCCGGTACGCTCGCGGGCGGTGAAATCGGCGGCGTCCGCGTCTTTATGCAGGGCGTGGGCCAGATCGGCCATGTCCGCAAGGGCGTGCAGGTAAAACGCGTTTTCCACCGTGTTCACCGGACGAAAAACAAAGCCGTCACGTTCGCCGGGTGGCCAGTCCACGAGATCGCCGCGCTCGATTTGCGCCTCGGAACTGACCAACAATCCGTCGGCGCGGACATTTTGCAAATGCAGTTTCGGGAGCAACGCGTCATAGTGGGCGGCCAGCCAGTTGGTGTCGCCGGTCTGCATCCAATCGGCGTGTACCATGAAAATTAGGTGCGACGCCCATTCCGTCGGCCAGGTGGGATGCGCGAGCAGCCGGTCCAAGGTGTCGCGCGCCATTTGCGTGCCGCCGTCGGTGTCATATTGGCCGAGTTGGTCGAGGTAGGCATCCGCCTCATAGGAAGTCCGCTCGCGGTCGCCGTCCACGTAAACGCCGGCAAAAGTCGTGGCCTTGATCGAGTAACGGCACAGTTCCCAGATGCGATTGAGCATTTCATCGGAGGAATGAAACGCCGCCGCGTCGTCATGCCAGTCTGCCGCAAAGAAGGCCCGCCGCCGCAGATTCTCCGCCTGCAATGTGCCGGGCCAGCCGGTAATTTCGACCCAGCGGAACGGCAACACCACGCCCCAAGCCGGCGGCGTGAGAACGGCCTGCGGTTGGGCGGTGTTTCGCGGGTCGGGCGCGGGCGCCACCACCAGGGGGCGGCCGCCTTGCAACGTCACTTCAGTGTGCGCAAAGCGGACACTGCCGGGCGGGTGACGGTTAATGCGTCCGTCCGCCAGTGCTTCGCCGAAATCCACCGTGATTTTTCCAGTGGCATTGGCCGGCGGGAGCAGGAGCAGATTGCCAAAAGCGACGCGGCCAAAATCAACGAGGCAAACGCCTGGCGCGACACTGGTCATTTGCGCCGGCGGCTGCTCCGCCAATTGCACGGGTGCGCCGCCGACGGGCGGCACGGTCGCGAGCAGCGACAGCAGCATGGCGATGCGCCGGCAAATGCACGATGAAATTTTTGGGTTCAAAACTGTTCAAAACTGTTCAAAGTCAAATTGTCGCGGAATTGGGCGGGGAAAGCCAAATGGAAAAAATGAAACAAACCGATATCGGCCAGACGACTCGTTTTGACAAGGGCGCATCTCATTTTTTGGCGGGGGGCAGGGGGTTCCTGGCGCCAACCTTCGGAATGCCGGGGGGAATGACTAATGCCTAAATCCGAATGACGATTGAATGTCCCAATGACCTAATACCTAAAAGCGGCGACGCCTCTTCTGCCATTGGGGCTTGGTCATTCATTAGTCATTAGGCCTTAATCATTACGCCAAAATTCATGGAAAGACGGTCCCCCCATCGCCCATCAGCTTGCAAAAAACTGAGATGCGCCCTTTTGACGAGGGTGATCCCTTGCATCCTTGCAAATCTAGAGTGGCATTATGGCTTGCCGGCGAGCTTGGATTGGTAAGCATCCAATTCCCTGGCAATCTGTTCCGCCAATGGTTGCAGGCGGTTCGTTTGGGCCATTTTCAAGGCAAGATTGGCGGTGGAAATCGCGTTGGAGATATTTCCGGCGGCGGCGCAAGCAGCGGCGAGGCTCTCCAACGCCTCGGGTTGGCCGGGGTCCAACCGCGCGGCCATCACCAAGTTTGTAATCGCGGATGAAGTTTGTCCTTCCTTGAGCAACGCCTTTCCGAGGTTGAGATAAGCCTTGGAATAATCCGCTTGGAGCGCGATGGCGCGCCCAAATTCGTTTTCCGCTTCACGCGGTTTGTCCAACTGCATCAACGCCACGCCGAGGGTATTATGCAGCGCCGGATCGTCCGGCGTTTGCTTCAGCGCCGCGGTTAAATGATCTTCCGCTTCGCCAAATCTTCCCGCGCCCAGCAAACCCCGTCCGAGGTTGTATTGGTATTCGGCATTTTGCGGTTGAAGCCGGACGGCATCCGCGAAATGTTCGATTGCTTCCGCCGACTGCCCATCGCCATTATAGGCCTTTCCCAATTGGTTCTGGGCCACGGCGCTGTCGGGATTGACGGCGACGGCCTGGGTGAATAATGCAATGCTGCTTCGCCAGCAACCGAGTTGTTGCCGCGTCAACACCAGGCAACCGCAGAGAAAGAGGCTCACGGCCAGGACCGTCACGGTGTGGAATGAAGGTTTGGCCACCCACAGTTCGTTAAGACCGCAGGCGACGATCAAAAATATGCCGATCAATGGCACGTAAGCATGGCGGTCGGCCCAGGCCTGAAGACCGGTTTGGACCAAGCCAATCGCCGGGACCAGGGTTCCCAAAAACCAAAGCCAGCCGACCGGCAACCAGCGATATCTAAATCTCCATTTCCAGGCCGCCAGGGTTCCGGCCGTCAACAGGAAGAGACAGATCACCGTTGGAACGATGGATGGATTCCGCGGGAACTCGTAAAAAACACACAGCCTGGCCGGCCAAAACGTTTTTTCAAGATAGGCAACATACGCCACGGGGATGTTCAGAAGTCTTGACGCGATTGGAACACCCGCCAATGAGGAGAGCGAGCCGGCCTGGTTTTGGGCCAGATAGGTGATGAGGCAATCGGCGCCGGCCAGAATCAAAAACGGGACCTTTTCCAAAATCAGGAATGGTTTGCCGACCCGGTTTTCCGTCTGCAAATGGTTCGGCGAAGGAAAAATTCTCTGCAACGGCCAGTAATCCAGCAGGAACAGCAGAAAGGGCAGCGTTACCAGCATGGGCTTGGCCGCGAGGCCCAGGATGAATAAAACCAGCGTCAGCAGGTACCTTCCTGGTCGGGGCTTTTCCGCATAACGCAAGTAGGCCAGCAGGGTAAGAAGAAAAAAGAAGGCGCTTAACACGTTTTTTCGTTCCGCAATCCAGGCCACCGATTCCACGTTCAACGGATGCCAGGCGAAGAGCGCCGCCACCAGAACGCCGGGCCAAAAACAATGCGTCATGCGCCGGACCAGCACCCACAACAAAACCACGTCCACCGAATGCAACAGGATGTTGGTCAGGTGATGTCCGCCGGCAAACAGATGGAACATGGAACAATCGGCCATGTGCGACCAGAGGGTGAGCGGATGCCAGTTGGCTGCGACGATGGCCGTGAGCGCCCATTTGATTCCGCCCCAGGAAAGGCCATTCAGCACCTCGGGATTCTGGTACACGTATAGTTGATCGTCATAATTGATGAATGGAAAAGTCGTGACGGGCCAGTAGAGCGCCATGGTCATTGCAAACAATGCAATTCCAACAATCAAATTGCGCCGTTGTTCCATGGCTCAAGGTGAATCAACGTTTAACCGGCGAATGGATTTTATGGCTCATGCCAGCGGGAACCATGACGGAATGTAAAAATTCCGCGCGTTAAATGCAAAGAGATTAAGTTTTTGCCTTCACGGAAAATTCACTCTGCGCTTTAGAGCGGGTCTGAAAAATCAAACTGCGCCGGGACCGTAGCGGCGGACATCCTGTCTGCCGTAGGGGGCGGCATCTTGGCGCCCGGACCGACGCTTGATTTTCCATGGTTTTCCAATTTGAGCGCCGGGTCCGCCGGGCTGGAAGCGTAGCGTTGACCGTCCAGACGGCATGTCTTCAAGCCTTGTCGGAGCGTGACTAATATTCCGAGGATTGTATTAGCTCAAATTTTCTGAGACCTGATGAATTTGATCAGAATGAGCCTGCTTTGCCCGGATATTTCATATTGCGCTTGAAACGACGACAGACCGGAGCTGACATGTTGTCGCTTGGGACTTTCGGATGCCAAAAGCCGGTTGCAAACCGGCGCTCCGGCCTAGCAGCCTGTCTGACTTAACTCAATTCAGCGGGTAAGGTTGTGGTGGTAGCCGTCCCGACGGCGGAGGCCAATGGGTTCCGATTCAACGGCGGCGAATCCCGTTGGTGATATTCCGGTGCATTACCACGGCTGCCCCCGGGCCGAGTTGGT
>JBKQUF010000234.1:0-9934 GCA_052140285.1 Limisphaerales bacterium | reverse complement strand
CTCCCCTCAACGGGGAGAGGGATTGAGGGTAAGGGGCGAGAATTTTATCGGCCCGCCCTTCTTGCCTCTTGAGGTCCTGGAGGAGGCGAGAGTTCGTCGGGTTCATGAGAGAGGGCTTGCCCGGACGCTCGTCCCGCCAACCCGGCAAAGTTTATTTGGCGCGGGCGGGTTCAAATGCTAATTTCCCTTCATGCCAAAGACCGAGGGCGTTGCCATCGCATTGCACGACAAGCAAAACGAGCGGGATTTCCGAAAATTGCGCATCCATAAAGTGGGCGTGCGCGGCTTGCGTTTTCCCATCCTGGTCCGTGACAAAACCCAGTCGTTTCAGAACACCGTGGCGACCATCGGGATGTTTGTCAATCTGCCGCATCACTTCAAAGGCACGCACATGAGCCGCTTCATCGAGGTCCTCAACGCCCACGGCAACCGCATCCATGTCGAGAACATCGACGACATTCTCCGGGCGATGCAGAAAAAATTGAACGCCCGCACGGCGCACCTGGAAATCGAATTTCCCTATTTCATGCGCAAACAATCGCCGGTGTCGGGGCAGGGGAGCCTGATGGATTACATCGCGCGGTTCGACGCGTCGCTCACGGGCCAAAAGAAGGATTTCATCCTGACCGTGAAGGCGAATGTCACCACCCTCTGTCCGTGCTCGAAGGCCATCGCCAAATACGGGGCGCACAACCAACGCGGCGAAGTGACCGTGCAAGTGCGCTCGCGGCAGATCGTCTGGATCGAAGACGTCATCGAGATGATCGAGCGTTCCGCCAGTTCGGAACTATACGCCCTGCTGAAGCGGCAGGATGAAAAGGCGGTCACGGAACGCGCCTATGAGAACCCGGTCTTTGTCGAAGACCTGGTGCGCAACGTGGTCGTAAGGCTGAAAAGGGACCGGCGCGTGCAATGGTACCAGGTGGAGGCGGAAAATTTCGAGAGCATCCACAACCACAACGCCTACGCCTGCATAAAAAAGGGTTGAACTGCGGTGACTTTCGCGTCCATTCGCAGTTTCTTTCGTTTTTTCGTGTATCTCATGGTTAACCACCCATTTTCCTCTTGGTTGCCCTGGCATCCGTTTGTTCAAAGAATCCGTGTCCGTCGGCGCCCCTCCATGGTTAATAACTGAATCATTCCGGTGGAAACCAAAAATTCCCGAAAATTTGTGTGGCATATTTGTTTTGCTCTGGTACATTCCCGCGCTCTTAATGAACCGGCCTTGTGCCGAACGAGATTGTTAAAAAATTTAGATTTGTGACAGCAAAGAAGAACATCGTCAAAAAAGCGGCCGCTTCGGGCGGAAACACCCAGACCACGGCGGCCGCGATCCTTGGCCGCGGCCCCGCCAAGGGCATCTCGCCCATCGACCTCAAAAAGGTCAAACCCGAGTGGCTGAAGTATTACCAGCACCTCGTTGATTTGCGCGACCAATTGCGCCACCAGATGGACGGCCTGGCGCAGGAATCCGCGCAGGAACTCGCCGGGTACAGCCTCCACATGGCCGACTCCGGCACGGACAATTTTGACCGCGATTTCGCCCTGAGCCTCCTCTCTTCGGACCAGGACGCGGTTTATGAGATTGAGGAAGCCCTCAAACGCATCGAGAAAAAGACCTACGGCGTCTGCGAATTGACCGGAAAATCCATTCCGCGGGCGCGTTTGGAGGCCATTC
The DNA here is from genome assembly GCA_052140285.1 of Limisphaerales bacterium. Classification (GTDB taxonomy): domain Bacteria; phylum Verrucomicrobiota; class Verrucomicrobiia; order Limisphaerales; family UBA11358; genus UBA11358. The sequence goes on along the minus strand of JBKQUF010000234.1, from coordinate 8,256 downwards.
CCTGGACCCGTTTTACCGTGGAAGCCCAGGCGCAATTGGAGAAGGATGGCGCGTTGAAATCGCGCCGCCTGGGCCAGTTGGGCACGATCGATAACTCGGGCACGGCTGAATCGGACGGCGAAGACGCCGAGGAAGCGCCTGAAGAGCAGAATAATAAATCCAAGGAGAAGGAATAATTTATGTCCCGAGACATCATCACCATCGAATGCACCGAGGCGCGCAAAGAGGGCAAGTCGCCCTCCCGTTACACCACCACGCGCAATAAAAAGTTGAAAACGGAAAAATTGGAAATCAAGAAATACAACCCCGCGTTGCGCCGCCATACGATGCACCGGGAAATCAAGTAATTATGCCCCGCAAAACTCATAAGGATAAAGACAAGCGCGGCGCCCGTCCGACCGAACATCGCACGCCGCGTCCCAAACCCAAGATCGACTTCACCGCCGACGCGCTGGACTTCAAAAACACCAATTTGCTCCGGCAATACGTCACCGACTCGGGCCGCATCCTGCCGCGGAAATACACCGGCATGCCCGCCCACTATCAGCGCCGCCTGACCCGCGCCATCAAACGCGCCCGGCAAATGTTGCTGATGAAATAGAAAAGCCCCGGATTTTGTCCCAAGCGTTGAAGCCGTCTTCAACGCTTTTTTTGCCCCGCTTCCCTTCGGTAAATTCAATTGCATTTTGGGAACGATGGTGGGATTTTTACCACGTGACAAAGCAGCATTCGCATCCACATAAACGACAGGAATTGTCCGCGCTCAAACGCCGCTTGCGGGGACAGGCCCGGAAGATTACCGCCCCGCGCGCCGCGATCCTGGAGATTCTGCGCAATAATGCCCATCCGATGACCAACAAGGAGATCTTTGCCGGGATGCCGCGGGGCGAATGCGACCTGGCGACGATCTACCGCTCGATGCACTTGCTGGAGAAGATGGGGATGGTCAAGCGGTTCGATTTTGGCGACGGCGTGGCGCGATTTGAACTGGTTGATGAAAATGATGACGGGCATCATCATCATCTGGTCTGCACCAAATGTTCCGAAGTGGTGGAGGTGGAGGAATGCTTTCCGGAGAAAATGGAGAGGAAAATCGCGGCGAAAAATCACTTCAAGGGAGTCACCCACAAACTGGAATTTTTCGGCATTTGCCCCGCCTGCCAATAATCGCCGGCGCCTGTTGGCGTGAAATTTTTTAGCCGGGTCCCGCCCGGCGGCCCGGGAGAATGCTTCCTTTCAACCAGTCTTTGCCCAACTTACCGGCAAACGAACTGGCGTTTTCTGAACACGCTGACAGAATCTGGCCTTAGGCCATTTCTTCGGCCAGCCAATCAGTGGTGTGGAGATACTCCCGGATTTTTCTGCGTTCGTAGCGGTTTTTACGCGCTTTTTTGGGTTGATGTTCCGCTTTGCGGAATGGATGTTTCGGATCGCGAATCGCTTCGCTTATTGCTTCCCATGTTTTCATCATAGCTCGATTCCTTTCAAACGGTGATACAGCGTAAACAATGCCAATCCATTGTGCTGGTCGAACTTTTTCATAACTGAACACCTACGAAGAATTAGACGGGGGTTGCCCCCCGCCGTTCAAAAAATGTTTAAGCGAAAAATACCCGAGCGCCACTCTTTTTCTGTCTTGGCGGAAATCAACTTCAAGCCGCGTTCTTCATAGGCCCTTTGGACTTCCGAAAATTCAGACTTTAAGATGCCGGCGAGAAGTAAAATCCCGCCCGGATTCATCGGCGCCACGATTTTTTGCCGTTCCGCGAGGAGGAGGTTGGAAATCAAATTGGCGCAGACCACGTCGAATCGCTTTTGGGGAGCGGTCAATTTTGAAACATCTCCGCGGGCAATGCGGATTTTATTTGAGACCCCGTTCACGCGGGCGTTGGCCCTGGCCACGCGCACGGCTTCGGGATCAAAATCAATCGCCGTTACCGGTTGAAAGCCAAGTTTGGCCGCGGCGATTGCCAGGATGCCGGAGCCGCAGCCGAGATCCAAAAGGGAAGGCGAGGCGGACCGGCCGGCTTGTTTGAACCGGGCAATTTCCCGGAGGCAGAACCAAGTGGTGGGATGTTGCCCGGTCCCGAAGCTCAGGCCGGGATCCAGAATGACCACGGCCTGGCCTTTTCGCGCCGCTTGGCGGCTCCAACTGGGCTTGATCAAGAGGGATTGGCCGGCCTCGATTGGATGAAAGTGGCGTTTCCATGATTCAGCCCAATCTTCATGCCGGATTTTGGCGATGGAGATTCTGCCGGGATGAATCGTTAATCCGCATTTGCCAATCCGGTCGAGGCCGTCCCGGATCATGTTCCGAAGTTTGCCGGGGAGTGGTCCGGACGAATAGACCGAAACGGCGCTGACCCGCCGTTTCAGGTCAAAAGAGGTGGAAGCAGTGTCATGCAGAGTTCGGTTGAGCAGTTCGGCGACGGCTTCCTCGGCCTCGGGCGTCGTTTCGACGGAGATTTTCCAGAGTGGCGGCCGCGGCTTCATGGCGGACTTTGTCTTTTAAAATCGGACGCGCCTTGACCCCCTGAACCCTCGATGTTCCTCGACACGTCCGCCGGTTTCTTCCTGCTCCCCTCAACGGGGAGAAGGATTGAGGATGAGGGGTGAGAATGATAGCGCTCCTCCCGCTTTGTCTCTTGAGGTTCATAGGGAGGGGTGAGAACGATCCCGGCCTTCTCCCTTGGTCCCTTGCGGTTCATGATGCGCGCCCGGCCAGGTCGCGCCACGGCGTGAGGTTCAACAATTCAATTTCCGCATGGCGCGGATACAGGGCGATTTGGGTGACGCCCGCGTATTCCACCTCGAACATATTCGTCCGCGGCAACGGGAGTTCCAGAAGAATCGAGAGAATCATGCGGATGACGCCGCCGTGGCAGTAAACGGCCACGGTCTGGCCGGGATGGTCCTTGAGGATGCCGCGGACGCACGGTTCGACGCGGGCGCGAAATTGCGGGCCGTTTTCTCCCCTGGGCGCCATGCCGCGTTCCACGTGGTCGAGCCACTCGTGGGTGAGCAGGTGGTATTTGGCGCAAACCTGTTCCCAGTTCATTCCGCTCCAGTCGCCAAAATCAACCTCGCGCAGATCGTCCAGGATTTTTTGGGCGGGCGCGCCCTTGCCGAGGAAAGGCGCCAGCGTTTGCTGCACGCGTTTCATCGGGCTGGCGTAAATGGCGTCAATGGTTTTGCCCCGGAGGAAAAGGGCGAGGGTTTGCGCCTGCTCCCGGCCGCGGGCGGAAAGGTTCATGTCGATGCGGCCGCCGAAGATTTTATGATAGTTTTTCTCCACCTCGCCGTGGCGGACCAGGAGCAATCGTGTTGGTTTCTGAATCATGGAACGGCTTTCAGTTTTCTACTTTCTGCTTTTTCCGTGAGCGGCGATTCTACGCGAGCGCCTGTTGTTGCGCGACCAGCAATTCGCGGATGCCGGATTTTCCGAGCGCGAGGAGATCGGCCAACTGGCTGTCGGTGAAAGTGGCCTCTTCGCCGCTGCCCTGCACTTCAATAAATTCACCCGCGGCATTCATCACCAGATTCATATCCACGCTCGCGGCCACGTCTTCCACGTAGTTCAGGTCGAGCAACGGCGCGCCGTTGACAATGCCGATGCTGACGGCGGCGACCGGCTTTAACAGCGGATTTTCGGCCAGTTTTTTGGCATCGAGAAGTTTTTTCACGGCCAGCGCGAGGGCGACAAAGGCGCCGGTGATGGCCGCCGTGCGGGTGCCGCCGTCGGCCTGCAAGACGTCGCAATCGATGCAGAGGGTCCGTTCGCCGACTTTGGCCAGGTCAATGGCGGCGCGGATGGAGCGTCCGATCAGGCGCTGGATTTCGGTGGAACGTCCGTCCAATTTTCCCTTCGAGATGTCGCGCGGTTTGCGTTGCAGGGTGGAATAGGGGAGCATCGAATACTCGGCGGTAAGCCAGCCGCCGGCCACCTTCTGCTCCTTCATCCAGCGCGGCACCGTTTCCTCGATGGTGACGGCGCAGATGACTTTGGTATGGCCCCATTCAATGAGAGTGGAACCGGTGGCATGCGGGGCGATGTGGTTTTGGAAACGCAACGGGCGCAACTGGTTTGCCGGGCGACCGTCGGCGCGTGGAGGAGAATCAGCCATAAAAAATCATTCTAAAGGCGACGGAAAGATTGGCAACGGGAAAGCGATCCTGGAGAGCCGGCTTTCATTTTTCGCAGGCATGGCCTCCCTGAACCGGCAACATCCTCTGGGGTTTATGAACGATTACTCGCCTTCGCCTGCTCTTCCCTCTCCGCTCCCATCGGAGGGGAGGGGAGAGGGCCAGGGTGAGGTGAGGGCCGACGTTGCGTGAGGCCGCTTTTTCTTTTCGTGTCATTTCGAGTGTTTCGTGGTTGGCCCTCCGAATTCATGAAAAGCGTTCCGGAAATTGCCCAATAAATACGGTCATTTCTTCTCGGCTTCAATGCTGGCAAAGAGCGATTCGAGGCTGTTCAGGGGCGTGTCGCGCCGGGGATTCAAAATCTGGCGCAGGTACTCCACCGCGTCGGGAATGTTGCGGATGGACTTGGGCAAAATGGCGCCGGCGGCGTTGGCGTGCCCTCCGCCCTGGAATTTTTCGGCGGCTTTGAGCGCGTCGCCGTTGTTGCGGCTGCGGAAGCTGGCGAACACGACAATTCCCCGGCGATAGAGCGTGACCAGCACGGAGTATTTCGTGGCCTGTTTCTCCAATAACTGATGCACCACCATGTTATTATTGCCCACGATTGTGTCCACCAGGCCGACGGTCGGCGAAATCTCGGCGACATTTGATTTGCTCCATTCAAAGCCCAGGGGATTTTCGACGCGCCGCTTCACGGCCATGACTTCCAGCAGGGGGTGATCGAGCAGCCGTTCGATTTCACCGTCGATCAGGGTATGGAGGTTCCAGAACTGATACGTCTTCACCAGGCTCGCATAATCGCCGGCGAGGGCGAATTCCGGGTCATCTTCCAGGAACAGGTCGGAAATGTTGTTGAGATGCACCAGTCGATCCAGCGCGGGGGACTGCATGCCGTTTTCCTTGCAAAGCTCGTAACAGAGAGTCGCGGCGCATTTGTTGATATCATGGATCAGAAGCGCATTCTTGGGCGCGGCGTCGGTGACATGATGGTCGAGAACCACCCAATCCAGCTTGTCCATTCGCGGTTCAAACGTGAAATCCGCCACCCAGGCGGATTTTTCCTTCAATTCGCGTTGTTTCCAAAAGTTATAGTGGTAGGAGGACAGCGGAATTTTTTCGCCAAAGAGTCTCTCCGCCAGGCGCTGGAGCAGGACGCCGGAGATTAAACCGTCGAGGTCGCTCTCATGGGTGATGATAATTTCGGGCTTGGGCAACTCCGTCATAAACTGATAAAATAAATCAAACCGGCGCCGCTGGCGAGCAGGGATTTTGGGAAGCTTCAACCTCCAACAATGGACGCGCATCGGGGCCATGAACCCCGAATTTTCCCAAGTCCACTGATTGTGACTTCCCTCTCCCCGGGCTGAATGATGGCAATTCCTTCGGGATAAGGCGCAAGCGCGATGGGTAGATGTCTTGCCAGTTATCGAGCGTTATTTTCCGCAGCATTTCTTGTATTTCCTGCCGCTGCCGCAGGGGCACGGTTCGTTGCGCCCCACTTTGAGCAGAGCGATAAAAGGACGGACGGGAGGCTGAAAGGGCGGCGTTTCCAGCAACGCGCCGTCAATGGCTTGGGGGCTGTCCTCATCGTCATCCCAGTCGTCGTTCCAGTCATCGGTTTCGTCCGACTCGACATGGAAGCAATCCCATTTGGCGCATTCGGCGACGGCGTCAATCGGGACGTTGCGTTTGCAAAACCATTCGTAGAGCGCTTCGCCGGTCGGCGCGATGAATTCAGGTATTTCACTTTCGGCTTCGGGGTCAATGTCTTCCGGGCCGATGATGCCTTCGTTCACCAGGTTTTCGGCGAAGGCCTGGCGCACTTCGGGAAGGAGTTCGAGGGCGTTGAAATCGCCGACGGAGCTGATCAAATAGGCCCAGACGCTGGAGTTGCCAGGTTTGGGGAGCGCGCCAAAGAGGCCGCGCAGGTCGGCAATCACGGCTTCGCGCGGGCGTTCACCCCAGACGGACTGCACCAGCAGGCCGTCAAGGGCCGCGCTACGGACGTATTCGTTGACGGTTTCGTCGCGGGCCAGGCGGAGCAGGGGGGCGGGATCGCCGTCGCAGACGGAGGCGAGAATGGCCGCGCCGTATTCCGTAACCATGTCACTGGCCAGATCAAGAGGCAGCTCGCCCGGCAACGAAAAGAAACGGAGGATGGAATCGAGCGCGCGGGTTTCGCGGAATTGGGCCAGCAGGAAAAGGGCGAACAGATGCAGGCAATTTTCCTGGCGCTTGAGGTACGGCGCGGGATCGGCGGAGACGCGGTCAAGGGCGGCGATGAGAAGGGGGGTGATGGCGGCGCGTTGTCCGGCGGCGGCGAGCAGGGCGTTTTCATACGGGGCGAAATCACCTTTGACTGGAACGTTCTGGAACAGGCGGAGGATTTCGTCGGTGGTCATGTTGGTTTTCGATGCGGCAGGGACTGGATGAGGCGATGCGGGTGTTTGGGCGCTTTTGAACATTTCGTAATGCCGGCGGAGTTGTTGCGGGTAAAACGGATCGCGCCGGACGTAATCGCGGAAGCCTTCCAGCAGCGCGCCGGCCAGTTCGGAATTGGGGTTGAGCGGGTCCAGGCCGGCGTTGGTGATTTCGCGTCCGGCTTCGGCGTCGCCGCGCATCCATCGCGTGTAAAACGCCTCGCTTTCCCAGCCGAAATTGATGGTGGCGAGAATTTCACCGGGCCGCTGCGGGGAGATGACCTGGAGCAGCGCGCGGCGGCAATCGCAGTTGGCGTCTTCGCAATACCACTCGAAGAAGGCGTATTCGCCGGGTGGGAGCGGCAGTTCTCTTTCCTGTATGCGGAGCACGAGCCTTTCAGAGGCGGCGCACTCGGGAAAGCGGCTGTCAAAGCGAGACATGCTCATGCCTGTTCCAAATTTCAAAGGAGCATTACCACCGTCATCAGCGGTTGGCCAGCCATTTTTTACAAGAAATGATTCTTCTCGCGGCCTTGGCACTGTTAAAAAACAGACCTCGAAAAAAAGCCTCACGCCAAGAGCGCGAAGACCGCCGGTGTTTGCGGGAAAATTTAATTCCTTCGCGTTCATTGCAACCTTGGCGTGAGGCCGCTTTTTCATTTTCGTTTTATGCTTCAATCGCAGCGATGAGAGCCACGACTGACCCGACCGTCGGCCGACTGGAAAAAGGACTTGCAAATCCTTGGAGCGGGACGAAAATCACGAAAAGGACCTGCGCTCATCGTGGGCAAGACCCATGCAGTAAATGTCAGTTATGAAAAAAACAATCCGACTTTGCTGGACACCGGGGTGGCTGTCATTCGCCGGGGCCGTGGCGGTTTTAATCAGCGGCTGTGCCACGTCCACACCCCACTCCTTCAATCACGATTTTGGTGAAAACCTTCCGACCGCCCCCATGTATTCCATTCAGGATGAGGATGCGGGGCATTTCACCATCACCGTTCATCAGGGCACGCCTTCCGCTGGAGCGGAACGCCTCCTCGACGTAAAAGAAGCGGCCTCGACTGTGGCCAAAGCCGAATCCCAAAGGCTCGGATGGGAAAAATGGCAGTTGAATTACATCCAGGAACGCAATCAGGGATGGATGCACGTCGTTGTGGCGGAAGTCACCCGTGAACCATACATCCAACCATCCTTTCCCCAGTCCAATAACAATCCATAAAAATCTCTTTCGGCAACTCATGTGGTCAGGCTGAGATTCCCCCGAAAGATTCGCGAATCCTCCTTTTGAACCTGCCGCATCCTGCCAGACTTTCGAGCGGCAGCAGCCGTTCGCCTGCTACCTGTCCGCCGTAGCCTTGGCGAAGGCGGATTCCCTCTCCGCTCCCATCGGATGGGTGGGGAGTGGGCCTGGGTGTGGGGCGGGTCCCCCCGGTTCATGGGGAGCTTCAACCTCCAAGATTGGACGCGCATCGGGGCCATGAACCCCAAGTTTTCCCAGGTCCGACGATTGTCGCTTCCCTCTCCCCTCACCGGGGAGAGGGATTGAGGGTGAGGGGTGAGAATTTATATCCGCCCGCCCTTCTTGTCCCTGGAGGTTCATGGAGAGGCCGGAGCGCCGGTTTGCAACCGGCTTTGGCGTTCCGAATCTCCAAGCCGACAACATGTCGGCGCTCCGGTCTGCCGGCGTTTC
>JBKQUF010000233.1:0-10150 GCA_052140285.1 Limisphaerales bacterium | reverse complement strand
CAGGTTTCCAACTGGCTTCGATCAGCCTCGGATAGGACCACCGCGCTGGCAACTTTTGGCATCGGGAACCATTTTATATGAAAAACCCAATATGTCTAGCTATTTGTGATACACTACACTAGCTAACCTGTATGATCGTAGCCAGGGGAGTAGATTTCTTTCGGACAGTTTATTTTTTAGTCCCAAAAAGGCTAAATACCCATTCTGCAAAAGCCAATAAGGCGGCGCCAATTACCAATAATTTTATTTCTTTCCAATAGCCCTTGGATTCAACTACCACATTCTTCCTTTTATATTCTTCCAATGCTGGAATGCGGGATGAAATCGCCGTGACATCGGCAATAAGCTTATTAATAATGGTATTGTAATCATTAACGTGCTTTTGGATGTCGTCTGTGAGGGCAATGTCTTTGGTGCTGCGAAGATTTGCTATTCCCTTACAAATTTCGTCTAACTTCGGACGGATTTCCGTGTAATAGTCTGGTATTACAGCGTTGATTGTCCCGTTGTCATAAGGGCTGAGGAGATCAATGATTTTCGATCTCAGGTTCAGTGATAGCCAATCGCAGATATCAAAGAATGCCCTGTATTCATGCCCAAGAACCTTGTCCAAGTTCTTTTTTATATATTCGTCATTAGGCTGCTAGCCACTAACGGCAAGCTCGTTAGCTTTTGCGCGCACAACATGTTCCCAAGCATTTTTCAGCTCATTATTCGGCTGTAAAAAACTTTTAAGTTGAACACCGTTGTCCTCGCACCAAATAAAAAGTGCCTTATTGGTGTTGTGCAGGACGATAATTTTCTTCCACAGCTCATCATTCATAAGAGCAATAAGAGCAAGCCGAAACCTGAAAGAATCTGATTTCCCTGAAGCTAAATTAAGGGAGTGGTGTGTTCAACACCTTTTTTCTTTCCCGCGTATATTCTTCATCAGTCCAAAAATGACCCGTCACGAGCCGGACGCTTCCTCTGAAGCGACTGGCTTCTTTGAGCGTTTCTGCTCGAACTTCTTCAGTGATAGCCGATTGTTCTGGCATGTCCAAGCCAACAACCTCGTCCCATCGTTTAATCTCGCTCATAAAGTCAAAACAACAACAAATTCACCTAAATCTGAGTGATTCCCAAAAACCTAAAATCAACGTAAAACAAGTATTTAAGAGCACAACAAGTGCCAATATTCGCCAATTCTCCAAAAATCTTGCCCAACACAACCACTTGAAATATCAACACCGGAAGTCTCTGAATGTTTTCTTTTTCGCACAAAAAGAATTACATGACGATACCAAATGGCCGACTGTTTGTCAAGCACAAATTGTTCACAGTTGTTCACACTGTCGTTTAGTAAACCAAGCTGAACCATCGCTGGCAATTAAAATTTTTTGGAAAGATATTCACCATTTTATGGAGAACTAAATTTGTTCGGAATTTTTTGCTGACAGCGCAAAGCAAAACCCATGCCTCGACTTTTGACCTTTTGGTCAACAATTTAACATTAAATCCGATTACATGGGTAAAACCATTGTGGATATTAGCGAAAAGCGGGTAGCACAAACCAACGCACCCAGTATTTTACAACAGGTTACAACCGGAGGCTTTAAATGGCTTCTTTTTCGCCCCCTTTCGAGCCAGCAACAAACTGGTGTAGCACCATGGAAGCTGGGATAGGGGTCAATCAACCGAACAGAGCGTCAAACTCATTGTGCGAGGCGGTTCGGGTCCAGCGGCTCGTCACCTTCAGCGGCGGAATCGCGAAGGAAGGCATCCAGGCGCGGGCGTCGTTGGGGATAATTCAGCCGTTGTTCCCACGCTTCGTCATTCTGGCGCGCCAGCAGGAATCGCGCAAAATCCGCCAGTTCCGCCTGTTTCTCTTCCGGCAGCGCTTCACAAACCTGGACAATTTCCTCGACGGTACTCACGGTGTAACAATACAAACAAACGCCGGTTTCAGCAAGAGCATCCGCATCTTCATCTTGACGCGCGGTGGCAGAGGTTTATTTTCGGGATATGAGAAAGATTTCCTTAGGTCTCTTGATTTTCGCGTTGGCGGCGGCAATGCCGTCGGCCCGCGCCCAGGATGCGGCCACTCAACAGCAACTCGATAAACTCTCCGGGCAAATCCAGGACATCCAGTCCGCGTTGAATGTCCAAAACAAGAGCATCGAGGAGCTCCAACAAAAAGTCAGCGATCTCCAGGACAAGTTGAACCAGCCCGCTGGAAATAATTTCGCCAGCAACGATGATTTGAAGAAACTCGCCGACCAAGTCCAGCAAATCGACCAGAAACGCCAGTCCGACAACGACCAAATCCTCAAGGAGCTGGAAAAGTTGGAAAAAGGATTGAACGTCACGCCCGAGCGCCATTCCGAGCCCGCCGCGACTGCGGCGGACACGACCTCCAGTCCCGCCTCCGGCGCCACGCAAAAAGGTTACTATTATGCCATCCAGCCCAACGACACCATCGCCGCCATTGCCAAAGCCTGCCGCGAGCAACACATCAAAGTGACCATCGCCCAAATCCTGAATGCGAATCCCGGCCTGAACCCGGACGAATTGAAAGTGGGACAAAAGATATTCATCCCCCAGCCGCAATGAGGCTGTCAGCCTGGATTCCATGTTGCGCAGGAAATGCCGGGAGACTGGAGCGCCGACGTGTTGTCGGCCTGGACTTTCGGGACCGCCAAAGCCGGTTGAAAACCGGCGCTCCGGCCTTGCGCGTGTGAAAGATCCGATTAGGGGTATTTAAAGTGAATCAGGAGGACCCCGACGGCGGCCGCCAGGCAGTAATAGCCGAACCATGACCATTTGCCGCCTTCCAGCCAGCGCGACAACCATTTGAGCGCCAGCAAGCCCGCGGCGAAGCTGAAAATCATGCCAACGACATCCGGCAGGAGCAAGTGGGCCACTGAAGTCTGTCCGTTGAACGCATGTTCTTTGAGCAACCGATGCAACTCCTGGGCGATCGCCGCCGGCGTCAGAACCACGGCCAACGCGAAACTGAATTCCTCCAGTTTCTGCTTTGGCAATCCCAACAGCAAACCGGTGGAAATGGTGGAACCGGAACGTGAGAAACCCCGGAACGGAAGACTCAGCCCTTGGATAATGCCGATCCAAACCGAATCCGAGGGTTGAATTTCCGATTCCCTCCCGTTTTTTTCCCCCCGCCAGCCGGAATAAATGATCAGAACCCCGACGACCGCCAGCGCGACGGCAATCAAGGGCAGGTTTTTGAACAACTCTTCAATGTCAGCGCCGTGCAGGAAAATTTTTTGAATCGAGATTTTTACCGCTTCGTAGATGGCGGCGGTGCAAGCCGAGGCGATGAGAATTTGCATGACAAACCACTGCAACTGGCCCCGGGATTGAAAGTAATCGCGCCGCCAGCCCTTCCAGAAATAAACGATCACGGCGAACATGGTGCCGGTGTGGAGCATCACCAGCAGCATCGTCATTTCGGGGCTGGAGGGGTCGAGGTTCATCAGTTTCTCCGCGGCGATGACGTGGGCCGAACTGGAGACGGGCAATAATTCGCACGCGCCCTGGATGAGCGCCAGAATCAGAATTTGAAAATAGTTGAGCATTTAAATGGGGCGGGATTTTCACCCACCCAACTCCAAAAGGCAATTTCACATTTGCGCCCGGGACTTATTTTTTGCGAAAGAGGGAGGTGGAATCGTCGTTGCGCAGCTTGATCTTGATCTGGCCGAGGATGGAATGCCAGGCAATGTAAATCTTGTGCCAGGTATTTTCGATGCCGCGCAGGTCGCCTTCGCCCATCTCGCTCAAATAACGGAGCGACGGGGCGAACCCGATGAGCGAAATAATTTCGTCCTTGGAAGGGGATTGCACCTCAATTGCGGCAAAAATCCCCTCGAGGTCCTGCGCGATGATGCTCTTCAACTCGAGGAAATTCGTCTCATCCTCCGGCGTGAATTTCTTCGAGCGCGCCAGATTGATGAATTGGTTGAATTGCTTCCAGCATTCGATGTGCGTTTCGGTCTGCTGCACCAGTTGTTCCAGGCGTTTGGAGTTCATGTTTTTTTGGGGGGCGATGATGTGGGTTCAAAATTATTTTGCGGTGATAGAAAGATGATGGCGCCGCCCTGCATTTCCTTCGCGGTCACCCGCAGGCTGGCGAAATTAAAATTCAACGCGTTCAACGGAATCTGCGCCGTCCGCGCCTCGCGGAACACCTGCAGCACCTGCTGCGCAACGTCGGCCAGCAAACCGGTGGAAAACTCCGATCCGACGGTGACGGTCATTACGTTGCCGTTACGGTCCACCGTAAAGCTTCCCGCCGGCAATCGCGGGATTGCCGGTTCGCTTTTTAAAAACCATTTCAAGAGTCCCATGCGTCAAAAAGTTTTTTGCTTCGTTCAAACATTTGGGCCCGTTGGGCGCCCGAAGGCCAGCCGACGACAAATGACTGCCCGTTGTTTGGCAAAAGCAGCAATTGATGTTCCAGATTGGCGCCCTCCACATGCAATAAAGGGCCGGCGCCGAATTTTTCGCCGATCCACACTGCCGTTTTTTGGGCGTGCCGCGCCCAGCCGGCGATCCGCTCGGCGTCCAGAGTGCCCCAACCTTTGGCGCTGTCCTCTTTTTTGGCAGGCACGGTCACCACAAAATCCGCGCCTTCGCATGCCAGGGTGCTCATCCGCTCAATAAACCGCGCCTGCGCCGCCTGCTCGGAGGGCGTCGGATTGGAAATCTTTTCCATCTCCTGGTGCGCTTCCATCAGCAAAGCTTCCAGGGATTTCGTGATTGTCCGGTTGTGAGCATGGCTGGCTTCCAGCGGCAGGGTCTCAAACGCGCCCGATTTCCATTTCAGAATCCGGAAAAACGCCGCGTCGCCGTCCGCACCCTCGGCCCGCGCATCGATGATTTCGCCGTCACTGATCCAAATCTGCGCCGTCCGCGCGCCGGAGGTGATCCGCAACAGGCTCGAATTGCGCAAGGCGCGCTCCATCTGGATGACGTCGACCAGGTTCTTGCCCTGCAAATCCCGGAACCCGTCCGGGTCATCGCCCAGGAGCGATTCGATGCATTCCAGGAACATTTCCGGGTTCTTTTCCATGTCGGTTTTAAGCCAGAACAATTCCACCCCCAACGCGTAAGCGCGCGAGCGAAACTCGGTGTCGCCCAGGGCGGTGATCATCACCGTGCGCAGGTCCGGAAATCGCCGGCGGACAATGGTCATGACCTGCAGCCCGTCCATCCGCGGCATCTTCAGGTCGCACAAAAAAATGCGAAACGGTTGCGAATCCAGCAGCGCCAGCGCGCGGGTGCCGGAGGAAACCGTTCGGACTTCGGGCTTGCTGGGGAGTTGCGCGAGGAAATCGCGGCAGGCATCCAGCCAATCGGCATCGTCGTCCAAAACCAGAATTTGATGTCGTTTTTCCATCTGAAAGACAACGGCTAACCCCAAAACATCCGAAACTCAAGATAAAAAACACCCGGCGCCAGGGCTGCGGTTATTTTTGAACGATGGCCGGGCCGGATTGGTTTCACGGATTTTTCCCGCCTGATTTGGATGAAACGTTTTGCGGCGAAAGAAAAATCACCGCCCCGCCCTGGATTTCCCGGGCCGTGATCCGCAGGCTCGCAAAGTGCAGGGTTAATTCGCCCAGGGACAACTGCGCCTGGCGCGCCTCCTGAAACTGCCGCAGCACTTCGCGCGCGATCTCCACCAGCATCGGCTTGGGATAAGCCGATGAAACGGTGGAGGTTAGAACTTCACCTTTGCGGCTCACGGTGAGGCTTCCCGCCGGCAATGAGTGAATGACCGGACGGGAGCCAAAGAGTCTGCTTAAGATTCCCATGATGCGACTAATTTTTTGGTTCGTTCGAGCAGCGGCCCTTCCGCGGTGTCGGCCGGCCAGCCGACCATGATCGATTGGTTCTCGCCGGGCAGCACCAGCAGGCGCAGTTGCAGGCCCCCGCCGGCGATGTGGGAAAACGGCCCGGCGCCCAGACGTTCGCCCAGGCGCTTGCAATTTTCCACCGCATGACGCGCCCAGCCGGCCATCGGCTCGGCGGAGGGCGCCCCGATGGTTTCCACCTTCTTGCCGGGATCGGCCGGGGCGGTCACCACAAATTCCGCGCCCTCCGCGGCGATCAATGAAAGCCGCCACATGTTTTTCTGGTGCTCCGAGTGTTCGATGAATTCGGTTTGCTGATTTGATTTCTCGTCAAACGTCTGCGCCGATTCGAGGAGAAGGGCGTTGACCGATCTGATGATCGTGCGTTCGCGCCCCGGCTCGCCCGGACGGTTTTCAAACGAGCCGGATTTCCAGGCGAGAATTCGCTGAAAGGCCGCCTCCCCCCGCGCCGTCTCCACTTCGGCGTCAATCAACTCTCCGTCCCGGATCCAAATCTTTCCCACCAACGGTCCGCGATGGATTTCCAGCAGCGTGGAATTGCGGGAGATGCATTCCAATTGGATGATGTCCATCAGGCTCTTGCTCTGGATGCCCCGGAATCCGCTGCCGCGGTCGCTGCCGAGGAGGGATTCGATGCAGTCCAGAAACATGTTGAGGTTCTGTTGCATTTCCGATTTCAGCCAGAACATGTCCACCCCCAGCGCATACGCCCGCGACCGGTAATCCTCGCCTTCCAATCCCGTCACCACGACGGTGCGCAGGTCGGGGAACCGGCGCCGGACCACCGCCAGCACTTGCAGGCCGTCCAGCTTGGGCATCTTCAGATCGCAGATCAATAAGCGGCAGGGTTGTTCGTCCAGTTTCGCAATGGCGCGGGTGCCGGTGCCGACGGTATGAATCAGCGGCTTGCTGGGAAGTTGGGTGAGCAACTCGCTGCACAGCGCCAGCCAGTCCGCGTCATCATCAACTACCAAAATGGAGGATTGTTGTCCCATCGCTTCCAACTTCGCACCATCACTAATCTCATCGCCATCGGAATACAAGCTGAAACCGCGCGGCGAGGACGGGACTTCTTAAAGCAGACGGCGTTCCATCCAATGATTTCCACATCCGGTTGCGAATTCCATTCGCGTTTTGGACAATTCGTCCAAGACCGGGACACCACGCTAAAAATGAGCCGGCTTAATTCCGGGCGTAATTCGCTTATCCTCACTTTTTGGAGCGCCTCCGGCAAAAAATTCTTCAAAAAACATCGCCACCCGGCTCGTTTTCTGCTTAATGACCCATGTTAAATGCAGGAATGACCCGGCAGAATACAAGTCTGATTCCCATGAACGTGAAGAAACGGTTCGCCCATTGGTTGCGAAAAGTGTTGTTGCGCTTTGATTCCGATCAAGCGCAACCTCAACCATTTCAGCCCTCTGTCTGGCCAACGGCAGAAAGTCCAGCTCCCGCCCCGACTCCGCCTCCCGCGCCGCCGCAACCCGTCAAGGCGCCGGTTTCGACGCCGCCAAAGTCCGATGCCCCCTCCACTCCGACGGAGGCTGGCGACGTGGAACTGCCCCTGCAGCCGATTCTCGAAAAACTTCCCGCCGATTTGCGCGCGCGCTTGACGGTGCCGCTGGCCGAATTGGGTGAGGCGAGCATCTCCATCCCGGCCAGCCGGGTCCTGCCGCAACTGGCGACCGGCGCCGTTCGCGTCGCCTTCGGCCAATTGCGCGGCGCGGCTCCGACCTTGTTCAATCTCGGTGACGAATATGACGCGGTAGCCGTCACCTTGCCGCTGGACCTCGTGCTGGCGCGCTTGAGCCGCCGGTGGTTGTCTCGTGAAGGCACCCAGAAGAAAATGGAAACGCCGAAAGAGATTGGCAGCGTCTTCGTGCGCCGGATTGCTGGAACCGAGCCGGCGGCCAATCCGGTCAAGGCAGCGCCGGTCCCCGCCGCGCCCGCGCCTCGAATTCCTTCATCGGAAACGGAACTCAGGCTTCGAATGGCCTCGATGCCGTCCGCATCCCCGGTGTCCCCCACCCGCTCCGCCGAGCCGATAATGCCCGCGATGGAGCCGATTACCCCCGCGCCGGTTGCCGCGGCGCCGAAACCCGTCACGTCATCGAACCTCTCTTCGTCCATCGCCCCGCCTGTCCCCAGGCGGGAGACGCCCCCGAAGCCGTTTGTCTCGCCACAATCCGATCGTTCCGCAGCGCCGGCCGCCCCGGCTCCAAACACTCTGGCCGTCCCGCTGCGGCCACTCGCGGAAAAATGGCCCGCCGCACTCCGCAATGAAATGGCGCAATTCGACCTCCTGACCGCGCACTTGGTCCTGCCCCTGGGCACGGTCGAGGCCGGGATGAAATGCGGACGCGTCATTTTTGCCTGGCGCGACTTGCGCACCTGGATCCGTCCGAATCCGCTGACGGGTGTGTCAATTAATGACGCCACGGAATTGGAACTTCCCTTGAAGATAATCGCTCCACTCTTTTTGGCGCACAAAGCGGCGCCCGCGCGTCGGCGGCAAAGTCTCGAAGTGGACAATTCGATTCCAAATTTATTCGTGAATGCCGCGGCCGTGAAAGCGGGACCGCCGCCGGCGCCCGCTCCGTTCATTCCCCCGCCGCCCATTTCGGAACCGGCGCCTGTCCCCCTGCCCGCCTTGAAACCCGCGGAACCGAAAATACCGGTGGCTGCGGAAAGCATTCGCAATGGGGACGACCCCGCGCCCCATCTGGCCGCCGCACCGGTGGCCGAGGCCGAGATCGTCCGCCGCCGTCCAGCCGCGCCCGACGACGTCGTGCGGCGGGCGATGTCCATCAAGGGCGTGGAAGGCGCGATGATCGTATTGCACGAGGGCCTGATGGTTGCCTGCGAACTCCCGCCCTATTTGAAGGCCGACACGGCTGGCGCGTTTCTGCCCCAGATTTTTGACCGGCTCTCGCATTGCACCAACGAATTGCGAATGGGGCCGCTGGCAAACGTGCAGTTCCGCGTTGGAAGTGTATTATGGCGGGTCTTTCGCCTGAACTCCGTATATTTTGCGGTGTTCGGACGGGAAGGCGAACTGCCATCGGACGCGCAATTGGCTTCGCTTGCCGCTGAACTGGACCGAATTCGACAATAAAAATATGGCCATCCTCAACCAAGCCTCAAAAGAACTGCAGGTAAAAATTGTGTATTATGGGCCTGCCCTGGGCGGCAAAACGACCAATCTGGTCCAAGTCCACCAACACGTCCAGACCGCGAGAGACGCCAAAGGCAAACTGGTTTCGCTCGCCACCAGCTCCGACCGCACCCTTTTCTTCGATTTTCTCCCGATCGAAGCGATGACCATCAAGGGTTTCAAAACCAAATTCCAGCTCTATACCGTCCCCGGCCAGGTGATTTATAACACCACCCGGCAGCTCGTCCTCCGCGGCGTGGACGGCGTCGTCTTTGTGGCTGATTCGCAATACGAAAAAATGCCCGATAATGTGGAGAGTTTTAAGAACATGGTTGATAACCTCGCCGCCCTTAAGCTCAATCTCGCCGAGATTCCGTACGTGCTTCAGTACAATAAACGCGACATGCCAAACGCCGCGCCCGTGGAATACATGGAATATTTGTTGAACAACCAGGAGGTTCAAGTGCCGTCGTTCACGGCGTCCGCCAATCAATGCGAAGGCGTGTTCGAGACGCTCAATATGATCACGCGCCTCTTGTTGCAAAAGTTCGTCAACCAAACCTCGCCGCATCCCGCATGAAAAATTATCCGCCGCATCTGACCGGCCGCCCGAAACCGCGGGGCATTGGCCCTCATTCTTTATTTCAATCGCCACCCGCTTCCCGTCGCTTTTGAACCATGGACACCTTGCCCCAACTTCTTGAAGAGGACATTCAGAACCTCAATGAAATCCTGCTTGAATTCATTGCCAGCACGGACGCCACGGCGGCGTTGATCATCGACAAAGGCGGTTTCCTGATCACGCACCAGGGCCGGACCAAGGATTTTGATTTGACCACCATTGGCGCGCTTTCCTCCGGGGCGTTCCTCGCCAACCAAACCATTGCCGGCCTCGTTCATGAACCGAATTTCAACAGCATTTACCAGCAGGGTGATAAATCCAGCCTCTTCGTCACCAACGTGGATGAGCATTGCCTCCTGGTGGTCATTTTCAGTTCGTACATTGGCGTGGTGAAATACTTCGCCGCCACGACCGTCCCAAAAATCGGGCAACAACTCAAGACCGCGCGGGAACGCGCTCCCGGCCAGGGCATCGATCTTTCCATGCTGAACGTCG
>JBKQUF010000232.1:0-5633 GCA_052140285.1 Limisphaerales bacterium | reverse complement strand
CTGCATTGCCGTTGGTCTTCCGCACCGCTTGGTCAACCGAATTCCGCGCTAAAAAAGTGTCAAAAGCGCGATTTTCCAGAGTGTTTATGAATCCGGCGAAATTCCTATTGCATGGTTACGGCTAAGATCTGTCACCCCGACGGGGTTTTAATTTAGCGGCTGCGCCGGATCCTTGATGATGATGAGGAGGCAGAGTTTCGCGGCTGCAGTTTTCTTTAAACGCTCTATACCGTATCAATAAAAGCTATGGCCGTAAAACCTAACCAAGGTGAGGGGGAAGGCCGCAGAGGAGACGCGCGCTTCGCGCGGCTTCGCATACGGCGGCTGTCGTTGGGGCTTGAACACCCAGGGCGGCGCTCGCGGACTCGCTTGCCCTGGGCTAAGATCGGTCATCCCGACGGGGTTTTAAATTAGCGGCTGCGCCGGGTTTTTGAGGACGAAGAGGAGGCTGAATTTCGCGGCTACAGTTTTTCTTTAAACGCTCTAATATCCACATTCAACGCCCGAGAGGAAGCGGCTTATACCAGTTGCGGCTGGATTTTTTCGGGATCGACACCCAAATCCTTGATGGCTTGCGTAACGATTTCGCGCCCGATGAGATTCTTCTGCGCGAGGGCGTAAAGCGTGCCGATGACAGTGCTTTCGGCGTCGATCTCGAAAAACCTTCGCAGGCGCGCCCGGGTATCGCTGCGGCCAAAGCCATCAGTGCCCAGCGTGAATAATCCGCCGGGGACCCATTGAGTGATCTGGTCGGGCACGGCGCGGATATTGTCCGAGACCGCGACAAACGCGCCTTGCTCATTGGCGAGCAAGTTTTCCACGTAAGATTTTTTTGGTGCTTCGGAGGGGTGAAGCATGTTCCAGCGCTGGCAGCGGATGGCGTCCGTGCGCAACAGTTTGTAGCTGGTGGCGCTCCAGACATCGGCGCTGACGTCATAGCGTTCGGCTAAAATCTCCTGGGCGCGGAGGGCCGAGAGGATGATTGGTCCGCTGCCAAAGAGATGGGCCTTGATCTTCTTTCCTTCGGGGCCCGGCTTGAATTTGTACAAGCCCTTCAAAATTCCGTCCTCCGCGCCGGTGGGCATGGCCGGTTGCGCGTAGTTTTCGTTATAAAGGGACAGGTAATAGAAAATGTCCTCGCCTTCGGCATACATGCGGCGCAAGCCATCGGCGATGATAACGGCGATTTCAAATCCAAACGCCGGGTCGTAGGGCCGGCAGTTTGGGACGGTGGACGTAAAAAGCAGGCTGTGGCCGTCCTGATGTTGCAGTCCCTCGCCGTTGAGAGTGGTGCGGCCGGCGGTCGCGCCGAGCAGGAATCCCCTGGCGCGAATGTCCCCGGCCAGCCAGAAGAGGTCCCCGGTGCGCTGCGGGCCGAACATGGAATAATAAATGTAAAACGGAATGGTGGGCACGCCGTGGGTCGCGTAACTGGTGCCGGCGGCAATGAACGACGCCATGGAGCCGGACTCGGTAATGCCTTCTTCGAGGATTTGTCCGTCCTTGGCCTCGTGATAATAGAGCAGGGATTCCTTGTCCACCGGCTCGTAAAGCTGGCCTTTGGAAGAATAGATGCCAATCTCGCGAAAGAGCGCGTCGAGGCCGAAGGTACGGGCTTCGTCGGGAATGATGGGGACAAGATTTTTGCTAACACCTTTATGGCGAAGGAGGGTGCGCAGCAGGCTTCCAAAGGCCGTAGTCGTGGAAATCTCGGTGGCCGACCCTTTGAAAAATTCGGCGAAGAAATCAGGTTTGGGCAAGTCCAATTTCACATCCTTGACAATCCGGGCGGGCAGGAACCCGCCGAGAGCCTTGCGGCGTGCGAGCAGGTATTGAATTTCTTCGCTCTCGGCCGGCGGACGATAGAACGGGGTTTCGGCAATGATGTCGTCCGAGATGGGAATTTCGAAGCGCTCGCGGAATTCGCGAAGCTCCTTCTCGTTCAATTTTTTCTGTTGATGGGTGATATTCCGGCCTTCGCCGGCTTCGCCCAAGCCGTAGCCCTTCACCGTGTTGGCGAGGATGACGGTGGGCCGGCCTTGGTGGTCGAAAGCAGCCTTGTACGCGGCATATACCTTGCGGGTATCATGGCCGCCGCGGCGCAACTTGCGGATTTGATCGTCCGTCAGGTGATTCACCAATTCCAGAAGTTCGGGATATTTCCCGAAGAAATGCTTGCGCGTGTAGCTGCCCGGCTCCACGGAATACTTTTGGAAATCGCCATCAACGCATTCCTCCATGCGCTTGAGCAACAGGCCGGATTTGTCGCGGGCAAAAAGGTCATCCCAATCGCTGCCCCAAATGAGTTTGATGACGTTCCAGCCCGCGCCGCGGAAAAGGCCTTCCAACTCCTGGATGATTTTACCGTTGCCGCGAACGGGGCCGTCGAGGCGCTGCAAATTACAATTGATGACCCAGAGGAGGTTGTCGAGGTTTTCGCGCGCGCCCAGGGTGATGGCGCCGAGAGTTTCCGGCTCGTCACTTTCGCCGTCACCGAGGAACGCCCAGATTTTTGGCTCTTCCTTCCATTGGACGAGGCCGCGCGCCTGCAAATAACGGTTGAACCGGGCCTGATACAACGAACAGATCGGCCCCAGCCCCATCGAGACGGTTGGGAATTGCCAGAAATCGGGCATCAGGTACGGATGCGGATACGAGGAGAGGCCGCCACCCTCGGCCAGTTCCTGGCGGAAGTTCCGCAAGTGGCGTTCGTCAATGCGGCCTTCGAGAAAGGCGCGGGCATAAATGCCGGGCGAGGCGTGGCCTTGGAGGTATAAAAGGTCGCCGGGGAAATCTTCGGAGGCGCCGCGGAAAAAGTGATTGAACCCGACTTCGTAAAGCGTCGCCGCGGAGGCGTAGGTGGAAATATGCCCGCCGACATTGGTGGTGGAGTTGGCCTTCACGACCATGGCCATGGCATTCCATCGCATCAGGCTTTTGATGCGCCGCTCCAAATCGCGATTGCCGGGATAGGGCGGCTGCCCTTCGGGGGGAATCGTATTAAAGTAAGGAGTGGTCGCGCCGGCAGTGGGGCGGGGCGCGGAGCGCAATTGGACCGCCAGTTTTTCAAGCAACTCGGCGGTCCGCTCCGGCCCCTGGGTCTCCAGGGCGCGGTCAAAAACCGATTGCAGGGATTCAGAGAGCCGATCTCCATTGCCGTTGCCGGCGTTGGACTGGCGGGAACTGTAAATATCTTTCGTCTCCACGTTCAATATGATTCAATCTTCCACAAAGCGCCTGAAAGCGCCAAATCAATATAAAACGATTTGAACGTGGAACGCCAGAGAAAATTCAAGTCGAAAAATAGTTGACAGGGTCGCACATGGGGTATTACTTGAGGTATGACTAAAACGAAGATCATTAGTTTCAAAGCGCCCATGCGAATCTTCCGCGCCCTGCCCGCCCCGCATCAGGGGCGCAGCCGCTTCATCATTTCGGCGCTGGAGGAAAAATTGAGCCGGCGTGAGGAGGCCTGGCAGCCCGCCACAGAGCGCGGGCGGCGGCTGAAGGCGATTCTGGACAAGGGCGCGGCCGAACGCGGCGAGCCATTGGACGCCGATGGCATTGCGCGTGAATTGCAGGAGCGGCGCGGGAGGTGGCATTGAGAACCTTCCTTGATTCGGGTGTGCTGCTTTCGGCCTGGAAGCGCGGCGAACTTCACGACGCGGCGGTCGGGATTTTGGATGATGTTTCCCGCCAGTTCGTGACTTGTGACAATGTGAAGCTGGAACTGCTGCCCAAACCCGCCTTTGAAAAACGCCATTCGGAAGTCGAATTTTATAATGAACTGTTTTCCGAAGCCGCGGCTTGTGAACTGTTCAGCGAAGCCTCGGGCAAGGCGGCAATGGCACTGGCCCGGAAATACGGGCTGGCGGCCGGCGACGCCCTGAATCTGGCGTCGGCCATTCGCCAGGGTGCGGATGAATTTATCACCAGCGAACTGCCCGGCAAGCCGCTGTTTCGAGTATCGGAAATCAAAGTCACCTCACTTTATTCAATTTGAAATTTTCCCTGAGCGGCGGCCTACCAAACCATGGATACGCTCGATTTAACCTTTCCCACACCCGCGGAGAATCTGGCCTGCGACGAGGTGTTGCTGGACTGGCGCGAGGAGGGCGGCGGGGGGGAGGTGCTGCGTTTTTGGGAATCGCCGGAACCTTTTGTCGTGGTTGGTTATGCCAACAAGGTGGCGACCGAAGTGGATGTGGCGGCGTGTGAGCGCGCGGGAATTCCCATCTTCCGGCGCTGTTCCGGCGGCGGGACGGTGTTGCAGGGCAGGGGATGTTTGAACTACGCGCTGATTTTGCGGATCACAGAAGGTTCACCGACGGCGGGCATTTCGACCGCGAACCGATTCATCATGGAACGCAATTGCGAGGCCATCCGGAAGACTTCGGGTGGCGGCTTGGTTTCCGTGCGGGGGCATACTGATCTGGTGATTGACGACGTAAAATTTTCAGGAAATTCACAGCGCCGCCGGAAGAATTTTCTACTCTTTCACGGCACATTTCTTTTGGACTTTAAGTTGGAACTAATCGGCGAATTCCTGCGAATGCCCTCCCAACAACCGGATTATCGGAATGGGCGCAGTCACAGCGATTTTGTGACGAATTTGGGAATAGGGGCAGACGAGGTTAAGCGCGGATTGGCCAGGGTCTGGCAGGCGGACTCGGTGCTGGAGAATCCGCCGATGGAAAGAGTTGCTGCGCTGGCGCGCGAAAAGTACGCGACGCGCGAATGGAATTGGAAATTTTAGCCGCCCGCCCATTTCACAAAGGGCATTTAGCAAACATTATTGATTAAGCTGCCCAAAAAACTTAGAAGATGTCACCGGCCCGACACCGCTAATCATCATTGAGGAACCTGAGAATGGTCTTTATGTGGGACATCTTAAACCGTTGCTGGAAAAGATCGATAGGTCGGGCCAATTTGGCCAATTTCTATTCACGTCGCATAGTCCATATTTCATTGATTTATGGGATTCCAATTTGGAGGGCATCCATTTGCTTAAACCGGGCAAACCTTCTTCGGTCTTGGTTCCTCCGAATCCAGACAAGATTCGTCAACTATTGGAGCAAATGCCACTTGGAGAAATGCACTATCGGGAGATGCTTGTATGAAAATAGGCTATTCCGTTGAAGGTAGCACCGACCGCGCGCTACTGGAAGGACTGAAACGCCGATGGTGCCGTGATGCGGAATTGATTCCTGGGCAATTTCGCGGGCTATCTGGAGTAAGCCAACGGCGTGAAATCCCCAATACTTGCGTCGAATTGTGCGCCAAAGGAGTTGGCTTGATTGTTTTTCTCCGCGATTCCAATACGGAAGGCTGGCGCGAGGTCCTCAAATCCGACGAAGCCCGATGCCAGGCCGAACATAGCCATATTGTTGTCTTCGGTGTTTGCGATCGCAATATCGAGTGCTGGCTTTGTTGTGATGCTCAATTGATTGCGAACCAGACCGGTAAAAATCCTCAAGACTTTCAAATTGAAGACCCGAAAGGTGTTTTTGAATCGGCTCTAGCAGCCTGTCTGACTTAGAAAACGCATTTTTTGTCAGACAGATTGAACTGCCGCAAGGCGTTCGTGTCTGAAACTCATGGCGACCCGCTTTGTTTCGATTGACCGCGACACC
>JBKQUF010000231.1:0-9547 GCA_052140285.1 Limisphaerales bacterium | reverse complement strand
TCGACTTCGCACCAGCAGTTTTTTTTTACGCGGGCTTGTTCGGTGCGGAGAAAGGCAAACGCCAGCGTCACGAGCGTCACATGATGATGCCAGCCCAGCCAATGCCGGCCTTCATAATGATCTAACCTAACTTCCTCGGAGATTTTCAAAAAGGCCAGTAAAACCGGCGGTTTCCGGTTTTACTGGCCTTTTTGAAAATCTCCGAGGAAGTTAGGCTAAAAGCCGTCGCCGCCGAAGCCGGGGTGCTGCGGCTCTGCTTTCAGGAGGAGCACATTATCGAAGAAGACCAGTTGAGTCAGTGGGATCAACTGCGGTTGATCATCAACCTGTCGCTGCAACCCAACCTCTGGCTGCCGCTCAATCCTGTTGAAGAACGCGAAATCTGGAGGCGCCGCCCGGACCTGCGGACCGAACTGTTAATGGTGCGGAGTTGAAACGTGGCCGCACAAGCGGACTCAACTGAAACGAGCGCCCAACTGAAATTCATGAAAAAATTTATGACTGTTTCAGCAAATGCTGCAAGCGATGAGACAGTACAGCCAATCCTTCAGCCAGGTCCTCCTTCTGGGCGGCCACCGAGTCTGGCACCTTCAATTTCACGGGCGTGAAATTCCAGATGCCGCGGATGCCGGCGCAGATCAAGATCTCAGCGGTTTCCTGCGCCACTTCGGCCGGCACAGTGAGCACCCCGAGTTTGATTTCACCCCGGCGGATGAATCCGCCAAGTTGGTTCATGGGTTGGACTTTGCAGCCATGGACCCATTTCCCGATTTTTTTCGGGTCCGCGTCGAAGGCGCCGATGATGCGCAGTCCGAAATTTTCGAAGCCACGGTAGCCGAGCAATGCCGCGCCAAGGTTGCCGACACCCACCAAGATGGCTTTGGCCTGGTTATCCCAACCGAGAAAGCGCTCGATGGCGGCAATCAATTCCGCTACGCGGAAGCCGAGCCGGGGCGTGCCGATAATTCCGGTGATGGCCAAGTCTTTTCGCACAATGACCGGCTCCAGATGATGCACTCCCGCCAGCACGGTGCCGGAGACGTATTCACGCCCCTCGGCCTGAAGCACCCGCAGCAACTGCAGATAGGCCGGCAACCTTTTGACACAGGACAAACCCGGTTTCCGGGCGCCTTCCAGTTCGGGAGGCGCGGCGGCCGGCGGAAAATTCGTTCCGGTCAAATCAGTCTTTGCCTTCATAGGCGCACAGGAATAATTCCTTGATTTCCTGGATGAGGGGATAACGCGGGTTGGCGCCGGTGCATTGGTCGTCAAAGGCGTTGGCCGCCAGCGTATCGAGTTGCGCGTGAAATTCTTTTTCGGCAACACCCGCCTCACGGATTGAACCGGGCAAGTCCAATTTCTTTTTCAACCGCCTGACGGCCGCAATCAGTTGCTCGACTTTTTCGTCCGGCGTCTGGCCGCCCAGCGCCAGGTGGTCCGCGATACGCGCATACCGGGCCTTGGCGGTCGGGTAGGTGTATTGCGGAAAGCTGGTTTGTTTAAACGGCACGTCGGTAGCATTATACCGGATGACGGGATTGATCAAGAGCGCATTGGCCAGGCCGTGCGGCAGATGAAATGCCGCGCCGAGCTTGTGCGCCATCGAATGGCAGATGCCGAGGAATGAGTTGGCGAACGCCATGCCCGCCATGGTCGCGGCGTGATGCACCTTTTCCCGTGCCCGCGCATCCGTCGCTCCGTGGCAATAGGCGTCCGGCAGATACTTGAACAGCAACCGTGCCGCCTCCAGCGCCATCGCGTTGGTGTATTCGGTGGAAAGCACCGAAACCATCGCTTCAATCGCGTGTGTCAGCGCGTCAATGCCCGAATACGCCGTCAATTTCGGTGGCATGCTCATTACGAGTTCCGAATCCACGATCGCCATGTCCGGCGTCAATTCGTAATCCGCAATCGGATATTTTACCCCCGACCGGTCGTCCGTCACCACGGCGAACGGCGTGACTTCCGAGCCGGTGCCCGAGGTGGTGGGAATCGCCACCATCATGGTTTTCCGGCCCAGTTTGGGAAACTCATAGATGCGCTTGCGGATGTCCATGAACCGCAGCGCCAGCCCCTCGAATTCCACTTCAGGATACTCATACATCAGCCACATGATTTTTGCCGCGTCCATGGGCGAGCCGCCACCCATGGCGATGATAACGTCCGGCTTGAACATGTTCATCATGGTTAACCCGCGCCGCACCGTGGCGAGCGACGGGTCGGGTTCCACGTCGAAGAAGACCTCGTGTTCAATCTGCAATTCGTCGAGCACGCCGGTTACCCGGTCCGTGTAATGCAGGTCGAACAGCGGCTTGTCCGTGACCACAAACGCGCGCCGGCGGCCTTTGAGGTCCCGCAACGCCAGCGGCAACGAGCCGGCTTTGAAATAAATCTTCGGCGGCACCTTGAACCAGAGCATGTTTTCGCGCCGCTCGGCCACCGTTTTGATGTTCAGCAAATGTTTGACCCCGACGTTTTCACTGACGGAGTTGCCGCCCCAACTTCCGCAGCCGAGGGTCAGGGACGGTTCCAGCCGGAAATTGTAGATGTCGCCGATGGCTCCCTGCGAGCTGGGCATGTTCACCAGCACGCGGCCCGTTTTGATGCGCGCCCCGAAGGCTTCGATGCGGTCGCGCCGGCCCGGATCGGTGTAGAGGACCGCGGTGTGGCCGATGCCGCCAAATTCCACCAAGGCCTGCGCTTTGTCCATTGCGGCATTGAAATCGTCGGCCATGTACAGGGCGAGCACCGGTGAAAGTTTCTCGCTGGAAAATGGCTCGTCTTGTCCGATTTTCTTCACCTCGGCGATCAGCACCTTGGCCGACGGCGGCACCTTGAACCCGGCCAGTTCGCCAATTTTCACGGCTGGCTGGCCGACGATGGCCGGATTGACGCCTCCTTTCCTTAACAAAATTGCGCCCAGTTTCTGCCGTTGCTCCGGCGTCAGGATCACGGCGCCGCGAGTGAGAAATTCCTGTTTCACCGCTTCATACATCGCCCGAACCACAATCACAGATTGTTCCGAGGCGCAAATGACGCCATTATCGAAAGTCTTGCTCATCAAGATGGAACTGACGGCCATTCGCACGTCGGCGGTTTCGTCCACAATGGCGGGGGTATTGCCCGCGCCGACCCCGATGGCCGGTTTCCCCGATGAATATGCGGCCCGCACCATTCCCGGGCCGCCGGTGGCCAGAATCAGGTTGATGTTCGGATGCTGCATGAGTTGCCGCGACAGTTCGACTGTCGGGTTGCCGATGCAGCCGATCAAACCTGACGGGGCGCCCGCGGCCACCGCGGCCTCATGGATCACCCGCGCCGCCTCCGCGGTGGAATGGGCCGCGCGCGGATGCGGGGAAAATAAAATTGCGTT
Source organism: Limisphaerales bacterium (assembly GCA_052140285.1). Classification (GTDB taxonomy): domain Bacteria; phylum Verrucomicrobiota; class Verrucomicrobiia; order Limisphaerales; family UBA11358; genus UBA11358. The sequence goes on along the minus strand of JBKQUF010000231.1, from coordinate 6,174 downwards.
GCGCGTCTTCAGCGCCAGGAGCGCCTTGAAAATCGCCGTCGCGGTGGGGTTCGTGGTCGGCACGATGCCGGCGAGCAACCCGACCGGCTCCGCGATTTTTTCGATGCCAAAAGAGAGGTCGCGTTCGATGACGCCGCACGTCAGCGCGTTCTTGTATTTGTTATAAATGTATTCCGCGGCAAAGTGGTTTTTGATGACCTTGTCTTCGACCACACCCATGCCGGTTTCCTGGACGGCCAATCGCGCGAGCGGGATGCGTGAATCATTGGCGGCAAACGCCGCCCGGCGAAAAATTTCATCCACCTGCGGTTGGGTGAATTCCGCGTAGGCCCGTTGGGCCTGCACCGCGGTTTCAATCATGGCTTCAAGTTCCTGGGAGGTGGTGGCTATTTTCATCGTTGCATTTCGGCTTGGTTGACAGCCTGCGGTTCCACTATCGATTGTTTTATATCGTTATTCAAATAACGATATTATATTAACGATATAAACTGATATGTCAATTAAGATTTATATAATAATGTATAACATGCTTAATAAAAGCATTATGCAATAATTATTATTTAATAAGTAACGCTTACTTATACCTTTCAATCTTCCCGATCATCCCCTTGACGTCTTGCAAATATGCATCATAATAGAGAAACATTTATTGATAATGTTGCAGCGATATTAAATATCTGAAGTTTTATGGAACCGAAAGCACCGAAAACAGTTCCGGAGCCAACCTTGAAGCGGCTGCCCTTGTATCATCGCTTTCTGAAGCCTTTGCAGGCGGCGAAACGGGAGTTTGTGTCCTGCACGGACATCGGTTTGGATCTGGATTTGGATCCGACGCAGGTCCGCAAAGACCTGGAATCCGTCGGCATCGTCGGACGTCCACGGATTGGCTACGTTCTGACAGTTGTCGTTGAGAAACTGGAGGATTTTCTGGGGTGGACAAATGTGAATGAGGCGTTTTTAGCCGGTGCGGGGAGCATGGGTTCAGCGCTGCTGGGGTATAATAAATTTGAGCAGTGCGGCTTAAAAATTGTGGCCGCGTTTGACCTGGATCCCTCAAAGATCGGCGGAAGAATCCATGGCAAGCATGTTTTGCCGCTGAATAAATTGACGGATTTGGCTCAGCGGATGCACATTTTAATCGGCATCATCACCGTGCCGGCCACCGAGGCACAAAGCGTTGCCGATATGATGGTTGCCGGAGGCATCCGGGCCCTCTGGAATTTCGCGCCGGTACGCCTGCGCGTGCCGGCGCACGTTATCGTTCACAACGAAGACCTCTATTGCTCGCTGGCCTCGCTGTCGCAAAAACTTTCCAAATTACTGCAATCGAACACACCGCTGGCGCCGACGGCTTCCAAATCTGCCGGTGTCATCGCGCGTTCCCTTCACTAACCGAAATCAAAACACGATGTGCAAAGACCTTAAACCCGATTCCCAAGACAGAAAGTTTGTGAAAATTTTCACAATCCTGGAACAACATGGACGCAAATCCTCCCGTCTGGTGCCGATTCTCCAGGCCGTGCAGGAGGAATACCGGTATCTGCCGGAGGAAGTGTTGACCTACGTGGCCACCGCGCTCGACGTCTCGCCGGCGCGCGTCTTCGGCGTGGCCACTTTTTATTCACATTTCGCAATCAAACCCAAGGGCAAACACCTGATCCGGTTGTGCGATGGGACGGCATGCCATGTCAAGGATTCGGTCCCGATCCTTGACGCCATCCGCACCCGTCTCAAGCTTGACGCGAAAAAAACGACCACCGACGACATGCTGTTCACGGTCGAAACGGTCGCGTGCCTCGGTGCTTGCGGTCTCGCGCCGGTTGTGGTGGTGGACGATCAAGTCCACGGCCAAATGACGCCGGAACATGGCGTAAAACTCGTCGAGGAAATCGTCGCCCAGGAGCAATCATAACATGAGCGCAAAAATTCTAAACATTTTGGATCCCGCGTCGGGCACCGGCGCCGCACCGCAGCGTCGCGTGGTGGTTTGCGCGGGCACCGGCTGTGTGGCCAATGGCGCGTACAAAGTCATCGCGGCGTTCGAGGATCAAATCAAGGCCGCCGGGATCAAGGTTACGACAGAATTCAGGCCGGAGGCGGCGCATGATTTGCGGTTGAACAAAAGCGGCTGCCAGGGTTTTTGCCAGATGGGACCGTTGGTCACAATTTTGCCGGAGGGAATTCTTTACACCAAAGTGAAGGTGGAGGATGTCGCTGAAATCGTCAGCCAGACGCTGGTCGGGGGAACAATTGTGGACCGCCTGCTTTACATCGATCCGGGCACGAAGAAGCATTGCAAAGGGGTGGGAGACATTCCCTTTTATCAACGCCAGCAACGGTTCGTTTTGAAGGAGTGCGGCACGATTGATCCGGAAAATATTGAGGAATACGTCAGCCACGGCGGATATGCAGCGGCGAGAAAGGCGATTCTGCAAATGACGTCCGAACAAATTTGTCAGGAAATTGCCAAGTCCGGCCTGCGCGGCCGCGGTGGCGGCGGTTTCCCGACCGGACGCAAATGGGAGGCGGCGCGCGCGCAGAAGAGCGCGAAAAAGTACGTTATTTGCAACGCCGATGAAGGAGATCCCGGCGCGTTCATGAACCGTAGTGTAATGGAAGGAAACCCCCATAGCGTGCTGGAAGGGCTGATGATCGCCGCGCGCGGCATCGGCGCGGATGAGACACTCATTTATGTCCGCACGGAATACCCGCTCGCCGTGGCGCGGATGCGCCGCGCCGTGGAGGATGCTCAAAAGATGGGATTTCTGGGTGATAACGCATTTGGCTCCGGCCAGAAGTTGAATTGCGAGGTGATGGAGGGGGCAGGCGCGTTTGTGTGCGGCGAGGAAACGGCGATGATCGCCTCGATTGAAGGCCAGCGCGGCATGCCGCGGCCCAAACCGCCGTTCCCGGCGCAGTGCGGTTTATGGGGCAAGCCGACCATCATCAATAATGTCGAGACCCTCGCGCATGTCGTCCGCATCATCAACCAGGGCGCGGACACATTTCGTCAACTCGGCACTTCGGCGTCCCCGGGCACCAAGACGTTTGCGCTCACCGGCCACGTTGCCAACACCGGATTGATTGAAGTGCCTTTCGGCACCACGCTACGTGAAGTGGTGCTCAACATTGGCGGTGGCATCACCGACCGGCGTGGCAAGGTGAAACCCAACGGCTTCAAGGCCGTTCAAATCGGCGGCCCATCCGGCGGCTGCCTGACACGCGAGCATTTGGACCTGCCGCTCGATTACGATTCGTTGCGCGGCGCGGGCGCGATGGTCGGCTCCGGCGGCCTCGTGGCCATGAACGAAAAGACGTGCATGGTCAGTATCGCCAGGTTCTTCATGGATTTCACCCAGCGCGAAAGCTGCGGCAAATGCGTCTTGTGCCGCGAAGGCACGCGCCAGATGCTGGCCATGCTGGATGACATCATCGAGGGTCGCGCCACCGGTGAGACTCTCGCTTTGCTGGAGAAACTCGCCCTAGCGGTGCAGAAGGGTTCGTTGTGCGGTCTCGGCAAGACCGCCCCCAACCCGGTGTTGTCAACCCTGCGCTATTTCCGCCACGAATACGATGCGCACGTTTTTCACAAACATTGCCCGACCGGCCAATGCAAAGCACTGGCCAAACCCAGCATCGATCCGGTGAAATGCAAGGGCTGTACCGCCTGCGCGCGCAAATGCCCCGTTGGCGCGATCAGCGGCGAGAAAAAGAAACCCCACGTGATTGATCAGGCCAAATGCATCGTGTGTGGCGCCTGCGCCGACACCTGCAAACTTGAGGCCGTCGTCGGCGTGTAACCATTCAACCAAAATTATACCGAGAAAATTCATGAGTGCCACAACCACAGGAACAACCGTAAAGACCTTGACAATCGACGGGCGGGAAGTGCCGATCAACGGCGAGCGCAACCTTCTTGAATTGATCCGCAAGGCCGACATTGATCTGCCGACGTTTTGTTATCATTCCGACTTGAGCGTTTACGGCGCGTGCCGCTTATGCCTGGTGGAAATCGCCGGTCGCGGCATCCAGGGCGCTTGCTCAACAGTGCCTGAGCCAGGCCTGAAAATCCGGACGCAAACTGAAGAAATTCGTGAGATTCGCAAAATTGCCATCGAGCTTCTCCTCGCCAACCACGAACGCGAATGCACCACCTGCGCGAAAAGTTTCTCCTGCCAATTGCAGGACGTGGCCCGGAAACTTGGCATTCAGAAGGTGCGTTTCAAACCGGTGCATGAAATGAAGGAAGTGGACCATTCCTCGTTGTCCCTGGTGCGGGACCCGAACAAATGCGTTCTGTGCGGCGACTGTGTGCGGTTCTGCTCGGAAATCCAGGGAATTGGGGCGATTGATTTTGCCTATCGCGGCCATGATGCGGCGGTACTGCCGGCGTTTGGCAAACATCTCGGCGAGGGTGAGTGCGTCAACTGCGGCCAGTGCGCCGCCGTCTGCCCAACCGGGGCGCTGACGCCGCGGTCCGAGGTGGACGAAGTTTGGAAGGCGTTGAACGACCCGGCCAAAACGGTCGTCGTGCAGATTGCGCCCGCAGTGCGCGTTGCCATCGGCGAATTGTTCGGCATGCCCTCAGGCGAATCGACCCGCGGACAGATGGTCGCCGCCTTGAAACGTCTCGGTTTCGACAAGGTTTACGACACTTCATTCAGCGCCGACCTGACGGTGGTCGAAGAGGCGAATGAATTTCTAAAACGAAAAGCCGCCGGCTCCAAGCTTCCATTATTTACCAGTTGCTGCCCCGGCTGGGTGAAATTTGCGGAACAATATTTCCCGGAATTGCTCCCGAATTTGTCCACTTGCAAATCACCGCAACAAATGCTGGGCGCGCTGGCCAAGGAATTGTTGCCGGCGGAACTGGGCGTGAAAAAGGAGAATCTGGTGATGGTTTCCATCATGCCTTGCACCGCGAAAAAATTTGAGGCCAAACGGCCCGAATTTGCCTCGGATGGCGTCGCGGAGGTGGACCATGTGCTGACCACGCAGGAGCTGGCGCGGATGATTGAAGAGGCCGGACTGCGGTTTGTGAAGCTGCCGCCGGAATCCTTTGACATGCCAATGGGATTCAAGACCGGCGCGGGTGTCATTTTCGGCAATTCCGGCGGTGTCAGCGAGGCAGTGCTGCGTTACGCGTCGGAAAAAGTCACCGGCAAGAAACTGGCGAACCCGGACTTTCCGGCGGTGCGCGGCGAAAACGGATTGCGCATCGTCGAAGTGCCTGTGGACGGCATTACTTTGAAACTCGGCATCGTCCACGGTTTGAAAAATGCCCGGACGCTGGCGGACAAGGTGCATCGGGGTAAATGTGATCTGGACTTGATCGAAGTAATGGCCTGTCCCGGCGGTTGCATTGGGGGGGCGGGCCAGCCGGTGTCGCGTGACCCGGACATCCGCCGCCTGCGAACCAAAGGCCTTTACGATGTGGACAAGAACCTGGACTTGCACAAGTCACAGGAAAACCATTATGTCACCGAATGTTATCAAAAGCATCTTGGTGAGATCGGGGGCCATATGGCGCACCGCCTCCTGCACACACATTATCAGAACCGCCGGCGCATCGCGGACGAAACCATTTTGCTGGGCAATGGCCAGGGGGGCGGGACGGTAAAGGTGAATGTTTGCGCGGGCACGAATTGCTTTTTGAAAGGTTCCCAAAACATTCTCCACGGCCTGTTGGACCAGGTGCGGGAAAAGAACCTGCAGGACCGGGTCCAACTCAGCGCCTCGTTCTGCTTCGAAAACTGCGACCGCGGCCCCACGGTGACCATTGACAGCCAAAAAATTCCGGATTGCACCACGGAGAGGGCGTGGACCGAACTAAAGAACAAACTTGAACAAAAAAATGGAGACCGATTATGAACGCCACATTATGCGAAAAACCCGCCGCGTTTATTGACGCGGAAAAAATTGAACGAATTCTCGAAAACGCGCGGGTTTACCAGTCCCGGCGGGTTCGCGACGCCCTGGCCAAGGCGTGGGAACTGAAAGGCCTCGACGCCGAGGAGATCGCCGTTTTAATGGAAGTGGACGACCCGGTGATGCTCGAAGAAATATTCGACACGGCGCGGCACGTCAAAGATGAAATCTACGGCAAGCGGCTGGTGTTGTTTGCCCCCCTCTACATTTCCAACCTCTGCAAAAACGAATGCAGCTATTGCGCTT
>JBKQUF010000230.1:0-15556 GCA_052140285.1 Limisphaerales bacterium | reverse complement strand
TAAAAATGCACCCCCATCCCCATGAACCTCAAGAGACAAAGCGGGGGGAGAGCTATCATTCACACCCCTCATCCTCAATCCTTCTCCCCGTTGAGGGGAGAAGGAAGCAACCGGCGGACGTGTCGAGGAACATCGGGGGTTCAGGGGGTCAAGGCGCGAATTTTTCGGGGAATTCTCTCCGCCTTCCATCAGCAGATGTCCGGTTTCCGTTGACCCGTAGAGGTCAAAAACCGGAACCCCAAAGACGCGCTGAAGAATTGAACGGTGAACCACACTGACAAATTCGTAGCTGCACAACACGAATTGCAATGACGGGAACCGGACACGTTGCTTCTCGCAATAAAGCGCAAAGCAGGCGCCATGCACCGGATCCACATCCAAAAACTGCGGGGACCAATCCGTGATTTCCGCCGCCATTCGCGCCATTTCTTCATCGCTCAAAAGAAAGGGGATGCGCGCTTGATTCACAAAGAGGGTGGTCCCCATCGTGCGGCGGGCGCGGGACCGCCAGGCGGAAAAACAAACCCGTCCGTTGCAGGCCGGCGTGGTGAGCGTGGCGCGCCGGACGTTCGGGTGTTGATCCAGGACGCGGCGTACGAATGGGTTCAGGCGCAAGGCCCGCTCCTCCTGGGCATCCCACCAGTCGCGCTGAAAGACCACCGGCAATTGTTCCTCGGAAGTGCCGGAGGTGTGTTCCAGTTCCACCAAATCGTTTTCCAGCAACCGCTCAAGACTCTGACCGGACTGGAAAAAATTCCGCGGAAAATCCCGGAGGATGTCCCGTTTGCTGGTGAAGGGAAACTGGTCAAAACCAACCGGGATGTCAACGGCCGCTTCCGCCGCCAGACGATGAAACGGGTAATCGCGGTATAATGGAACTCGCTGCCATTCCGGCACCAGTTCCATCAGCCGATGGGGCTGAGCGGTTTCGCGGATTATGTCGGGTGTTGCCAGCATTGTTGTATTTCAATATACCAAATTGCCACATTTTTCCAAAATTTTGCGCAAAATCCTTGATTCATTTCGCCACTCTTTTGATAAAACGCCCTTGGTTTTGAGGTTGTTTGGACAGTTACCCGGCGCAGCTTGTTCCTCGCAATGCCGGGTTGAATGTTGAATCGGTTGGGATTTTTCCCAAGCGCGCACTTCGCCGGGAATTATTTTGAAGAGCGGATGCGGCGCGGGAATTTTTACCGCGGCAAATTCGCGCAGGCGTTTCAGATCGCGCTTTTTCAACTTCCGCTTCAGGTGTTTCCATTCGTACAGCAATTGACCGCGGGTCTCCTTAATCGTTCCATGAAACATCCCCTTTCCGATCTTTATGCCGTCGAACCGGTAACCACGCCGGACGGATTCCTCATGCACGGCCTGGAGATACGTTGCCAGAGCGGCGGGTGGGTTCCGGGTTCCGGCAAAGCGCAGGAGTTGCGGATGATGCCGGTAGCCGCGCGTTTGGCCGCGCAAAACCTTCTGCGCCAGCAACGCTTCGCGCCAAAGCGCCACCAGGCCTTTCGCGTCGAGATATTTCGGATGCACGGTCCAAAGCCGCATTCCGGACAAAATGGCGGGAGCGGATGGCGCTGTCATTGAAAATCCTTCTAACGGGAAGGCAATTCTGGCATCTAATCCGTGTGCGAGATTTTAGAATCCTGATTTGCCTGTGGTTGGCGGCCTGCGTGGCATTGGCTTCACACGCCCAATTGCCCTTGTCTGGCGCCGCCGATTCTTTGGCCGCCCACCATACGCAGGCGAAACTGGTGCTGTCGGCCGATACCGTGAAGCCGGGCGATACGATTTGGGCCGGAATCGACATGAAAATGGATCCGGCCTGGCATACGTACTGGAAAAATTCCGGCGAGGCGGGCATGCCGACCCAGATCAAATGGCAATTGACGCCGGGAATCACCGCCGGAGAAATCCAATGGCCGTTGCCGGAAAAAATCCCGCCCGCCGAAGTCACGACTTACGGGTACTCGGGCGAAACAATGCTGCTGGTCCCCCTGACGATTGCAAGCAATCTGCCGCCAGGCGAAGTCGATCTGAAGGCGAATGTGAGCTGGCTCGAATGCAAAGATGTCTGCATCCCGGCAAACCAGGACGTTGAAGCGACCCTGACCATCGGCAGCGAAACCAAAACTTCCGCGGATGCCGCAGCGATTCAGTCCTGGCAACAAAAAGTGCCGCAACAATCAACCAGTTGGTCCATCAAGATGTGGTGGGAAAAACAGGCTGACGGTGATACTCGGCCACTGATCATTGCAGGAACCCTTCCAGGCATCGGAGGAAGGTTTCCGACTGATTTCGACTTTTACCCAGACGCCAGCGATAATTACGACATCCAGCCGCCAATAGAAACCCTAAAGCACCCCGATTTATATTTATTTGAATTACGCAAAGTGGTCAAAAAATTCTCCGGCGACTGGCCGAAAAAGGCTTCCGGAGTGATTGTCTTTAACATCGGTTTTCAGTCAGGATTTGAAGTTGATGCAACAATCGGTGACCCGCCTTCAATCGAAGGCGTTGCCAACCCCCAAAAAACCAATAGCACCGTCTCACTTGCTTCAGCCACCACAGCACAAAGCGCCAGCGGATCATCCATCCTGCCTTTGATGCTCCTCTACGCGTTCATCGGCGGCTTGATCCTCAACGTCATGCCGTGTGTGTTGCCGGTGATTGCGTTGAAAATCCTTGGATTTGTCAGCGAAGCGCGCAGCGAACCGCGCCGGGTCCGCAACCTGGGACTGCTCTATGCCCTGGGCGTATTGGTTTCGTTCCTGGCATTGGCGGCGATTGTCGTGGCAGTCAATGCGGCTGGCCATCGTGCCGGTTGGGGAATGCAATTTGGCAACCCGGTTTTTGTCGTATGCCTGACCGTCCTGGTAACCCTCGTGGCGCTGAACCTGTTTGGTGTTTTTGAGGTGACGCCCGGTGGCGCGGTGATGGATGCCGCGGGAAAACTGGCCTCCAAACACGGCGCACCCGGGGCGTTTTTCAACGGCGTATTAGCCACCGCCCTGGCCACGCCCTGCACTGCGCCGGTGCTGGCCACCGCCCTCGGTTTTGCATTTTCACAAAACCGCCCGGCCATCGTGGTGCTGATCTTTCTATTCATCGGCCTGGGACTGTCCGCTCCTTACGTCTTGTTGAGCAGCAATCCGGCGCTATTGAAATTGCTGCCCAAGCCCGGGCTCTGGATGCAACGATTCAAGGTCGCGATGGGATTTCCGATGCTGGCCACCGTGGTCTGGCTGTTCAACGTGGCCGCCGATGATTATGGCGCCCGCGTATTCTGGCTGGGCGTGTTTCTGGTCGTCCTCGCGCTCGCCGCGTGGATTTTTGGCGAGTTCATCCAACGCGGCCGGCGCGGACGGGGTGTTGCCCTGGGAATCATTTTAATCTTACTAATGGGCGGTTATGTCTATGCGCTCGAAGGCCAATTGCACTGGCGAACGGCAATGGCGGAAACGGTCGCGGCGGGTTCTGAAATTGGCTCGGTCAACGGTGTCAATTGGCAGCCGTGGTCGCCGGAGGCCGTGGCCCAGGCCCGCGCGGACGGGCAACCGGTGATTGTTGATTTCACGGCGCGCTGGTGCGTGACGTGCAATGCCATTGTGAAACCGGCCCTGGAAAACAGCAAGGTCACCGACAGGCTCAAGGCGCTAAAGGTGGTAACGTTGCTGGCCGATTACACGCGCACCCCCGCCCAAATGACCGATGAAATCGCGAAGCATGGCGCCGCCGGCGTGCCGCTGGTGTTGGTCTATCCCAAGAACCCGCAATCCCCGGCGATTATCCTGCCGCAGCCGTCGCCGCTGCAATCGCCGTCAAGTTACAGCAAAGTGGTGCTGGAGGCGTTGGACCGCGCGGCGGATTGAAAGGCTTGGGGTTGGGCATGGCCGCCAATAATGTGTGACGCATTGGAAATCCAAAGCCGGCTGAATTTTGAGGCGCTGATCCGGGCGGCTGGAAGCCACCTTCTATGTCAGGCAAGGATGCCTGACGCTACGATTGAACATCACGGCAACAGCACCGCCTGATAATATTTATTTCCCGCAATCGGATTTTGATCAATCCACAGATACGGACTGGAAGTCAGCAGGACCGTTGCTTCGGTCGTCCAAATGTTCAAATCAGGCGACGATTGGATTTGATAGGTCCGGCCAACCACTCCGGTGATGCTGACGCCCGGGTAAGTGGCGATGCCGAGGCTGGCGCCGGCCACGACTTGCGGCTGGGGATTAAAGGTGATGTCGCGAATGCGTTGGTTGTTTGCATCGGCAACGTAAATGACGCCGCCGGACAGACAAAGGCCATCCGCGCCGTTGAATAACGCCACATTGCCCGGGCCATTGGCGTAACTGTATTGCGAGAAGCTCCCGGCCATGGTCACAACATTCGTTTGCGCGTCGATTTTGCGGACGCAAACACCGGAACCTCCCCCATAATAATAATAATACAAGCCGCAAACCGCATACAAATTCCCGTAATTGTCACAGACTATTTGGGAAATTGGAGCGAAGACAGCATTGGTGCCGACGCCATCGCTATTATTTCCATTACCTTTACTTCCGGCATACGTGGCAACGTTTTGGCTTTGGTCAATTCTGCGAATCAAATTATTTCCCGAATCCCAAACGTAAATGTTGTTCGCTTCATCGCAAGCCAGGGCGGTCGGATCATTAAATTCAGGGAAAATCGTTCCATTGCCATCAAAATAGCCGGACGACCCATTCCCCGCGTACAGTTGGGAAAGGCCGGTGGACGGACAATAACGCCAGATCGCGTTTCCGCCGGAAAAATAGAGGTTATTGGCTGAATCAAAGCAAATGCCGCTGGAAGTGGAAAGATTGGTCAAACCATCGCCGCCGTTTTGAATGGAAACCCACCCGTTTGTTTGAATGTTTAAGAGATACGGATAGCTGGGATAGGAGTCGCTGAATGCGATCAGCCAAATGGTATTGAAGTGGTCAATGGCCATCGCTCCGATGTTGTAATAAAGGGAGAAGGAAACATTCGTTCCCTGTCCCTGATACTCATAGCCGCCGCCAGCCAGTGTTGAAACCGCGCCGCCGGGAGTGATTTTTCGAATGCGATAATTTCCACTGTCCCAGATGTAAAGGTTGCTCGAAGTGTCCGCGACGATTTGAGACGGATTGGAAAATTTCGTCAGCAGTCCCTGTCCATCCAGATAACCCTGCTCGCCGTAACCGGCGAAAGTTTGGACGTAATCGCCATTGGTATCGTAGGTTTGCGCGGCGGCCCGTAATGCGAAGGTCATCGCTGCCACGATGAGGAGGATTTTAATTTTCATTTTGCAAAATGGTTAAATTATTCTGATTCCCGAACCCGATGCACCGCCTATCATGTCATTTTTCATTCCCTTTGTCAATCTATCTTACCCCCTCTCTATCAACGTTTTCGCAAAATTCTCCTGGTGAATCAACCCATTACGTCGCTTTCGCTTGCGTCTGTCCCGCCTTGGCTGCCCGCAACAACACTTGCGCCACCGCCTGGGCCAGCAATTCCATCTCCACCGGTTTGATCAACACCTCCGCTATCCCCGCTTCCTTTGCCATGCCTTCCGCCAGCGCCCCCACAAATCCTGATACCAACAGCATCGGAATTTCCGGCCGCGTCTGGCGGATCGCCGAGATCAATTCCGTTCCCGACATTCCCGGCATCGCCCAATCGGTGATGATCAGGTCGAATGCGTGCGGCGCCTCGCGAAACCGCTCCAACGCCTCGTCCGATTTGTCGAATCGCGTCACGATATATCCCAGCCGCCTGAGAAATTCCTCGGTGGACTTGCCGACAATCGGCTCGTCATCCACGTACAAAATCCGTTCGCCGTTCCCGTGCGGCACGGACATGCGGGTGGCCAGCACCGATTCCTTCGGATTGGTGGCTCGCGCCGGCAGATAAATTTCAAAGGTGCTGCCTTTCCCCGGTTCGCTCTCCACCAAGATCATTCCGCGATGGGACTTGATGATGCCGTGGACCACGGAAAGCCCCAGGCCGGACCCTTTGTTGGCCGGTTTGGTGGTGAAGAACGGCTCGAAAATCCGCGCCCGGACCGCCGCATCCATGCCGCAACCATTGTCCGTGATGGCCAGCCGCACATAAGAACCGGGAGGCAATTGCCGCCGCTGGGCCGCCATCTCCGCCGTCACCTCGACGGTCTTCAAATTGATGTCGATATGGCCGCCCGTCTCCGGCAGGGCATGCCAGGCGTTCGTGCAGATGTTCATGATCACCTGATGAAACTGGGTGGGGTCCGCCAGCACCGGCGGACATTGCGGTTGCACGTAATGCGTGATTTTCACCATCGCGGGAATCGTCGAGCGCAGCAACTTGATGCACTCCCCAATCACCGGTTGCAGCCGCAGAATTTGTTTCTCGCTTTCCTGCCGCCGGCTGAACGTCAGGATTTGCTGCACCAATTCCCGGGCGCGATTGGCGGCGGTGATGATGGACTGGACATATTCCTGCGATGGATGGCTCGTCCCCAAATCTTCGCGCACCAGTTCGGCGCTGCCCAGGATGCCCGCCAGCATGTTGTTGAAATCGTGCGCAATACCCCCCGCCAGCGAGCCGATCGCCTCCATCTTTTGCGCCTGCAAAAGCTGTTCCTCCAGGTTCCGGCTGGCCGTGATGTCGCGCGAATTGAAGACCACCCATTTCCCGTCGCCGTATGGAAAGCTCCGGCCCACGGCGGCAAACAAATGCCACGCGCCGTCCTGTGCCCGCATCCGGCACTCGAGCGCCACGGGCTGGTCCGGATTCGTGATCGCCCGGCGGATCATCGCGCTCAACCGCGGCGAATCCTCGGGATGAATAAACTCTGAAATGTTGTGGCCGATCAACGCTTCCGGGTTCAAATTGAGAATGCGCTCGACGGCCGGGCTTTGAAAATGGACCACGCCCTTGTCGTCCATCAGGGTAATCAAATCCGTGGCATATTCGATGAGCGAGCGGAAATAGCGTTCCTGCTCGCGCACTTCCAATTCGGCGCGTTGCCGTTCGGTGACATCGCGGAGGACCGCGGTGTAAATCTTCCGGCCATTCATCTCCACCTTGGAAACGGAGGCTTCGATTGGAAATTCCTCGCCATTGCCGCGCAGACCGCGCAGCGTGCTCAACCGGCTCCCAATTCGGGTGGTTGTCCCCGTACGCCCAAAATCATCGAGATGCTGCCGGTGCGCGGTCCGGTAACGTTCCGGGATGAAATGATCCAGCGATTTTCCCAACGCATTCTCCGCCGGGCAGAGAAACATCTTTTCGGCGGCGGCATTGAACATGACGATCCGTTGCTCCTCATCCACCGATACAATGGCATCCATCGCCGAATTGACGATGTCCGTCATCATGGATTTTAACAACCGCGCGGGAAGCGATTTGGGCATATTATGATTCATGACCCATCAAACTGATGGACGTTTACTACCACTCCGCGCGCCGAACCACAATCGAAAATTGGAGTGCTCCGGTTGGCAGGCGCATCCGCGTACTGCCGCGGAAGCGCCGGTTTACAGCCGGCTTTGAACGTCGCTTGGCGCCAGGATTGATGCGAAAAAAGCCGATTGCAAATCGGCGCTCCGGCGCCAGGGGTTCGGATTGGTTTCATTTGCAAAATTTTGGTCGCATCGGTTTGTTTTGGCTTGGCTGGGCTTGACTGGACTTGATTGCAGACAAACGCTGAAACGCTGAAAATCTGACAATTGCGGTGCTGAAACGCTGAAAGAGATGGATAATGGGTTCGTTGTCGGTTCATTTGGGTTCGTTTTTTGGGATAGCATGATGTTAATTCGCGTTAATTCACGTTAATTCGCGTGAAGAAGGGGTTCGTTTTCGGCTGGCCGCAAAAACGTGCAATAAAGCGCTGGCTGCGCCGGGTGGTAGAAAAGCAGGGTAACCTAAAAACGCCTAAATACGCCTTAAAATGCCTTAAAAGATTCGTGGCGCCGGGGGAAAAACCGCGAAAACGCTTAATAAAATGCTGTTTTGGGTCGTTGAGGGAGTACGCGCCGCGCGGGTTGTGCGCAATGCCGGAAGGGTTCGAGGCGGGGACGCCTCGAACGGCGACCGGGACGGCCGCGCTCCCCATCGAATTCTGAAATTTCGATGTCATCCAGTCGAGTTAATCATAAAACGGACAAACTGTAATGTTGCTGGGAAACATGAAATGAAGGCGGATACCCATGGGAAAATGTCCGACAAAATTCATCGCGACGGTTCTGGCTTTGCCGGGGCAGGCATGAACGGCATTCTCGCGAAAAAAAATTTGACAAGGCCAGCCAAAATGCTAAACCGACACCATGAAATCAACGGGTACTAGGCCGAAGGCCGGTTCTCCCCACTTTTCCTTAGCCACCTGTTAGACCATCCGTGATTCCTGGCGATTTGAATGTATCGAGTTTTGATCATAGCGGTTATTGTTTGTAAAGTGATTTGGTTGGCAGCCACCATCCCATCACTGAACATACTTTCTGACTCATATCGTCATAGTGAGCGCACACAGGCATTTCAAGCATCTGTTGAGCGCAAGACGGCAGAGACTCAGGCTGCATATCAGAGAGAGTTGTATTTGCTCTTGAGGCACAAAGATTTTGTGAGCGCGGTTACTGTTTTAGTGTTTTTGATTGCAGATATATTGGGTATTTACCTGTTCTGGAATTATGGCAGATCTAAACCGATGGCCTAAACCAGTTGCCGGATCTAACCGCCGTCCTGTCCGCCGTAGCCTTGGCGGAGGTGGATGGCGCTGGCCGTTCCGCTATCGCGGTTCACGTCGCGAGTCGGCGGTGGCTCAGCTTTTTTCGCTGGCCGTCAAACGCACACTACCATGAATACGCCACAAGATGCGACGCTTGAGATTAGTTATCTGAAGGCGCTGTTGGTTACGATACCTTCGATGGCTTGCTTCTTCGTCGTCGGGCTTTTCGTCATCGTTATTCCCACGGCTGATCCATTACTCACCAGTTGTTTTGTGGTTATGGTTATTGGCATGACTTTTGTCTTTGCCGGTTGCTTGTGCTTTATGCTTCGCTGCAAGATTGGTCGCGATGGTTTGCGTTCGGCGGTGCCGACATTTTACCAGCGAGTGCTACGCTGGGAGGATATTTCAATTGTGCGAGGTTTTGCCAGCCCATTTTACGTCGTTAGATGTTCATCGTTCGGACCATTCTGCATTTTGCCACGCCGGTTTCTCCTCAAACGGCCAGACAGTCTCAGAGAGTTTATTGACCAGTATGCACCAGCAGAAAACATCGTTCGCAAGAAATTGGCGGCCTAACAAACAACTGCAAGAGTGAATTTCCAGCACCAATCTGTGCGGACACTGTGCATTCAAAGTGACACAACGGCAAACGATAGTTGCCCTGCATAAACAGGGCTGGTTCCAACGCCGGATTGCCCGCGAATTCGGGGTGGATCGCAAGACCTACGTCGCGACCGCGCCGTGCGAACGCTTAATCGTCCCTCAGTCGCCCACGCCGGCGTATTCGTCATCGACTTTCAATTCCATGCCCAGGAGCACGTAATCGTGAGTGACGGCCTTCATGTCCACGACGTAATCGGGCAAATCCATCAGTTTGCTGAAGCCTAATTGCGCCAGAATGCTCAAAGCGATCTTCCGCTCGCCATTCACCTCGGCTTCGAGCCGCCGCAGGCCGCCGTGGCGCGCGATGTCGATGAGTTCCGAGACCAGAATCTTGGAAACATCGCGTCCCCGATAATCCGGGTGCGTCAACAGGGTGATCAGCCCGATATGCCGTTTCCAGCCGCCCAACCGCTGATGCAGCGTGGCCTCGCCGATGATCTTTTGTCCGTGAAACATCACCAGCGCCAGGTTGCGGTCCAGGTCCTGGTTGCGGCACCAACTGCGAAATAGTGTTCGGTCGAAAATCGGCTGCTTGATGTACAACCGCTCCTCCTCGGGCACCACCAGAAAGAACTTATGCAATTTGCTTTCGTCGCGTTTGCCCAGCGGCCGCACGGTCACCGGAGTATGGTCGCGAAGCTTGTAGGCGGCGGGAAATTTTTCAAGGGCGTTTTCGATCATAATGAGTGGTATCGGTTCTCATGATTGGTAACATGGCTTGGCGCGGCTTGGAAGCACGAATTGCGAAATGACAAGAATTGGACAATAAATGCCAAGATTGGCGCAGTCGAACACGCCAATTCCGGTATCTTGGTGTGGTATGAATGATTGCCCGGGCGGTGATTGCTGCTTGCGGTATTATCCATTGATATCGATTTAGTGTCTGAACGAACCAAACACAAGACAACTGAAAGACCATAATGAACAAAGAAATTGAAAAATTATTGGGCGACAGCGCCAAGGGCCTGCTCGAACATGAATGCAAAACGGTCGGCAAGGACAAATTGCACGTGCCCGGACCGGACTTCGTCGATCGCGTTTACTCGGCCACCGACCGGAATCCGCAAACGCTCCGCAGTCTCCAGGACATTTTCAACCACGGACGCCTGGCCGGCACCGGCTACGTCTCCATCCTGCCGGTTGACCAGGGCATTGAGCATTCCGCGGGCGCCAGTTTCGCCCCCAACCCGGAGTATTTCGATCCTGAGAATATCGTGAAGCTCGCCATCGAAGGCGGTTGCAACGCAGTCGCCTCCACCCTGGGCGTCCTCGGCTCCGTGGCGCGCAAGTACGCGCACAAGATCCCCTTCCTGGTCAAGTTGAACCACAACGAATTGATCACTTATCCCAACAGCTTTGACCAAATCTATTTCGGACAGGTCGAGCAGGCGTGGAACATGGGTGCGGTCGCCGTCGGGGCCACCATCTATTACGGCTCGCCGGAAAGCCATCATCAAATCATCGAGACCAGCAAAGCCTTCCAGCGCGCGCATGAACTGGGCCTGGCCACGGTGCTGTGGTGCTACCTCCGCAATCCGGGATTCAAATCGGACAAGGATTATCATAATTCCGCCGACCTCACCGGCCAGGCCAATCACCTGGGCGTGACCATTGAAGCGGACATCATCAAGCAAAAGCAAGCCACCAACAATGGCGGTTACAAGTCGCTCCAAAAATTCGGCAAAACGAGCGACCTGGTCTATTCGCAGTTGACGACCGATCATCCGATTGACCTGACGCGTTACCAGGTGGTGTGCTGTTACATGGGCCGCGCGGGCCTCATCAACTCCGGCGGAGAAGCGGGCAAGAACGACTTCGCCGATGCGGTCAAAACTGCCGTCATCAACAAGCGCGCCGGCGGCACGGGATTGATTTCCGGACGCAAAGCGTTCCAACGCCCGATGAAAGACGGCGTGAAATTGTTGAACCTCATCCAGGACGTTTACCTGGATAAAAACATCACGATTGCCTGAACTTGGTTTAGTTTGGTTGTTGACGGCGCGGACGGGTTCCGCGCCGTTTTTTTATAGTGGCAAGCCTCCCTTGGCTGCCGTAAAGCAAGGCTTCCTACCCCACGGCCCTGACAATTAAATTCCCCCGCAGGAACTAAAGAAACAAGTCTCTGGTGTCCCACCCTTCATCCGCCCCCAATGTGTAAAGACGCTTTGCGCATAGGCATATTTACTATGCTTTTCGCCAAGCTTTCTTATTCCAAATATAGGCCAAAATGAGGATTTCACTTGATAGAGTCGATGGCGTGTTTTATGCTTAAATATTAGAAATCCTTGGCAGCATCGGTTTAATGTTTTCATACATGGGGAATACTGGTTGTGGACGATGAAGACCTTGATCGCTGTGGGACTTGTTGTTCGGTTTTGTAGCAGGCGCCGCAGCATGCTTCGCGCACGACATTTTGGCACCTCAAAAGTTTGAAAAAGTAAAACCATGAAATCAAATCCAAAAAAATCCCCAAACACGAAGGCCGAGCATCAGGTCACAGGCTGTCCGTGGACTCTGGTGAGACGCTCCTTTCTGAGGGCAGGACTCCTCGCGTTACTGTGCGCCCTGCCCGCCTCGAACGCGTTGGCGCAATTTTCAAACTACATAGAGTATCCATGGCAAGGAGGAGAAAACATTTTTGATGGCAACACCCTGATCACTGCCGCGGGAACTTTCACCAATTCCGGACCAATGATATATGACAGCTCCACATTGCCGGCCGACACCGGCCCTCTATTCGGCTGGGATTTGACGCCCGGTGTCACCCGGTCGGGGGTTTACTACTATGGAGTCGGTCTGCTGGATGAGTTCAGCGGGGGCACGAACACCATCAATAATAATTCAGGCGGACTCATCCAGGGCATTGTCACCGGCTCAGGCGAGGCCTTCGGAGTCGGAGTTTATGCGGAAGAGAATCAGGTCACCATTAACAATTCGGGCACGATGGACGGGGAAGTATGGAACAACGATGGCACGGCGGCCGGGGTATATGCGACCGGCAACGTCAATGCCACCAATAATGCCGGTGGCACTTGGAGCGCAACCGCACCCTATTATGCGGCGGGAATTTACACGTCGGGCGGCGGTGCGCAGTATATCATCAATAATGGAACGATCAGGGCAACCGCCACGGGCTCCACGCAGGGAACCACCGCCAACCAGGCTTATTGCGCCGGCATTGACGTGTTTACCTACGATCCCAGCGATAAGTCTCCCATCTATGTCGTAAACAACGGCTCGATCACGGTCAGTGCAATTGGCGGCGCGACCAACATCGCCCACGACGGAGCCATGTGGGACGACCAGAATAACATAACCTGGATCAATAACGGTGCCATGACCGCAACCATGACGGGTTCCCAGGGGGATGCTTCGGGAATTTACTTCGGCGCGAATAACGCCGACGTGACCTTCATCAACACGGGAACGGTTATGAACAGCGGCGGCCAGGGCAGCCAAGGTGGCGAGGGGGTCTGGATGGAGAATGATGGCAACACTGGCAACATGTATTTTTACAATTCAGGCACGATTGCCTCCGGCGAACCTTTTGCCGTATCCATTGCCGCCTATTCCAGCGCCCCTTGGGGCACCGCCTATGTTACCAACACCGGCACAATTAGCGGAGGGTGGCTGGGTTTTGGCTGGCCCGGCAACCTGAATTTCTACGATTCCGGCGACATCCATACCTCGTCCACCTGGCTGGGCGTCGGCAACGGCAATGACAACGTGTACATCAGCGGCTTGCCGACAATCGATCCCGAAATGACCGCCAGCAGCGGTGGCAGCAACACCCTTGTTTTTAACCTTACTGGCACCCTTCAATCCGTCAATGGCAACACGGCCAGTGGCACCAATCTCTCTGCGTTCGCGTTGGGCGCGTCCGGAAACATTGTGGTTTCAGGAAAAACCTATCGTTGGAGTAACTTCACCAATGTGTCCGGCACCATCACCGCCCCGGTGGCGCTGCTGGCCGGCCCCACAAATTTGACCGCGAGTGTGGCCTCCAGTACCCAAGCCAATCTGGCATGGAATGCCCTCGTCAATGCGACCGGCTACAATGTCAAGCGGTCCCTCACCAGCGATGGTCCCTACACGACCATTGCCAGCGACATTACTGCCACCAATTACGCCGACAACGCGGCGTTCGTCGGGCTTGAATATTATTACGTGGTCAGCGCCATTATCAGCGGCGTCGAAACGGCAAACAGCGTCGAAGTGGCGTTGCGCCACCCCAGGCTCACGGGCGCCATCATCGGCACACCGGGTTCATGGAGCAACGACGGCAACACCATCGCCAACGTGTTCGACAACAACCTGAACACGTTTTTTGACGGACCCGACGCAAATGGTGACTGGGTGGGGCTGGATTTTGGCGCGAGCGTGAGCAACGCCATCACGTTGATCAACTATTGTCCGCGCGCGAGCTTTGCATCGCGCATGGTCGGCGGCATTTTCCAGGGCGCCAACCAGCCGAACTTCAGCGGCGCGGTCACGCTCTACACCGTGACGGCGCAGCCGGCCACGGGCGTGTTCACGTCGGTGAGCATTACCAATGCGTCGGCGTTTCGCTATGTCCGCTATCTCTCGCCCAACGGCGGCTATTGCAACGTGGCCGAGCTGCAGTTTTATGGCTATTTAGCGGGCGCTTCGGTACCGCTGCCGCCGGCGCCAAGCGGTCTTGCCGCGACGGCAGTTTCCACCAGCCAGATTGACCTTTCCTGGAATGCGGTCACCAACGCCACCAGTTACATTGTGGAGCGCTCGTTGACCAACGGCGGCCCCTACGCGATCATCACCACTGGCGCAACCGGGACCACCAACTACTACGACAGTGGCCTGGCTGTCGGCGCCACTTACTTCTACGTGGTCATCGCGGTCAACGCCGGTGGTGAAAGCGCCAACAGCGCGCAGGTCGGTGCGGTGCCGATGTCGGTGACGGCCACGGCGGTGTCCAGCAGCCAGGTCAGCCTCGCTTGGAACGCTGTCACCAACGCCACCAGCTACATTGTGGAGCGCTCACTGACCAGCGGCGGCCCTTATACGATCATCGCCACCGGCCTCACCACCACCAGCTTCACTGACCTCGACGCGCCGGTCGGTGCCGGATGTTATTACGTGGTCAACGTCATTGTTGGCGGCAGCGAAACGGCGAACAGCCCCGAAGCGGCGTTGAGCTTCCCAGAACTTGCGGGCGCCATCATCGGCACACCGGGTTCGTGGGACAACGACGGCAGCACCATCACCAACGTATTCGACAACAACCTGAACACGTTCTTTGACGGACCCAACGCAAACGGTGACTGGGTGGGGCTGGATTTTGGCGCGAGCGTGAGCAACGTCATCACGCAAATCAGCTATTGTCCGCGCTCAGGCTTTGTATCGCGGATGGTGGGCGGCATTTTCCAGGGCGCGAACCAGGCCAACTTCAGCGGCGCGGTCACGCTCAACACCGTGACGACGCAGCCGGCCACGGGCGTGTTCACCCCGGCGGGAGTTGCCAATACATCGGCATTTCGGTATGTCCGTTACCTTTCGCCCAATGGCGGCTATGGCAACGTGGCCGAGTTGCAGTTCTTTGGCTATCCCTGGGAGCCGCCAAATCGTCCGCAAATGGGCGTGGCGCTGGCAGGAACGAACCTGACCTTGTCCTGGCCGATGGCCAACACGGGCTTTACGTTGCAATCATGCACGAACCTGGTTTTGGGCGACTGGATGAACGTCACGTCGCCTGCGCCACAAACTGTCGGCAGTAATTGGCAGATGGCGGTGCCGCCGGCTACCAATGGCCCGGTCTATTACCGGCTGATGCAATGATACGTCATGACTCAATCCCGCTGGGATTGAAGGACGGCTTGTGTGGAACGCTGATAAACAAAACGCTTTTATTTTTGCTAAAACTCCGAAGAACTCAAAATAATATGAACAGAATCCGCAGAATCCTGATAACGGGCGTCCTGCTTTCATTGGCGCCGCTGATGCCGCCCGGCGCGCGCGCCAACGACAGCATGTTCGCCCCGCAACCCGCCGCCCAGGCGGTGGACAATTTCGACGGAAAAGGATTTTTGATCAACGGCCAGCGTGTTTTTGTGGCCTCGGCAGGCATGGAATATGCCCGGGTGCCCTCGGGCCTTTGGGCGGACCGGCTGCTGCGCTTCAAGCGCGCCGGCTTCAACTGCA